>NZ_CP178837.1:920463-1227284 GCF_047946755.1 Leucobacter sp. HNU | reverse complement strand
CGCGCACCGCGCTTCCTGCGCATCGCCGCGTGGGTGTCCTTCGTGCTGAACGCGACGATCATCGCGACCGGCGGCGCCGTCCGGCTCACGGGCTCCGGCCTCGGCTGCCCCACCTGGCCGCTCTGCACCGCGGGCTCCCTCGTCCCCACCGAGGAGCTGAGCTACCACTCGCTCATCGAGTTCGGCAATCGGACGATCTCGGGACCGCTCCTGGTCTTCGCGCTGCTCGTGGTGATCCTCAGCTGGCGTATCCGCGCGATCCGTCGCGACCTCCTCACCCTGTCGATCGTGGTCCTCGCCCTCGTCCTCGTGCAGGCGCTCGTCGGCGGCGTCATCGTCTGGCTGCACCTGAACGCGAACCTGGTGAGCTTCCACTACATCGTCTCGCTCGTGCTGGTCTGCCTGACGGCGGCGTACATCGCGCGCATGTACGAGGCGGCGGGCCCGCGCGAGCGCGCCGTGCCGAAGCCCTTCGCGATCCTCACCCACATCACCACCTTCGTCATGGCGATCCTCGTGGTCGTGGGGGTCCTGACCACGGGCGCCGGCCCCCACTCGGGCGACGCCGACATCCAGCGCCACGGCCTCGACGCGTCGATCCTCGCCCACGTGCACGCGTGGCCGGGCTACATCTCGTTCGCGCTCGTCGCCGTGCTCTTCGGCTGGGCCATCACCCGCGACCTCCGACCGCGCCGCTGGACCGGGGCGCTGCTCGGCCTCCTCATCGTGCAGATCGCCGTCGGCGTCTACCAGTCGCGCTCGGGCCTCCCCCGCTGGCCGTCGGCGTGCACATGGTGCTCGCTTCGCTCACCGCGGCGACCATGACCATCGTCGTGCTGCGCCTGAAGCGGCCAGTGGCGATCGACTGAGAACCTCCGCGTGCGCATCGCGATCGCCGTCGCCGGTTCTCTGCTGATCCTCGCGTTCGGCGTATTCGGGCTCACGGTGATGAACGACTGGGGGCTCGTCGCTGCCAGCCACGAACCGCTGGACCGGACGCTGGACGCGATGCGGCGGGCCGGCCAGGATCGCGCGCTCGTTCCCGGCGGCGTCTTCATCGTGCTGGGCGTCGCCGCGGCGTCCGGGCCTGCGTTCGCCGCGCTTCAGTCCAGTGCGCTCCCATCCTGGGCGCTCGCGGCGATTTACCTGGCACTGCTGGTGCTGGGCAGCCCCGCCTACTTCATGCTCTCGTTCGCCAATCTGAACTCGATCGGCGACACCTACGCCGACTGGGACGCCGAGGCGGTGCATCGCCTTGAGGCCCCGCTCTATCTGACGAGCCTGGGCGCAATGATCGTCCTGGTCTTCCTCCTCGCGGCGGTGGGGGTCCACCGCCTCGCACGCCTCACTCCCGGAGATCGGCCGTAGGCCTGAGCGCCTCGCGCTCCTCGCGCTCGGCCTCCTGCGCGGCGAGCAGTTCCGCCTTCGCCGCCTGCAACCGATCCTCTGCCTGCTGGCGACGCCGCTGAGCGAAGGTCTCCGCGCCGTATCTGAGACGCACCCGGTCGTGCGTTTCCGCGGTCGCGGTGATGATGTAGCTGCTCGCGATCAGGATCGCCTGCGCCGAGAGGTTCACCCAGAGCAGGATCGTCAGGGCGAGCGCCCCCAGCGCGGCGCCCGTCCACAGCGCGCGTGCGGGTGCGCGCACCCCCGACAGCAGCCGGAACGCCAGGGCGATGGCTGCCAGGTCGATCGCGAAGACGATCAGGATGCCCAGCGCGCGTGCGGCGAATACGGCTCCGATGCTGCGCGCCGACCACCCGAGCCACCCGGAGACGGTCTCGACGCCCGACGACGCGGCGACGCCGAGCACGGCCGCCACGATCAGGAGCCCGCCGAACGCGACGCCGACCAGGAGGTTCCGCAGGATCGTCCAGAGGAAGAAGCCGTCGTCGTGCAGCTCGCCGGAGAGCACCCTGAGCGCGGTGCGCAGGCTCCCGATGGCGCTGATGGCGGCGCCGACGAGGCCGATGAGCGACAGTGCGCCGACCACGGTGAAACCGACCGGGGCGTGGACCGCAGTGGGATCCACCACCTTCGACAGCCCGGGCAGCACGCGCTCGAGCGCGTCCCGCAGGGCGCGCAGCGCATCGGGGTCGCCTCCGAGCCACAGCGCGGCGAGCGAGAAGCCGAGCAGCACCGCGGCGAAGATGCTGAACAGTGCGCGATAGGTGATGCTGTCCGCCAGCATCGCGCCCCGGCGCTCGGTGTACAGCAGGAACGCGCGCACCAGCCGTAGCCGGAGCGCCCAGGCAGTCGCGCGTCTGACGAGTGCGTTCACGCCGAGGCGCCCGATCGGAGCTCGGCGTCCGAGACCGCTTCACCGGTCTGCTCCGTGCGAATCCAGGCCGTCAGGTCATAGCCCTGCGCGCGTGCCGTGCTGGCGTAGTCGGCGACCGTCGCGGCATCGAGTCCGGCCTCGCGCGCGAGCAGCCAGAGGTGCCTGCGGTCGGGGTGCCGACGAGCGCGATCCGGTATTCGGGATCGATGCGGATCACCCAGTAGTCGGCCCGCGTGAACGGGATCCAGCGCAGCCCAGCCGGCAGGAAGGTGACCCTGAGCCGGCCGGGATGCCCTCGACGGGGTCCGCCTGGCCGAGCGCCTGCGTCGGGGCGCCCTCGCCGTCGATGCAGCGGTTGTCGACGCGGATCGAGCCGTCCTCGCGCAGCGAGTACTCCGCGGTGACACGGATCGCGTCGTCGTCCTCGAAGCGCAGCGGCAGGCGTCCGATCTCGAACCACAGCCCCAGGTACCGCTGCAGATCGAGTTGCGCGACCGATGCGACGTCTCCGTTCGCGCTCATGCCCGGTGCTCCTCGAACGCCTCGGGCGACATGCCGGCGATGTATGCGGCCTGGCCCACGTGCTCGAGCGCATCGGCCGACATGCTGACGAGACGGGCGCCGCGCGTCACCGGCGGATCCCAGCGATCGTCGATCACCTGGGCGAGGGCCGCTTCGTCGAGCTCGGACAGGTAGGCGAGCTGTGCGGCGACCACGGCCCCCAGGTGGTCGAGCAGCAGGCCAGGGTCGTCGACGCGGATCGCGCGCGCCTGCTCCGCGCGGTGTCCGTAGCCGAGCTCGTGAGGACCGACCGCGAGTCCGAAACGACGATCGAAGCCGTCCGCGGTCCAGACCGGCTCGCGCCCGGAGAGGGCCGAGAGCTGCTCGTCGATCTCGCGCGCCGCGTGCCAGAGCAGCCATGCGACGGAGTTGTCGTGATGCGGGTGGGCGTTGAGCAGTTCCGGGGTCAGCCGATCGCGCAGGTGCTCCGCCGCGTCGAGCGGCCGCCGGGCCAGGTCGGTGAGGATCTCGATGGCGTTCATGGCGCCAGGATATGAGTGCGGCGGGATCGGCGCCAGGGGGTTGCGGACGGCCTCCTTCCCCGGTGAGGCCCCGCGTTGCGGGGATGTCAATGCCCCTGATGCGACTCGCCGTGCGGCAGAGCGAATTCGCCGGGCGTCGACAGCGCGAGGGCGGGCGTCGTCACCGCGGAGACGACGAGGGCCTGCGCCACGAGCACGAGCACGAAGACGCCCGGTCTGCGCGCACGAGATCGTGGCACGGGCACCGGGTCCCGATGCGCTCGGCGCAGCGCGACCGCCGAGACGGCCGCCACGCTCCAGCTGAGACCGGCGAGCGCCAGGAACGGGACGAAGCCGATCACGCCGGTGATCAGCATCCCGCCCGCGAGCAGCACCTCGACCGCTGCTACGGCGCAGGCCAGACGCGGGGTCGCGATCCGACCGAGCCGCAGCGCGACGACCGCCCAGGTCAGATGGGCGGTCGCGAGCAGCAGCAGCGGAACCGCGATCGCGATCCCGCTGCCCGCGGCCGTCGCGCACAGGATCAGCGCGATGCCGAATCCTGCGAGCGACGACCAGAGGGTTCCGTTCACGGAGCCGGTGAGGGCGCCATCCGGGTGGGCGACGCCGAGACCGCGCGGTCGGCCGCGAGGCTGACAACGATCAGGACGAGCGCGCTCGCGAGGTGCAGCACGTGGTCTGCGGTGTTGAGCGCGAGGATGTTCGCCGCGGTGTCCGCGATGAAGAAGCCCACGATGCCCACCAGCAGGTAGACGAAGCCGACCGTGCCGTTCGCCGCCTTCGCGGCGCGAACGCCCGAGAAGGCGGCGATCAGCAGCGCGGCGCCGATCAGGAGGTGCACGATGTTGTGCAGCGGATTCACGGCGAAGAGGCCGAGCAGCAGCCCGCCCTTCGTCGCGATGAAGCCGACGCCGCCCGTCACGGCGAAGCCGAGCAGACCGACGAGCAGATAGACGGCGCCGAAGATGCCTCCGACGATGCGATTGGGTGAGGAGCTCATGGTGGTTCTCCCTTGAACAGTTCGTGACGCATCCGATCAGGACCGTCCGGACCCAGCATCGTGCGGCGCGAGCGCTCCGCCGTACACCGGCCTGGGAACACTCTCCTGCGGAATCGCGTTTCCTCGTAGGGCCTTGACTCCCGTCTCTCGCTGGACTATGCATCTCCGCTCGACTGCGTGGGCGGCTCCTGTCGAATCCGGGCGACGCGGCCACGAGCCCTCCCCTCGGCCAGGAAGCGCAGACGGCGCAGGGTCTCCGCATTCCTGAGTCCGATGAGAAAGCTCTCGACCCTGCGCGGAATGAGGCGGGCCGGCCCCCGCACCGCGTACTCGCGCATCTCGACCTCGCAGCCGTTCGCCACCGGGGTGACGAGGATCTCCACCCGCGCCTCGCCGAACGGGCGCCCGCGCGCCGTGAGGATCGCCCGGCGCGGCGGGTCCCAGTCGTCGCAGGTGGTCGAGTCGTTCAGGAGCAGCGGCCAG
The DNA here is from genome assembly GCF_047946755.1 of Leucobacter sp. HNU. Taxonomy (GTDB): domain Bacteria; phylum Actinomycetota; class Actinomycetes; order Actinomycetales; family Microbacteriaceae; genus Leucobacter. The sequence goes on along the minus strand of NZ_CP178837.1, from coordinate 1,222,477 downwards.
ATCCCGACGGAGTGGGCGAGCCTCGCACCGGGTGCCGGCCAGGCGTCCGAGACGTTGCGCATCCGCGACGCGCCGACGACCCAGCTCGGATACGACCACCCGTCCGCGAGCACGGCGAACACCGCCTCCGCTGTGCAGGCGAACCGTCCGCGTGTCGTGGTCATGTCTTCCCCCGGTCCCGCGCGTGCCGATCACTCGCAGTCGCGCCCAGTATCGAAGATCCGGATCGGTCCTGCCCGGGGGTTGACACGGAACGGTCGAGACCCCGAGCCGTGTTTCTGCTGTCAAGGGCTTCCCTTGGCGCGCGAAGGGGCGTTACATGAGCCCATGACGACACGAATCCTCGCCATCGGCACCGCGGTCCCCCGGGCCAGGCTCCTGCAACCGAGCACGCGCGACTTCTTCGCCGCCCAGCCCGGTGTGAGCCGCCTGACGGCCCGCCTGATCGGGGCCGCGTTCGACTCCTCGGCGATCGACACGCGGTACTCGGTGATCGGCGGGTTCGGCGAAGGCGAGAACCTCTTCACGGAGGACGGTGCGACGCTGCGCGCCCCGAGCACCGGGGAGCGCAACCTGCTCTACCGGCAGGAGGCGCCCGTGCTGAGCTCAGCCGCAGCCCGCGAGGCGCTCGATCGCTCGGGGTACGCCGCCGACGAGGTGACCCACGTCGTCACCGCGTCCTGCACGGGCTTCTTCGCTCCCGGCCCCGACTACCTGCTCGTCCGGCAGCTCGGCCTCCCGACCACCGTCGAACGCACCCACATCGGGTTCATGGGCTGCGCCGCCGCCTTCCCCGCGCTGCGCGCCGCCGCCAGGATCTGCGATGCGCAGCCCGGATCCGTCGTCCTCGTGGTCTGCACCGAGCTGTGCTCCCTGCACATCCGTTCCTCGAGCGACCCGGAGCAGATCGTCGCCTCCGCCGTGTTCGGCGACGGGGCGGGGGCGGCCATCGTCGCCTCCGCTCCCCCGCGACGGGAAGCCTCGCTCGAGGTCGGCGCGTTCTCGACCGCGCTCACCTCCGAGGGCGAGGAGGACATGGACTGGACGATCGGCGACCACGGATTCGAGATGCGGCTGACCGCGAACGTCCCCCGCATCATCGGCCGCGAGATCGCCGGGGTCGTGAACGCCGTGCTCGACGCCGGCTCCGATCCCCGCACCGAGGTGGACGCCTGGGCGGTCCATCCGGGCGGCCGGAGCGTGCTCGACCGCGTTCAGGACGGCGTGGGCCTTCCCGACGTGGCGATGGCGTACTCCCGCTCCGTGCTGCGCGACTACGGCAACATGTCCAGTGCGACCATCCTCTTCATCCTCCAGCGCATCCTCGGCGACGCGGCGCTGCCCGACGGCGCCCGGATCCTCGGCCTCTGCTTCGGGCCGGGGCTCACCGTGGAGACCGTGCGTCTCCTGCGGCGCACGGCCCCTCGCGTGCCCGCATGACGCCGGTGCGCCTCGGCTCCCGCGACGCGGAGCTGACCGAGCTCATGGACGATCCCGACTGCGACCCGGAGACACTGCAGCGCACGCTCCGCGGATTCGACCGCGTCAACCGCGCCGTCTCGCGGTGGGGTCGCGTCTACCGCACCAGGATCCGTCCGCTGCTCGCGGAATCCCCGCGGACCGCCAGGATCCTCGACATCGGCTCCGGCGGCGGCGACGTGCTGCGCCGGATCGTCGGTCTGGCGCGCCGAGACGGGTTCGCCGTCGAGGGACTCGGAGTGGATCCCGACCCCCGCGCCGCGCGCGCGGCCCGGAGCGGACCGCAGACGCCCGGCATCCGGTTCCGCAGCGCCACGAGCCGGGACCTCGTCCGCGCGGGCGGCACCTTCGACCTGGTCATCTCCAACCACGTGCTGCACCACCTCGACGACTCGGCCTTCGACGCGCTGATCGACGATTCGACGGTGCTCGCCTCGCGCCTCTGCATCCACTCGGACATCGCCCGCGGACGCCTCGCGTACGCGGGCTTCGCGATCGGAGCGATCCCCGTCGCGCGCGGCACCTTCCTGCGCGTCGACGGCCTGCGCAGCATCCGACGGAGCTACACGCCGGAAGAGCTCGTGGCACGGCTCCCCGCCGGCTGGCGGGTCGAGACCGTCGGCAGATTCCGGCTGCTCGCCGTGCACGACACCCGAAGCGGCGCACCGTGACTCCCCGGTCGACCACGACGCGATCGTCGTCGGGGCCGGACCCGTCGGCCGATTCCTGGCCGCCGAGCTCCAGCGGCACGGGATCGAGACCCTCCTGCTCGAGCAACGGGACGCCGCCGCCGACACGCGGTCCCGCTCCGACAGCGCACCGAACGGTCGCGCGATCGGCCTGCACCCGCCCGTGCTCGCCGCCCTGGAGGCGTGCGGCGCGACCGAGCGGATCCTCGAGGAGGCCGCGCGGATCGAACGCGGCGCCGCATACGACCGCGCCCGTCGGCTCGCGACCCTCGACTTCTCCGCGCTCGGCGCCCGATTCCCGTTCGCCGCATCGGTCCCGCAGCAGACCACCGAGCGCGCCATCTCGGCCTCCGGACCGGCCCCCATCTGCGGCGCGCGGGTCACCGCGATTTCGTCCGAACCCGACCGCGTCCGCCTCTGCGTGCGAATCGATGGGAGCCCCCGGGAGCGAACGGCGCGCGCCGTGGTGCTCGCAACCGGCGCTGCGGGCCGCGACCTGGCGCTCCCCTTCACGCGCCTCTCGCTGCGCGAGTATCCCGACCGCTACCTCATGACCGACGCCCCGGCCGCGCTGGACCCCCGCGCGGACGAACGGACCGCGATCATCACCCTCGACCGCCACGGCGTGCTCGAGTCCTTCCCGCTCGCCGGAGGAGGCCGGCGCCTCGTCGCACGGATCGCCGGACACTCCGCAGGCAGCCTCGATCGGACCGCGGCCGACGCGCTCCGCCGAGCGGTCGAGGAGCGCACCGGATCCGAAGCGCTCGCCGCCGCGATCGGCACGGTCTCGCCCTTCCGCATCAGGCGCGCCCACGTGCACCGCATGCGCCTCGATCCGGCAGTGCGGTGCTTCGTCATCGGCGACGCCGCGCACGAAGTGAGCCCGATCGGCGGCCAGGGGATGAATCTCGGCCTGCTCGACGCCGCCGGCCTGGCGCCGATCCTCATCGCTCGGCTGCGCGGCCGCAATGTCGAGAACGCGGTGCAGACTTGGGAGCGGGACCGGCTCGCCTCGGCACGCACTGCAGCGCGACTCGGCGGTCTCAACACCGCCCTGGGTCGCGCGCGATCCCGTCGCGCGCACGCGGCGCTCGCTGCCGGGATCGCTGCGACGATGCGCACGCCGCTGCGCCGCACCCTGGCCCGGGCCTACACGATGGGGTTCGACCGCGCAGCCGAGCGTGTTCACCCGTACGAGGGCGGGCGCCGATCCGGAGCCGACCCGGTCCCGTGAGGACGCCCGGGAGCTCTAGAACGGCAGCAGCGCGTCGATGGCTATGAGGAGCGACAGCACCGAGAGATACAGGTTGGCGGTGTGGAAGACCTGCATCGGCTTGCCCTCCCTGCCGCGGATCGCCTGCCCGTACAGGCGGTGCGCCTGCACGATGAAGTAGGCACCGAACACGGTCGCCGCGATGGAGTAGAGCAGGCCCATGCCCGCGACGGGGATGAGGAGCAGGCTCGCGACGACGGTCGCCCAGGTGTACAGGATCACCTGGAGGCCGACCGTCACCCGGCCGCGCACCACGCCGAGCATCGGCACGCCCGCCGCAGCGTAGTCCTCGCGATAGCGCATCGACAGCGGCCAGTAGTGCGCCGGGGTCCAGAGGAAGATGACGAGGAAGAACACCCACGCCGGCCAGTCGAGCGTTCCCGTGACGGCTGCCCAGCCGATGAGCACCGGGAAGCAGCCGGCGATTCCGCCCCAGACGATGTTCTGCTCGCTGTGGCGCTTGAGCACGATCGTGTAGATCACGACGTAGAAGAAGATCGCGGCCGCGGAGAGCGCGGCGGCCAGCCAGTTGGTCGTGGCCCAGAGCCAGGCGACCGAGAGCACGCCGAGCACCCAGGAGAAGACGAGTGCGCCCCGGTCCGAGATCTCGCCGGTGACGAGCGGGCGGTTCTTGGTGCGCTTCATCTTGCGATCCATGTCGCGATCGATGTAGCAGTTGAACGCGCCGGCCGAGCCGGCGCTCATGGCGCCGCCGATGAGCGTCGCGAGCACGAGCCAGAGGTTCGGCATGCCGCGCTGGGCGAGGAACATCGCCGGGATCGTCACCACCAGCAGCAGCTCCATGACGCGAGGCTTGGTCAGCGAGACGTATGCCTTCACGGTACGGCGGAATCCCGGCCGCTGACGCGGCTCGTGGAGCTGTTCGGGGGCTGCGATCTGGGTGGACATCGCTCTCCATGATATCCCGAGCCGCGGTAGGCTGGACCCCGTTCTGCGCGGATGGCGCGCATCAACGGTTCCGAGAGGCTGGGCATTGGCAAACGAACTGCAGTGGGATGAACTCGACGATCGCGCGGTGGACACCGCCCGCGTGCTGGCCGCCGACGCGGTCGAGAAGGTGGGCAACGGCCATCCCGGCACCGCCATCAGCCTCGCCCCGGTCTCCTATCTGCTGCACCAGAAGGTGATGCGGCACGACCCGGCCGACGCCGACTGGGTGGGACGCGACCGCTTCATCCTCTCGGTGGGGCACTCGTCCCTCACCCAGTACGTCCAGCTCTACCTGGGCGGCTACGGTCTCGAGCTCGAGGATCTCGAGTCGCTGCGCACCTGGGGATCGAAGACCCCCGGCCACCCCGAGTACGGCCACACGAAGGGCGTCGAGATCACCACCGGTCCGCTCGGTCAGGGCCTGGCCTCGGCCGTGGGCTTCGCCTACGCCGCCCGGTACGAGCGCGGGCTCTTCGATCCCGAGGCCGCACCGGGCACGAGCCCCTTCGACCACTTCATCTACGTCGTCGCGGGCGACGGCGACCTGCAGGAGGGCGTGACCGCGGAGGCGTCGTCCCTGGCGGGGCACCAGGAGCTCGGCAACCTCATCGCGATCTACGACTCCAACCAGATCTCGATCGAGGACGACACCGACATCTCGTTCTCCGAGGACGTCGCGAAGCGCTACGAGGCCTACGGCTGGCAGGTGCTCGAGGTCGACTGGAAGAAGACCGGCGCCTACGTCGAGGACGTCGCCGAGCTCTACGCCGCGATCGAGGCGGCCAAGGCCGAGACCGGCAAGCCGAGCCTCATCATTCTGAAGACCATCATCGGCTGGCCCTCGCCCGGCAAGCAGAACACCGGCGGGATCCACGGATCCGCGCTCGGCGCCGACGAGCTCGCGGGCCTGAAGCGGGAGCTCGGCTTCGACCCCGATCAGCACTTCGCCGTGGCGCCCGAGGTCATCGCGCACACCCGCGAGGCCGTCGCGCGCGGCGCCGAGAAGCGAGCCGCCTGGCAGGTGGGCTTCGACGCCTGGGCGGCCGCGAACCCCGAGCGCAAGGCGCTGTTCGACCGCCTCGAGGCGCAGGAGCTGCCCGCCGAGGCCGCCGATGTGCTGCCCGAGTTCGAGCCCGGCACGAGCATCGCCACGCGTGCGGCGAGCGGCAAGGTGCTGAACGCGCTCGGTCCTGTGATGCCCGAGCTGTGGGGCGGTTCCGCCGACCTCGCGGGATCGAACAACACGACCATCGCCGGCGCCGCTTCGTTCGTCCCGGCGCACCACTCGACCGGCGCCTGGACCGGCAACGACTACGGCCGCGTGCTGCATTTCGGGATCCGCGAGCACGCCATGGGCTCGATCCTCAACGGCATCCAGCTGCACGGCAAGACGCGCAGCTACGGCGGCACCTTCCTCATCTTCAGCGACTACATGCGTCCCGCGGTCCGCCTCGCGGCGCTCATGAACGTGCCCAGCGTCTTCGTCTGGACCCACGACTCGATCGCCCTCGGCGAGGACGGCCCGACGCACCAGCCGATCGAGCAGCTGGCCACGCTCCGCGCGATCCCGAACCTCGCGATCGTGCGCCCCGCCGACGCCAACGAGGTCTCGGTCGCGTGGCACGAGATCCTCACCCGCCACGCGGGCCCGACCGGCATCGCGCTGACCCGCCAGAACGTCCCCGTGCTGCCGCGCGGCGGCGAGTTCGCCACCGCCGAGCAGGCGGCCGAGGGCGTGCGCCGCGGCGCCTACGTGCTCGCCGACTCCCCCACCGGGAGCCTCGACGTGCTGCTCATCGCCACCGGTTCCGAGGTGCAGCTCGCCGTCGAGGCGCGCGAGCTCCTCGCCGCGGAGGGCATCGGCGCGCGCGTCGTCAGCGCCCCGTGCCTCGAGTGGTTCGCCGAGCAGACCGCCGAGTACCGCGAGAGCGTCCTGCCCGCCGCGGTAACGGCCCGCGTGAGCGTCGAGGCCGGCCTCTCGCTCGGCTGGGAGCGCTACGTGGGCGACCGCGGCCGCTCCGTCTCGATCGAGCACTTCGGCGCCTCCGCCGACTACCAGACCCTGTTCCGCGAGTTCGGGATCACCACCGACGCCGTCGTCTCCGCCGCGCGCGAGACCGTCGCCGCCGTCTGACCCGCCGAAAGGACCGAACGATGAACGCATCACCCACCGCCGACCTCAGCGCCGCCGGCGTCAGCATCTGGCTCGACGATCTCTCCGCTCGCGCATCGAGAGCGGGAACCTGGTCGAGCTGATCGGCTCCCGCAATGTGGTCGGCGTGACCACGAACCCGACGATCTTCGCGAACGCCCTGGCCAAGGGGCACGGCTACGACTCCCGCATCGCCGACTGCGCGCGACGCGGTCTCGACGTCACCGAGACGATCTTCGAGCTCACCACCGCCGACGTGGCGGACGCCTGCGACATCTTCGCCGACGTCTACGCCGCTTCGAATGGTCTGGACGGCCGGGTCTCGATCGAGGTCGAACCGGGCCTCGCTCGCGATACCGCGGGCACCGTCGCCCAGGCGAAGCAGCTCTGGGAGCGCGTCGGCAAGCCGAACGCGATGATCAAGATCCCGGCCACGGTCGAGGGCCTCGAGGCCATCACCGAGACCATTGCGGCCGGCATCAGCGTCAACGTGACCCTGATCTTCAGCCTCGAGCGCTACCGCCAGGTGATCAACGCCTACCTCACCGGGCTCGAGCGGGCCCGGGAGGCCGGCATCGACCTATCGAAGATCCACTCCGTCGCCTCCTTCTTCGTGTCGCGCGTCGACACCGAGATCGATGCGCGCCTGCGAGCCGTCGGCACCGAGGAGGCGCTCGCCATGACCGGCGCCGCGGGCGTGGCCAACGCGCGCCTCGCCTACGAGGTCTTCGAGCAGGCCTTCGCCTCGGAGCGCGCCGCGCTGCTGCGCGCCGCGGGCGCCAACCCGCAGCGCCCGCTCTGGGCGTCGACGGGTGTCAAGGATCCCGCGCTCCCCGACACCCTGTACGTCATCGACCTGGTCGCTCCGGGCGTCGTCAACACGATGCCGGAGGCGACCCTCGAGGCCGTGGCCGACCACGGCGAGGTGCGCGGCGACACCGTCGGCGGCACGTACCGCGAAGCGGACCAGGTGCTCAACGCGATCGATGCCCAGGGCGTCGACTACGCCGAGGTCACCGAGCTGCTCGAGGTCGAAGGCCTGCAGAAGTTCGACGTCTCCTGGGCCGAACTGGTCGAGACCGTCAGAGGCGCACTCGGCGCTGCTCGGGAGGACGTGCGGTGAACCCGATCGTGCGGATGGGGAATGGGCAACCTCTGATGCGCGAGCGTTCGGCGAACGAGCCGAACGACAGCCCACCGGCTGACAACTCCGGCGGTGCCATCGCGAGCACCGCCGACGACGGTTCGGTCGAAGCGCTCGTGGAGCGTCTCGTCTCCGGCCGCATCGCAAGTCGGATCGCGTCGCACGACGCCGCGATCTGGGGGGCCGAGGCCGAGGCCGAGGCGCGGATCCGCCTGGGGTGGACCGACGCCTCCGCGCGCGCCGCCGATCTGCTGCGCGGCATCTCGGAGCTGGGGCGCGACTTCGCCTCGCGCGGCATCGACCGGATCGTGCTGTGCGGCATGGGCGGATCGAGCCTCGCTCCCGAGGTGATCGCTCGGCACGACGGCGTCGCTCTCGTCGTGCTCGACTCGACGCACCCCGATCAGGTACGACGCGCGCTCTCGGGCGGCCTCGCGCGGACCGCGGTCGTCGTGAGCTCGAAGTCCGGATCGACCATCGAGACGCGAAGCCACCGGGCGACCTTCGCTCGGGCCTTCCGGAGCGAGGGGATCGACCCCGCGGACCGCATCGTCGTGGTGACCGATCCCGGTTCCCCCTCGAGGCCTCCGCCCGCGACTCGGGACAGCGGGTCTTCCTCGCGGATCCGAACGTGGGCGGCAGGTACTCGGCGCTGACCGCGTTCGGCCTGGTGCCGGCCGGTCTCGCCGGTGCCGACGTCGCCCAGATCGTCGCCGACGCGGAGAGCGTGCGCGCCGCGCTCTCGGCCGACACGACCGACAACCCCGCCCTGCAGCTCGCTGCGGCGATCGCCGCCGGGCTTCCCGATCGGTTCGCGCTGGCCATCGCCGAGGCGGAGGACGCCCGATGGGGGCTCGGAGACTGGATCGAGCAGCTCGTGGCCGAGTCGACGGGCAAGTCCGGCCGGGGCGTGCTCCCCGTCGTGCTGGACCCGGCGGCGCCCGAACTCGGCGAGGGGCTGCCCACGACCGCGCTCGGCGTCACCGTCGGCGCCGCCGACCACGGCGAGCGGCCGGCTGAGCCGCGGCTCGACCTCTCAGTCACGGGCCCGCTCGGCGCGCAGATGCTCACTTGGGAGGTCGCGACGGCCGCGCTCGGATTCCTCATGGGGATCGATCCCTTCGATCAGCCCGACGTCGAATCGGCGAAAGTCGCCGCTCGTGCGGCGCTCGACGACGCGCACGGCACGATCCCCGCGATCGCTGCGCTCGGCGATGCCTCCGGCACCTCGGGGCTCGGCATCGAGGTGCTCGCCGCACCCGGCGGCGCCGCCCCAGCGACGGTCGACGAACTCGCCGAGGCCCTCCGCACGGCGGTCGGCTCGGACGGATATCTGGCGATCCAGGCCTACCTCGACCGCGAGGGCGATGCCGCCGATGCGCTGCACGCGCTCCGCGCCGCTGCGGCCGAACGGCTCCTCGCCCCCGTCACCTTCGGTTGGGGTCCTCGATTCCTGCACTCGACGGGGCAGCTGCACAAGGGCGGTCCTGCGGTGGGGGTGTTCCTGCAGATCCTCGACGCCGCCGATCCCGAACTGCCCATCGCGGAGTCGGACGCCGGTTTCGGCGAGCTCATCGCCGCGCAGGCCCGAGGAGACCGGGACGTGCTCGCCGAGCGCGGACGCCCGGTGTTCGCGCTGCGCTGCGCAGACCCGGCCGCTGCCGCCCGAACGATCGCGGCGGCGTTCGCCGACGCGCCGCTGCGGGGCGCCGAGGAGGCCTCTGCGTGATCGGGAATCCGCTCCGCTCCCCCGACGACCTCCGGCTCGACCGAGTCGCCGGCCCCTGCGCCATCGTGCTCTTCGGCGTCACCGGCGACCTCGCGCGCAAGAAGCTGCTGCCCGCCATCTACGACCTCGCCAATCGCGGCCTGCTGCCGCCCGGGTTCGCCCTCGTCGGCTTCGGCCGGCGCGAATGGAGCGACGCGGAGTTCACGCAGGTGGTCCTCGAGGCGGTCGACGCGCACGCGCGCACCCCGTTCGATCCGGACACCTGGGAGCAGTTCTGCACCGGCATCCGCTTCGTCACCGGGGCCTTCGACGAGACCGCCGCCTACGAGCGCCTCGCGGAGGTCCTTGCCGAGCTCGAACGCGACCGCGGCACGGGGGCAACACCGCCTTCTACCTCTCGATCCCGCCCAAGACGTTCCAGACCGTCAGTACCCGGCTGCGCGACGCGGGCCTCGCCGAGGCTCCCGAGAACAGCTGGCGCCGAGTCGTCATCGAGAAGCCGTTCGGCCACGACCTCGAGAGCTCGCAGGAGCTCGGCCGCGCCATCGACGCGGTGTTCCCGCCCGAGCACGTGTTCCGCATCGACCACTACCTCGGCAAGGAGACCGTGCAGAACCTGCTCGCGCTCCGCTTCGCGAACGTGTTCTACGAGCCGATCTGGAACGCCGAGCACGTGGACCACGTGCAGATCACGATGGCGGAGGACATCGGCGTCGCCGGCCGCGCCGGCTATTACGACGGTATCGGCGCGGCGCGCGACGTGATCCAGAACCACCTGCTGCAGCTGCTCGCCCTCACCGCGATGGATCGGCCCGCCAGCCTCGGTGCCGACGATCTGCGCGCGGCGAAGGAACAGGTGCTCGAGTCGGTGGTGCTGCCGGACGATCTCGTCGAGACCACCGCCCGCGGCCAGTACGTCGGCGGCTGGCAGGGCGGCGCGAGCGTCACCGGTTTCCTCGAGGAGGAGGGCATGGCCCCGCACTCCACGACCGAGACCTTCGCAGCGATCACCCTCGAGATCGACACGCCCCGCTGGCGCGGGGTGCCGTTCTACCTGCGCACCGGCAAGCGTCTGGCCAAGCGGGTCACCGAGATCGCCATCGTCTTCAAGAAGGCCGCCGATCCGCTGGTCGCGCCCGAGATGCTCGGCAACAACGCCCTCGTGATCCGCGTGCAGCCGGACGAGGGCGTGACCACTCGCTTCTCGTCGAAGGTGCCCGGTCCCGGACTGCAGATCCGGGACGTCACGATGGACTTCGGATACAGTCACGCCTTCACCGAGGCGAGCCCCGAAGCCTACGAGCGGCTCATTCTCGACGTGCTGCTGGGCGAGCCCCCGCTCTTCCCCGGCCAGCGCGAGGTCGAGCTCTCCTGGCGGATCCTCGACCCGATCGAGGCGGCCTGGAGCACGAGCGGCGCACCGGAGCCCTACCATCCGGGCGGATGGGGCCCGACCAGCGCCGAGCGGATGCTCGGCCGCAGCGGCCGCGCTTGGAGGATGCCGTGATCGAGACCCTGCCCGACACAACCGTCAGCGGGATCAGCAAGCGTCTCGTGCTGCTGCGCGCTGAGGGCGGCGCGACCACCCTCAGCCGAGTCCTCACGCTGCTGATCTTCAGCACCGCGGAAGGGCTCGAGGAGGCGATCTCGGCCGCGAACTTCGCCTCCCGCGAGCACCCCATGCGCATCATCGCGATCGCGCTTCCCGAGGGCGAAGATCGCCCCACCTGGGTCGGCGAGGTGAGTCGCGACGCGCGACAGCGGGAGCTCGGCATCGGAGACGTCCCGGCCAGTGGGCTGGACGCCGAGATCCGAGTGGGTCGCGACGCCGGTGCCGGCGAGGTCATCGTGCTCCGACCCCGCGGCGCCGTCGCGGTGGACCCCGAACGGCTCGTCAGCGGCCTGCTGCTCGCCGACGCCCCCGTGGTCGTGTGGTGGTCGGACGTCTGGCCCAGCCGCACCATCGATACACCGCTCGGGCGACTCGCGCAGCGGCGCATCAGCGACAGCGGCGGCTTCCGGGATCCAGCCGCGCACCTCACCGAGCTCGCATCGGGTTACCGCGCGGGCGACACCGACCTCGCCTGGTCCCGGGTGACCCTCTGGCGCGCGCAACTCGCGGCCGCGCTGGACAACGCGCCGGAGCGGCGCATCACCGGCGCCACTGTCTGCGGCACGCCCGACTCATCGTCGACCATGCTGCTCGGCGCCTGGTTGCGCCTGCAGCTCGGCGTGCCGGTGCGCCTGGTCGACCTGCCGGAGTCCGCCGGGATCGAGTGGGGCATCCAATCGGTCACGATCCACTCCGACGATGCCGACACCGTCATCGAACGCTCGCGGGGCACGTTCGCGGCGATCACGCAGCCCGGGCATCCGCGCCTCGAGGTGCCGATCCCCCGGCGCGGGCGCGCGCAGTGCCTGGTCGAGGACCTGCGCCTGCTCCAGGCCGACCAGCTGTTCGGGCGCGTCCTCACCGCGGGTGTTCCGCTGCTCCTCGCCGATCAGCCGGAGGGCGAGCGATGACCGCCGGACCCCTCGTCGAGTCCGCGGTCGACGTCGCAGCGCTCACCGAGCGCATCGTCGAACGCCTCATCGGCGTGCTCCGGCGCGCACAGGAGGAGGACCGGATCCCCGTGCTCGTGCTCACGGGCGGAAGCATGGGCAAGGCCTCCCTCGCCGGGATCGCCGCGCACCCCGACCGCGATCTCGTCGACTGGCGACGGGTGCGCCTGCTCTGGGGCGACGAGCGCTGGCTCCCGAGCGGCCACGCCGAGCGCAACGATCGACTCGCGGACGACCTGCTCCTCGGGACGGTCGAGTTCGATCCCGCGCTCGTGCACCGCGTCGCGGCCTCCGATGCCGGCCTGAGCCTGGACGAGGCGGCGGCGGCGTACGCCGAGCTCCTCGCCGGTCTCGACCGCATCGATCTGGCGCTGAACGGCGTCGGCCCTGACGGACACCTCTGCTCGCTCTTCCCCGGTCGCGACGATCTGCTTCGCGACGACGACTCGCAGCCACTGGCGATCGCCGTGCGCGAGTCGCCGAAGCCTCCGGCGGAGCGGGTGAGCCTGAGCTTCCGGGCTCTGGACCGGGTCGACCACCTGTGGTTGCTCGCGGCGGGTGCGGAGAAGGCTCCCGCGATCGCGCGAGTGCGATCCGCCGACGACCCCGAGCCCCTACCGGCCGGTCGCGCTCGGGGCCGTTTGGAGACCGTGCTGTGGGCAGACGAAGCGGCGCTCGGCCGGAACTGAATCCGGACCGAGCGCCGCTCGATGCCCGCAGCGCGCGGGCGAGGTGCGTTTATGCCTTGGAACGCGCGGAACCGCGGCGGGCACGCAGCTTCTGCAGCGCCTCCTCCAGCAGCTCTTCGGCTTCCTCGGGCGTGCGTCGCTCCTTCACGTACGCGAGGTGCGTCTTGTAGGGCTCGTTCTTCAGGAGCTCCGGCGGGTTGTTGCGATCCCGTCCGGCGGGCAGGCCGCTGTGGGGGGAATCGATCTGCTCGGGGATCTCCTCTTCGGCGACGTCCGCCGAGAAGTAGCGGACGGTCTCGTTGCCGAGCGCGTCCCAGTACGAGATCTCTTTGCGGTCCGCGCGAACGCCGTGATCCTTCTCGCCCATGGGGCCGGATCCGACTCGCGCGCCGCGGATAGCGTTGCTACCGGACACGTGTTGCCTTTCTTGCGATGCAGCCGAGGCTGCGGCTGGTCAGTGGTGCGCCGGACGGCGTCGGACGGTCAGACCGTCGCGAAGCGCTCGACCAGGCCGAGGCCCACGATCGAGGCGAACCACACCAGCGAAACGCCGATGGTGATGCGGTTGAGGTTGCGCTCCGCAACCCCCGACGAACCGAGGCTCGAGGTGACGCCGCCGCCGAACATGTCGGACAGGCCTCCGCCGCGACCCTTGTGCAGCAGGATGAAGAGCGTCAACAGCAGGCTGGTGATCACCAGGAAGACGAGCAGAACGATCTTGAGGATACCCACGCGGGCCACCTTTCGAGGGGTCGAGGCGCAGCGCGCCACCGACCAGTATACCGTGCCGCCCGAGGCCTCCCCCGGGACGGCACGGTGCGTCGCCGGCTATGCGCCGGTGACGTGCTTCTTGAACTGGATGATGCGGGAGAACTCGTCGGACTTGAGGCTCGCCCCGCCGACGAGCGCGCCGTCGACGTTCGGCTGGCGCATGAAGCCCGCGATGTTCTGGCTGGTGACCGAGCCGCCGTAGAGGATCCGGGTGGCACCGGCTGTCTCTTCGCCGCGTGCGCGCAGCAGTGCCTCGCGCAGCGCACGGGCGACCGTCTCGGCCTGCTCGGGCGTTGCGGCCTGCCCGCTCCCGATCGCCCAGACCGGCTCGTAGGCGAGCACGAACTCGGCGTCCTTCGGGAGTTCCGCGAGCGCGGCTTCGAGCTGCGCGACAGGGATCGCCGCGGCGCCGTGCTCGGCGAGGTCCTCGGCCGTCTCACCGACGCAGATGACCGGGATGACTCCCGCCGCCGCGGCAGCACGAGCCTTCGCCCCGACCGTCGCGTCGTCCTCGCCGTGACCGTGGCGGCGCTCGGAGTGGCCGACGATGACGTAGGCGGTTTCGAGCTTGGCGAGGAAGTGGGCCGAGATGTCTCCCGTGTACGCGCCGGACTCGTGCGGCGAGACATCCTGCGCGCCGAGCTTCAGCGAGAGCTTGTCGGCGGCGAGCAGCGTCTGCACCGAACGCAGGTCGGTGAACGGCGGGAAGACGGCGACCTCGACCTCGGCGTAGTCGTGGCGTGCATCCTTCAGCGCCCAGGAGAGCTTCTGCACGAATGCGATCGCCTGCAGATGGTCGAGGTTCATCTTCCAGTTGCCGGCGATGAGCGGAGTGCGCTCGACCTGCGGCAGTTCGACGGGTTCGGCCGGCGCGGCCGCCGCGGGCTCGTCGGCCGCGGGCGCGGCGTCCTGCTCGACGAGCGGCGCCACCTCGACCGTGTCGTCGGTGACGATCGCGGCGTCCTCCGCCGACTGCGCATCGTTCTGGGTTTCGTCGCTCACGCGAGCACCTCCAAACCGGGAAGGGTCTTCCCCTCAAGGAACTCGAGGCTGGCGCCGCCGCCAGTCGAGATGTGTCCGAACTGTTCGTCGCGGAAGCCGAGCGCGCGCACGGCCGCAGCGGAGTCGCCGCCGCCGACCACGGTGAACCCGTCGGTCTCGGTCAGCGCCCGCGCCACGCTGCGGGTGCCCTCAGCGAACGCCGCCATCTCGAACACGCCCATGGGCCCGTTCCAGAAGACGGTCTTGGCGCCGGCGATGACCGATGCGAACGCCGCAGCGGACTCCGGGCCGATGTCGAGGCCGATGCCGGACTCGCCGAAGGAGCTTCCGGCGATCGCGTCGGCGGCGACCACTTCGTGCGCCGCGTCGGCGGCGAACCGCTCGGCCACGACGATGTCGGTCGGCAGCACGATCCTCACCCCGCGCTTCTCGGCGTCGGAGAGATACCCGCGGACGGTGTCGAGCTGGTCCTCCTCCAGGAGGCTCGAGGCCACCGCGTGCCCCTGAGCGGCGAGGAAGGTGAAGACCATCCCGCCGCCGATGAGGAGGGTGTCGACCCGCTCGATGAGATGCGAGATGACGCCGAGCTTGTCCGAGACCTTCGACCCGCCGAGCACGACCGCGTAGGGCCGTTCGGGGGTCACGGTCAGCCGTTCGAGCACCCGCAGTTCGGCCTCGACCAGGCGGCCCGCGGCACTCGGGAGCGCCTCGGCAAGCTCGGTCACGCTGGCTTGGCGTCGGTGCACGACACCGAAACCGTCGGAGACGAACGCGTCGCCGAACTCGGCGATGCGGGCGGCGAACGCGCGGCGTTCCTCCGCATCCTTGCTCGTCTCACCCGGGTTGAACCGCAGGTTCTCGAGGAGCACCACATCGCCGTCGCCGAGCGCCGAAACCGCGGCCGAGGCCTCGGTTCCGACGGTCTCGCCGACGAATGCGACGGGGGCCCCGAGCAGTTCCGCCATGCGCACCGCGACCGGACGCAGCGAGTAGCGCTCCTCAGGTGCACCGGCCGGTCGGCCGAGGTGGCTGATGAGCACGATCCGGGCACCGGACTCGCGGAGCTCGCGGATCGTGGTGAGCGAAGCGCGGATCCGTCCGTCGTCCGTGATCTCGCCGTCGGCGAGCGGAACGTTCAGATCGCAGCGGACGATCACCGTCTTCGACCGGAGCTGGCCGAGGGATTCGATGGTGCGCATGGCGGCTGGGGTCCTCCTTCAGGGGGATGTGAGTGCCGGGGGGCTGGAGTCGGCCGGCGTCCGACTTCGTGCTCAGGAGAGCTGGGATCCGACGAAGCGGGTCAGGTCGACGAGACGGTTGGAGTAGCCCCACTCGTTGTCGTACCAGGCCGAGACCTTCGCCAGGTTGCCCGAGACCGCGGTGAGCTCCGAATCGAAGATCGCCGAGTGCGGGTTCTGCTGGATGTCGCTCGAGACCAGCGGATCCGTCGAGTACTGGAGGTACCCCGCGAGCGGGCCCTCGGCCGCGGCGCGGAACGCCGCGTTGATCTCGTCGACCGTGAGGCCGTCGCGCGTGACCAGTGTCAGGTCGACGATCGACCCGGTCGGCACGGGAACCCGGTACGAGGAACCGTCGAGCTTGCCCGCGAGCTTCGGCAGGACGAGACCGATGGCCTTCGCCGCACCGGTCGAGGTCGGGACGATGTTGATCGCGGCAGCGCGGGCGCGGCGGAGGTCGCGGTGCGGGCTGTCCTGCAGGACCTGGTCGGCGGTGTACGCGTGCGCGGTCATCATGAAGCCGCGCTCGATGCCGAAGGCCTCGTCGAACACGCTCGCCACGGGGGCGAGGCAGTTGGTGGTGCAGGAGGCGTTCGAGATGACGTGATCGTTGGCCGCGTCGTACCGATCCTGGTTGATGCCCATGACGAAGGTGGGAGCGGGGCCCGTGGCGGGCGCGGAGATGATCACCTTGCGCGCTCCAGCGCTGCGATGCGCCTCGGCATCGCTCACCTTCGTGAAGCGCCCGGTGGATTCGATCACGACGTCGACGCCGAGCTCCGCCCAGGGCAGCTGCCCGGGGTCGCGCTCGGAGATCACCCGGAAGGTGTCGCCGTTCACCGTGATCGACGTGTCGTCGTGCGTGATCTCGGCATCGAGGATCCCGCCGACCGAGTCGTACTTGAGGAGGTGTGCGAGCGTCGCCGTGTCGGTGAGGTCATTCACCGCGACGAGGTCGAGATCCGACCCCTGGCTCAGCGCCGCACGAAGGAAGTTCCGGCCGATCCGACCGAAACCGTTGATAGCGATCCGTGTGCCCATTCACGTGCCTTTCAACTGTTGAGATGGCCGAGGCGGACTCCCCGCCCCGGTGCGCGGACCGCTCGGGTGAGCGATCCGCACCACTCGACGGCGACCCGAGGGTCGCGCCGAGAGACGAACGGGCCGATCCCCGAAGGGACCGGCCCGAGCCGACTCACTCGCCGAGCTGGATCAGCCCGCCGGTCTGGGCGCGCGCCGCGTCGAAGCGCTTCGCCACGTCCTGCCAGTTCGCGATGTTCCAGAACGCGGAGACGTAATCGGCTCGCACGTTCAGGTAGTCGAGGTAGTACGCGTGCTCCCAGACGTCGAGCATCAGCAGCGGGATCTGACCTGCGGGCAGATTGCCCTGCTGGTCGAAGAGCTGCTGGATGTGCGGCCGCTGACCGAGGGTGTCCCAGGCGAGAAGCGCCCAGCCGGAGCCCTGCACGCCCAGCGCGGTCGCCGTGAACTGCGCCTGGAACTTCTCGAACGACCCGAAGTACTCGTCGATCGCCGCGGCGAGTTCGCCCTCGGGCCGCTCCCCGCCCTCGGGCGAGAGGTTGTTCCAGAAGATCGTGTGGTTGACGTGGCCGCCGAGGTTGAAGGCGAGATCCTTCTCGAGCTTGTTGATCGTGGCCAGGTTGCCGCTCTCGCGCGCTTCCGCCAGCTGGTCGACCGCGTTGTTCGCACCGGTCACGTAGGCCTGGTGGTGCTTGTCGTGGTGCAGCTGCATGATCTTGCCGCTGATGTGCGGCTCGAGGGCGGCGTAATCGTAGGGAAGTTCGGGCAGGGTGTATGCGGCCATGTGGCGCTCCTTCGAATTCTTCGTTGATGTGACTTCAGTCTATGCCGACAACCGGGCCCGACCGCGAGATATTCCGCGAGATGACCGGTGTTCGCAGCGACTTCAGAGTGCGTCGAGCTCTTCGGGGAGGCTCGCCTCGGTGCCGGGGATCCCGCGCGATTCGGCCTCCTTGTCGGCCATCGCGAGCAGGCGGCGGATCCGGCCGGCGATCGCGTCCTTGGTGAGGGGCGGATCGGCTCGGGCGCCGAGCTCGTCGAGGCTCGCCTCGCGGTGGCTCAGGCGGAGTGCGCCGGCGTAGCGCAGGTGCTCGGGAGTCTCGTCTCCGAGGATCTCGAGGGCGCGCTCGACACGGGCGCACGCGGCTACGGAGGCCTGGGCGGATCGGCGGAGGTTCGCATCGTCGAAGTTCACGAGGCGGTTCGCGGTGGCCCGGGTCTCGCGCGCCTTGCGCAGCTCGTCCCAGGCGGCGCGGGCGTCGACGGCGCCCATCGCGCTCAGCATCTCGCCGATCGCCTCGCCATCGCGCACCAGCACCTTGTGCTGGCCGCGGATGTCCCGGCTCTTGGCGGCGATGCCGAGACGACCCGCGGCGCCCACGAGCGCCATGGTGGTCTCGTTCGTGGGGCACACGACCTCGAGGCTCGCCGAGCGGCCGGGCGGAGTGATCGAGCCGCGCGCGAGGAACGCGCCGCGCCAGATCGCTGCGAGCTCGGGCTGCGAACCCGTGGTCAGCCGGTTGGGCAGGCCGCGGATGGGGCGACGACGGGGGTCCATGAGGCCCAGCTGGCGCGCGATCGTCTCGCCGTCCAGCACGCGGACGAGGAACTGCGGGGCGCCGGGCCGGGTGCTCGACGCGGGGAGCTGCATGGCGTCCGAGCGGACGCCGTAGATCTCGGCCAGATCCTTGCGGACCCGCTGCACGATCGCGGGGGTGTGCAGTTCGGCTTCGAGGGCGATGCGCCCCGAGATGGTGTGGAGTCCCCCGGAGAGCCGCAGGATCGTCGCCAGCTCCGATACCCGCTCGCTGGTGCGCTGCGGGACAACGCGGACGAGCTCGGTTTTGACGTCGGGGGTCGATGGCACGAAAAGGATCCTCTCGAAGGGATGCGGGTGAGATGACAGACTGCTGGCCGGGAACGGCCGGCGGACTACTCGCGACCGAGGTCGCGGTGGCGCAGACTCACGCTCACGCCGGGCACCCCGGCGAGACGGTCTGCGAGCTCGCGGGCCATGGCGACCGAGCGGTGCTTACCGCCCGTGCAGCCGACCGCGAGCGACACATGTCGCTTGTTCTCGCGCTGGAATCCGGCGAGAACCGGTTCCAGCGCGGCGACGTAGTGCTCGAGGAACTCGGCCGCCCCCTCGCGGCTGAGTACGTAGTCCTTCACCTCGGCATCGACGCCGGTGAGGGGGCGGAGCTCGGGCTCCCAGAACGGATTGGGGATGAAGCGCATGTCGACCATGAGGTCGACGTCGGTCGGGGCGCCGTACTTGAAGCCGAAGCTCTGCACCGAGAGCTGCAGGCCCGGAGTGTCCTCGGCCGAGAACATCTCTCGGGTGGCCGTCGACAGGTCGTGCACGTTGTAGCGCGAGGTGTCGATGACCACGTCGCTCGAGGCGCGCAGCTCTTGCAGGCGCTCGCGCTCGAGGCGGATGCCGTCGAGCAGGCTGCCCTCGGCCTGGAGCGGGTGCGGACGCCGCACGGCCTCGTACCGGCGCACCAGGATGTCGTCCGTGGCGTCGAGGAAGACGACGCGGACCGTTGCGTGCTCCCGCAGCTCGGCGACGGTCTGCTGGATGTCGTCGAAGAGATCGCGCCCGCGCACGTCGATCACGGCGACGATCTTCGGCAGCGCACCGCCCGACCGATCGGCCATGTCGGCCAGCGTCTTGAGCATGGGCAGCGGGAGGTTGTCGACCACGTACCACCCGAGGTCTTCGAGGGCGTTCGCGACCGTGGACCGGCCGGCCCCCGACATTCCGGTGACGATGAGGATCTCTTGTCCGGGTGCGTGCTCGCTCACTCGCCGTCCTCCTCCGATGTCTCAGCCGATTCTCCGCCCACCAGCTTACCGGCTGCTGGGGCGTGCACGTGCCGATGGATCTGCTCCGCGAGCTGATCGCCCACCCCGGGGGCACTGGCGATCTCCTCCGGACTCGCGGCGCGCAGTCGCGCGACCGAGCCGAAATGCTTGAGCAGCGCCTGCACGCGCTTGGGTCCGAGGCCCGGGATCTCGCTGAGCTGGCTGCTGATGGCGCTGCTGCGCCGCTGCCGCTGGAAGGTGATCGCGAAGCGGTGCGCTTCGTCTCTGATGCGCTGCACGAGGAACAGGGACTCGCTCGTGCGGGGCAGGATCACGGGGAACGGATCGTCGGGCAGCCACAGCTCCTCGAGTCGCTTGGCGACGCCGCAGAGCGCGATATCGGTGATGCCGGCCTCGCTCAGGGCGCGCTGCGCCGCCGCGACCTGCGGCGCGCCGCCGTCGACGATCAGGAGCTGGGGCCGGTCGCGGTACCTCCCGCTGGGCGGCTCCCCCGCCTCGGCCGCGGCGTTGAGCTGCGCGGCTCGTCGCGAGACGACCTGGTAGATCGAATCGGTGTCGTCGGTCGTCTGCTCGATACGGTACTTGCGATAGGCCCCCTTCGCGGGCAGGCCGTCCTCGAACACCACGAGCGAGGCGACGACGCCGGTGCCCTGCAGGTGCGAGACGTCGATGCACTCGATGCGCAGCGGGGCCTCGCCCATGTCGAGGCCCTCCTGCAGTTCGGCGAGCGCATCGGTGCGCGCCGTGATGTCCGCCGCGCGCTTGAGCTTGTGGCGCAGCAGATTCTCGCCCGCGTTCAGCAGTGCCCGGTTCATGAGCTGGGCCTTGTCGCCCCGCTCGGGCACCTGGATCCGCACCTTGCCGCGGCGCGGCCGGTTCGCCCGCAGCGCCTCCTCCAGCGCGCTCAGATCGGCGGGCATGGTCGACACGAGGATCCTCGCGGGCGCCTCGTGGCCGTCGTCATAGGCGGATTGAATGACCTGCTCGAGGAGCGTCCCGGGCGAGTCGTCGAGTTCCACGTCGACGATCCAGCTCCGTTCGCCGCGGATGCGTCCGCCGCGGATGATGAACTGGTGCGCCGCGGCCGAGAGCTCGTCCGACTTGAGGCCGAACACGTCGAGCTCGACGTCGAGGCCGAGCACGATCGCGTTCTTCTCGAGCACGTGCTCGACCGCCTGCACCTGGTCTCGCAGACGCGCGGCGTCCTCGTAGCGCTGCTCGGCTGCGGCGTCGCGCATGGCGTGCTGCAACTGCTTCAGGTGACTCGTGTCGCCGCCCGCGAGGAACGCGACCAGCTCTTCGACCCGCTCGCGATGCGCCTCGACGGTGATCTTGCCCGAGCAGGGGCCGTTGCAGCGGCCGATCTGCCCCGCGAGGCAGGGCCGACCGGAGTCCATGGCGCGCTTGTAATCGGCGTCGTTGCAGGTGCGGATCGGGAACGCCTGCTGCAGCAGTGCCGTCGTCTCCCGCAGCGCCCAGACCTTCGGGTACGGCCCGAAGTACCGGGCCCCGCGGATCTTCTCGTTGCGCGTGATGATGAGGCGCGGGGCGTCCTCGCGCAGCGTGACCGCGAGATACGGATAGGTCTTGTCGTCCTTGAACTGGACGTTGAACGGCGGCTTGTACTCGGTGATCCAGGTGTGCTCGAGCACGAGCGACTCGGTATCGGTCGCGACGACCGTCCAGTCGAGCTTCGCGGCCAGGGTGAGCATGCGCTGGGTGCGCGGCATGAGCGCGTGCATCGGCTGGAAGTAGTTCGCGAGCCGGGCCCGCAGGTTCTTCGCCTTGCCGATGTAGAGCACGCGCCCGTGCCGGTCCGAGAATCGGTACACGCCGGGCGTGGTGGGGATCTCACCCTGCGCCGGCCTGAACGCCGCGCGGTGATCGCCCGCGATCATCAGTGCTTCGCCAGCATCTCGGCGAGGAACTGCCCCGTGTAGCTCTCTTCGACCTTCGCGATCTGCTCGGGGGTTCCGGTGGCGAGGATCGTGCCTCCGCCGGAGCCGCCTTCGGGCCCGAGGTCGATGATCCAGTCGGCGCTGCGGATCACGTCGAGATTGTGCTCGATCGTGATGACCGTGTTGCCCTTTTCGACGAGGCCGTTGAGCACGAGCAGCAGCTTGCGCACGTCCTCGAAGTGCAGACCGGTGGTGGGCTCATCGAGCACGTAGATGCTCCGCCCGTTGGAGCGCTTCTGCAGCTCGGTCGCGAGCTTCACGCGCTGCGCCTCGCCGCCCGACAGCGTGGTCGCGCTCTGTCCCAGCCGCACGTATCCGAGGCCGACGTCGACGAGGGTCTTGAGGTAGCGGTGGATGCTCGAGATGGGCTCGAAGAACTCCGCGGCCTCGGCGATCGGCATCTCGAGGACCTCCGAGATGTTCTTGCCCTTGTAGCGGACCTGCAGGGTCTCACGGTTGTAGCGGGACCCGCCGCAGACCTCGCACGCGACGTAGACATCGGGCAGGAAGTTCATCTCGATCTTGATCGTGCCATCGCCGGAGCAGGCCTCGCAGCGACCGCCCTTGACGTTGAAGCTGAATCGCCCGGCGAGATAGCCGCGCGTCTTGGCCTCGGGTGTGTCGGCGAACAGGGTGCGGATCTTGTCGAAGACGCCCGTGTAGGTGGCCGGGTTGGAACGCGGGGTGCGTCCGATCGGGGCCTGGTCGACGTGGACGACCTTGTCGAGGTGCTCGAGCCCGGTGACGCGGGTGTGCTTGCCGGGCACCATGCGCGCGCCGTTGAGCTGGTTGGCGAGCACGCGATACAGGATGTCGTTGACGAGGGTCGACTTGCCCGACCCGCTGACCCCCGTGACCGCGGTCATGACGCCGAGCGGGAAGGTCGCGTCGACGTTCTGCAGGTTGTTGGAGCGCGCACCGACCACCTTGAGCTCGCGCCCGCGCTCGCGCTTGCGTCGCTTCTTGGGCGTCTCGATGGCACGGCGGCCCGCGAGGAAGTCGCCCGTCATCGAGGCCCGGTTCTCGAGCAGGGAGGCGTAGTCCCCCGAGTGCACGACGGTGCCGCCCTCGACGCCGGCGCCGGGCCCGATGTCGACGATCCAGTCGGCCGCTTCGATCGTCTCCTCGTCGTGCTCGACCACGATGAGCGTATTGCCCAGGTTGCGGAGCTTGACGAGCGTCTCGATGAGGCGACGGTTGTCGCGCTGGTGCAGACCGATCGACGGCTCGTCGAGCACGTAGAGCACGCCGGTGAGGCCGGAGCCGATCTGCGTCGCGAGCCGGATGCGCTGCGCTTCGCCGCCCGACAGGGTGCCTGCGGCCCGGGCGAGGGTGAGGTACCCGAGCCCGACCTCGATGAGGAAGTCGAAGCGCAGGCGGATCTCGCGCAGCACCTGGGCCGCGATCTTGGCCTCGCGTTCGGTGAGCTCGACCTGCTGGAAGAAGCGCTGTGCGTCGCTCAGGCTGTAGTCGCCGACGCTCGCGATGGACTCGCCGTCGATCGTGACCGCGAGCACCTCGGGCTTGAGCCGCTGGCCGTTGCAGGCGTGGCAGGGCACCTCGCGGAGGAACTCGGCCCAGCGCTCGCGCCGATTGTCGGACTCGGCCTCGGCGTACTGCCGCTCGATGAAGGGGATGACGCCCTCGAAGCCCGAGCTGTATTTCACTTCTCGGCCGAAGCGGTTCTTCCAGCGCACGTTGACCTTGAAGTTGTTGCCGTAGAGCACGGCATCGCGCACCTCTTCGGGCAGCAGGCGCCAGGGCGTGTCGAGAGTGAAGCCCAGGTCGCGGGCCAGGCCGATCAGCAGCTTCTCGTAGTACTGGTACAGGCTCTTGCCCTGGCTGGTCCAGGGGACGATCACGCCCTCCTCGATCGACAGGTCGGGATCGCCGAGCACCAGGTCCTCGTCGACCGACATGCTGGTGCCGAGACCGGAGCAGGTGGGGCAGGCGCCGAAGGGTGCGTTGAACGAGAAGGTGCGCGGCTCGATCTCGGTCAGCGAGACGGGATGACCGTTGGGGCAGCTGAGCTTCTCGCTGAAGGTGCGGCTGCGGTCGGCCGCCTTCGGATCGCGGTCGACGTAGTCGATGGTGACGAGCCCGTCGGCGAGCTTGAGCGCCGTTTCGAGGGAGTCGGTGAGCCGGCCGAGCCCGTCGGGGCTCGCGACGAGACGGTCGATCACGACCGAGATGTCGTGCTTGACCTGCTTCTTGAGGGTCGGCGGGTCGGAGAGCAGGACCGTCTCGCCGTCGACCAGCGCACGCGAGTATCCGCTTGCCGCGAGATCCTGGAAGAGCTCGACGAACTCGCCCTTCTTCTTACTGACGATGGGCGCGAGCACCTGGTAGCGGGTGCGCTCGGGCAGTTCCATGAGCGTGTCGGCGATCTGCTGCACGGTCTGCGAGGCGATGCGCTCACCGCAGACGGCGCAGTGGGGCACTCCGACGCGCGCCCAGAGCAGACGCATGTAGTCGTAGATCTCGGTGATCGTGCCGACGGTGGAGCGCGGATTGCGGTTGGTCGACTTCTGGTCGATGGAGACCGCGGGGCTGAGGCCCTCGATGAAGTCCACGTCGGGCCGATCGACCTGCCCGAGGAACTGGCGGGCGTAGGCGCTCAGGCTCTCGACGTAGCGGCGCTGCCCCTCGGCGAAGATCGTGTCGAAGGCGAGGCTGGACTTGCCGCTGCCCGACAGCCCGGTGAAGACCACCATCGAGTCGCGGGGAATCGCCAGGTCGACGTTGCGCAGGTTGTGCACCCGCGCGCCCTGCACGCTGATCTGCGCGTGGGCCGAGCTGGAGCGGACTGGGGTGGTTTCGCGCTTCGAGGTCACCCGACCATCCTATCGAATCCGAGCCCGATATTCGAATACATGTACGAACGGAATCGTGCTCCCCCGCGCCGCGTCCCGTGTCCGATTCGTTCAAGACCCGACCGGGGGGACGCTCGTAGGCTGAGCGCATGACACTCGCATTCGACTTCATCGGCATCGTGACCGCGGACCTCCCGGCGTCCCTCAGCTTCTACCGCGCGCTCGGACTCGACATCCCCGAGGGGCAGGACGACGCACCCCACGTCGAGACCGTCCTGCCCGGCGGCATGACGCTCGCGTGGGATCCGGTCTCGACCGTGCGCGGGTTCCGTCCGGACTTCGAGCTGCCGACCGGCGAGAACCGGATCGGCTTCGCGTTCAGCGCGGCCACGCCGGCCGAGGTGGATCGGGTCTACGCCGCGATCGTCGAGCGATTCCCCGCGGCGGCCTCGATGGCGCCCTGGGACGCGCCGTGGGGCCAGCGCTACTCGACCGTGCTCGACCCGGACGGCAACTCCATCGATCTCTACGCGCCGCTCGAGGCGGACTCCGCGGCCTGAGGCCCGCCGGTACCGGTCCGGTTCCGAGCGGCACCGGCGTTCGCAGCGACGAAGCGGCCCGGCGTGATGCCGACGATCCGGCCGAACTCCCGCGTGAGGTGGGCCTGGTCGCTGTAGCCGGCGCGGGCCGCTGCGGCGTCGACGGGAACCCCCGATCCGAGCAGCCCGCGCGCGCGTTCGGCGCGAAGCACCCGGCGCAGCGCGGTGTACCCGTAGCCGAAGTCCCGCAGCATGCGACGCTGCAGCTGGCGTTCCGAGTATCCGAGGCGCACCGCCGCTGCGGCAGCGGTCGCGCCGGCTCCGGCCAGGCGGAGCGCCTCGTCGGTCCAATCGGCGGCCCCGGTCCCGAACGGTTCGGCGACCGGGGAGCGGAGCACCGCGCGCAGCTCCGCGCGCGCCTCCGCCCCCGCCGCAGCCTCGAAGGCACCGCCGAGCGCCCGGAGCAGTCGTTCGCCACGGCGTCGCACTTCCGGTGTCAGCGCATCGGATGCGGGCACCAGGCGGTCCCGCAGCTCTGACGCGTCGAGTTCGAGCGCCCCTCCGGTGAGACCGGGGGCGAAGCGGAGTCCGATGGTGGCGCCGTGGGCGCTCCCGCTGCCGAGCAACCAGCGCGTCGACGGGCCGGCGACGAGGAGCTCGTCGTCCCGCAGGATGATGTCCGCGCTCCCGTCTGCGGGGATCACCGCGGGTACGACGACGCCATTCGCCGCACGTTCCGAGCGCCAGAGCACTCCGAGTCCGGGGAGCTCGATTTCGCGGTACACGGCGACGCCGTTTCTCAGCGGTGTCCGGCCTGATCCATGCTCCGGAGCTCGCGCTTGAGCTCCGAGACCTCGTCGCGCAGGCGGGCCGCGAGCTCGAACTTGAGCTCCTCTGCCGCGGTCAGCATTTGCTGCGTGAGATCGGCGATGAGTTCCTCGAGCTGCGCCGCACCCTCGCCGGCGATGGCCCCGGCGCGTGCCGCGGCCTTGCCCTTCGCGCGCTGCGGCGAGACCGACTTGCGCTGCGCGTGGGCTCCGGTGCGCGAAAGCACGTCCTCGGTGTCGGCGGCCTCACGCGCGAGGAGTTCGGTGATGTCACCGATCTTCTTGCGCAGCGGGGTCGGGTCGATGCCGTGCTCGGCGTTGTAGGCCAGCTGCTTCTCCCGGCGCCGATCCGTCTCGTCGATCGCCTCACGCATGGAGCGGGTGACGGTGTCGGCGTACATGTGCACCTCGCCCGACACGTTTCGCGCGGCACGTCCGATGGTCTGGATGAGCGAGGTCGACGAGCGGAGGAAGCCCTCCTTGTCGGCGTCGAGGATCGAGACCAGCGACACCTCGGGCAGATCGAGTCCCTCGCGCAGCAGGTTGATGCCGACGAGCACGTCGAAGACTCCCGCGCGCAGTTCGGTCAGCAGTTCGACGCGACGAAGCGTGTCGACGTCGGAGTGCAGGTAGCGCACCCGGATCCCGGCCTCCTCCATGAAGGTGGTCAGCTGCTCGGCCATCTTCTTGGTGAGCGTCGTCACGAGCACGCGCTCATCGCGCTCGGCGCGGATGCGGACCTGCTCCAGCAGGTCGTCGATCTGGCCCTCGCTCGGCTTCACGACGATGCGCGGATCGATGAGCCCGGTCGGGCGGATGATCTGCTCGACGACGCCGTCGGCGCGCTCCAACTCGTACTTGCCCGGGGTCGCCGAGAGGTAGACGACCTGCCCCACGCGCTCCTGGAACTCGGAGAACTTGAGCGGTCGGTTGTCGAGGGCGCTCGGCAGGCGGAATCCGTGCTCCACCAGCGTGCGCTTGCGCGACGCGTCACCCTCGTACATCGCGCCGATCTGGGGCACCGTGACGTGCGACTCGTCGATGACGACGAGGAAGTCGTCGGGGAAGTAGTCGAGCAGGCAGTGCGGGGCTTCGCCGGGCTGGCGACCGTCGATGTGCCGCGAGTAGTTCTCGATGCCCGAGCAGAAGCCGATCTGTTCCATCATCTCGAGGTCGAAGGTGGTCCGCATCCGCAGGCGCTGCTCTTCGACGAGCTTCGTCTGCTCTTTCAGTTCGCGGGTGCGCCAGTCGAGTTCCTCGGAGATGGTGCCCATGGCCCGGTTCATGACCTGGCGGCTGGCCACGTAGTGGGATCCGGGGAACACCGACACCGCGTCGACCTGACGAATGACCTCGCCCGTGAGCGGGTGCAGGTAGTACAGCGCCTCGATCTCGTCGCCGAAGAACTCGATGCGGATCGCGTTCTCCTCGTACATGGGGATGATCTCGACCGTGTCGCCGCGCACGCGGAAGTTGCCGCGCACGAACTCGATATCGTTGCGCTGGTACTGCATGTCGACGAACCGTCGCAGCAGCACATCGCGATCGAGGCGGTCGCCCACGACGAGCGGAACCATCGCCTCGTAGTATTCCTCGGGCTTGCCGAGGCCGTAGATGCAGGACACCGTGGAGACCACGACCACGTCGCGCCGGCTCAGCAGCGCGTTGGTGGTCGAGTGCCGCAGGCGCTCGACCTCGGCGTTGACCGACGAGTCCTTCTCGATGAAGGTGTCGGTCTGCGGCACGTAGGCCTCAGGCTGGTAGTAGTCGTAATAGCTGACGAAGTACTCGACCGCGTTGTTGGGCAGCAGGCTGCGGAACTCGTTCGCGAGCTGCGCCGCGAGCGTCTTGTTGTGCGCGAGCACCAGGGTGGGCCGCTGCACCTCCTCGATGAGCCACGCCGTGGTCGCCGACTTACCCGTGCCGGTGGCGCCGAGGAGCACGACATCGGTCTCGCCCGCGTTGATGCGCTGGGCGAGTTCCGCGATGGCCTGCGGCTGATCGCCGCTCGGCTCGTATTCGCTGATGACCTCGAAGGGCCTGACGGAGCGTGTGGGTTCCATGCGATCGAGGCTACTCCGTACCACCGACATCGACCCCTGGATACACTCGACCCCATGCCCTCCGAGTCCTTCCGCATCGCGGTGCTCGGCCCCGTCCGCGTCGACGGCCGGGATCCCGGCGGTCCGCTCGTCCGGGCCCTGCTCGTCGCGCTCGCCCTCGAGCCGAGCGGCGCGCCCCGATCCGTCGGCGCGCTCTCGAACGATCTCTGGGGCGACGAGCCTCCGCTCAATCCGAAGGCCTCGCTGCAGAGCCTCGTCTCCCGCGCCCGCGCCGCGGGAGGAGGGGGCCTCATCGCGACCGAGCCGGGCGGCTACGCGCTCGAGCGACCGGCGAGCGCCGCCGGTCGCCCCGCGCCGCGCAGCGACCTGGAGCTGGCCCGGGACATCGCCGGGCGCGACGGAGCCGACCCCGCCGAACGACTGCGAACGATCGACGCGGCGCTCTCGCTCTGGACCGGGGATCCCGGACCGGACCTCGGCGACTCCCCCGTCGCCGCCGAGCTCCGCGCCGTCGCCGGCGAGCTGCGCGACCGCCTGCGAACGGAGCGCGCCCGCCTGCTCTCCGCTACCGGTGCCCCCGGCGATCTCGACGAGGCGGCGCGCGAGCTGCGCGAACTGCTCGTCGCGCATCCGTTCGACGAGCAGCGGCATGCGGAGCTCATGGAGGTGCTGCTCCGCTCGGGACGGACCGCCGACGCGATCGCCGTCTACGCCGGTCTCCGGACACGCCTCCGCGAGGCGCTGGGCACCTCGCCCGGCACCGCGATCACCGAGTTCAACGCACGAATCCTGCGCGGCGAGACCGGAACCGCCCGGGCCGCGAGCGAAGATCCCGAGGATCTGCCGCCGGTCGGCCCGGCGGCACCCGCCATCGGTACGACACCCAGGCAGCCCGCAAGGATCGGCCTCCCGGTGGCCCTCAGCCCGCTCATCGGACGCGACGCGGACATCGCCGAGACCGCCGCGCTGCTCCGCGCCCACCGCCTCGTGACCGTGCTCGGGGCCGGCGGCCTCGGGAAGACCCGGCTCGCCGCCGCCGTCGCCGAGGCCTCGGACCTGCCGACCGTCGTATTCGTCGCGCTCGCGGGCGCCCGCGAGTCCGCCGACGTGCTTCCGGCCATCGGTGGGGCGCTCGGGATCAGCGAGACCACCACGAGCACGCGGATCGCCGACACCAGGACGCAACCGGATCTGCGTCAGCGCGTGCTCTCCGCGCTCGGCGAACGCGGCACCCTCCTCGTCCTCGACAACTGCGAACAGGTCGTCGACGGCGTCGCCTCGTGGGCGGCGGACGCGCTCGCGGCGGTCCCCGGCCTGCGGATCCTCACCACGAGCCGGACCCCGCTCGCCCTCGCCGCCGAGGTCTGCCGACCGCTCGATCCGCTCCGCTACGACGGGGTCACCGGATCGGCGGTGCGGCTCTTCGTCGAGCGCGCTCGGGCGGTCCGCCCGAACGCCGAGCTCCCCCTCGACGTCGTCGCCCGCCTCTGCGGCCGCCTCGACGGTCTGCCGCTCGCGATCGAACTCGCGGCCGCGCGGATCAGGACGATGAGCCCGGCGCAGATCGAGGCCCGGCTCGAGGACCGTTTCGCACTCCTCACCGTCGGCGACCGCGCGGCGCCCGAGCGGCATCGCACCTTGCAGGCCGTGATCGGGTGGAGCTGGGAGCTGCTCGAACCCGTCGATCGCCGGTCGCTCGCCATGCTGTCGGTGCTTCCGGGTGGCCTCTCCCGCGAGACGGCGAGCGGCGTGCTCCGGTCCGGAGGCCTGTGCGCGGACGATATCGGGGTCGACGAGGTCCTCGACCGGCTGGTCTCGCAGTCCCTGCTGGTCGTGTTCGAAGACGCCGGATCCGGCACGATCCGCTTCCGGATGCTCGAGACCGTCCGCGAGTTCGGCCTCGCCCGTCTGCGGGTCGACGGCGCGGAAGATGCGGCCTGGGAGGCGGTGCTCGGCTGGGGGCGCCGGTTCGCGGACGCGCGCACCCCCGGCATCTTCGCACTGCCCGGATCCCTCGGCGCCCCGGCATACCGGATCATCCGTGCCGAGCAGGACAATCTCCTCGCAGCGCTCCGCCGCGCGGTGAGCACGGACCGTCGCGGCGAGGCCGTCCTGCTGCTCGGTGTCCTCGCGCAGTCCTGGACCGTTCGCGGCGCGTTCACCGAGTTCACCCGCACGGCATCCGAGGTCTTCGAGACCATCGCGCGTGCCGCACGACGGTCGGGCGGAGCCGATGCGCCCGGCGATGCGCTCGCCCTCTGCCTGGCCACCTGCGCCGTCGGGCTCGGCAGCACCGATCCCGACCGCGCGGTTCGCGCCGTGGCGCTCCTGCGCCGACTGCGCCGGGAGGATCCGACGGTGAGCCCGCTCTGGCGGGGCGTGTCGCGCATCCTCGAGTCCGGACTCGACTCGGAGGCGACCCGGACCTCCTCGAGGAGCTGCGCCTCGGATCCGATGCCGACGCACGGCTCTTCGCCGAGATGCTCGTCGCGCAACTCGCCGAGAACGACGGCGAGCCCGAGACGGCGCGCGCCGCCGCCGAACGAACCTGGCGACACGCTGCGGCCGCCGATGAACCGTGGATCGCGGCGATGGCCGCGCACTCGCTCGCGCAGCTCGCCAGCCAGTCGGCCCGGCCCGCAGAAGCGCTGCACTGGCTGGAGATCGGCACCGCCGGCTTCGAGGACTTCGGTGCGGAGGACGAGATGGGCGAGCGCGGCTGGCTCCGGGGGCTCGCGCTGATCTCGCTCGGGCGCGCCGACGAGGCCGAGCCACTGTTCCGCGAGCTCACGGCAGCGGTCGATCGGACCGACGACGGGATGGGGCTCGCGTCGATCGGATGGTTCGGCGTCGCCGAGATCGAGCGCGCCCGCGGTCGGTTCGCCGACGCGATCGCGAGCTTCGGCCGCGCCATCGCCGAGTTCCGCGACAGCGACCAGCGCGCCTCCCCTGGTATCTGATCGCACTGGCGGGCTACGTCTCGGCCGCCTGCATCGACGAGTCCCTCCCGTCCGCCGAGCAGGCCAGGCTGGCCGCGAAGCTCCGCGCCCGCACCATCGCCGTGCAGCGGCTGCTCGTGCTGCAGCGCCTGCGCTCCGTCTACGTCGATCGCCCCGTGCTCGGGACCGCCCTCACCGGCTGGTCGTCCTGGGCGATCGGGATTCCCGAGCTCCGGGAACGGGGCCTCGAGGCGCTCGCCCTCGCGGAACTGCTGGGCGCCAGGCAGGATCAGCCCTCTCTCGCGCTCGAGCTGCACCGGACGCGGGCCGCGCGCCTCGTCGGGACCGATGCGGTCGAGGCCGCGCGCTCCCGGGCGCGCGGCCTGAGCACGGACGAACGGGTGCCCCGAGCATTCACCGTGCTCGGCGCACCCGTTCCGTCGGCCTGATCCGGGATCCAGGTCCGGCACACCGGATCCCGGGTCAGGCCCTGCGCATGTAGGCCCGGACCGTCAGCGGAGCGAAGATCGCGACGATGACCGCGGCACCGAGCAGCGACACCCAGAGGTCCGCGCCGATCGAGCCGGAGTTCGCCAGGTCCCGGACCGCGGTGACGAGGTGCGACACCGGGTTGATGTCGGCGAACCAGCGCAGCCAGTCCGGCAGGGTGTTGGCCGGCACGAAGGCGTTCGACAGGAACGTCAGCGGGAACAGGATGAGCATCGAGATCCCCTGCACGCTGGACGCCGTGCGGGCGATCACGCCGAAGAACGCAAAGATCCAGCTGATCGCCCAGGAGCAGCCGATCACCAGCAGGCCGGCGAGCACGACCCCGCCGAGGCCGCCGCCGGGCCGGTAGCCCATGAGGAATCCGACGACGAAGGTCATCGCCGTCGCGATCGTGTAGCGGACCGTGTCGGCGAGCAGCGCCCCCGACAGCGGCGCGATCCGCGCGATCGGCAGCGAGCGGAACCGGTCGAAGACCCCCTTGTCCATGTCCTCGCGCAGCTGGGTGCCGGTGACGACGGACCCCGTGATCACGGTCTGCACCAGGATCCCGGGGATCAGGAGCGGCAGGTAGTTCTGCACGTCGCCGGAGATCGCGCCGCCGAAGATGTACGCGAACATCAGGGTGAAGATGATCGGCTGGACGGTGACGTCGACGAGCTGCTCCGGCGTTCGCCGGATCTTGACGAGCCCGCGATAGGCCATCGTGAACGTGTTCGCGATGGACTGGCTCAGGCTCGTGTGGTTCTTGAGGTCCCGCTCGGCGGCGGGGACGATGCGTTCGAGTGTGGCGGTGCTCATGCTCGGACCTCCTGGAGTTCGGCGTCGGCCGGCTCCGCCTGATCGGCGGCGTCGTGCCCGGTGATGGCGAGGAAGACCTCGTCGAGGGTCGGCTTCTGAACGCTCATCTCGACGAGGGGGACGCCCGCTGAGCGGAGCGTGATCAGCAGGTCGGCGACGCGATCGGCGTCGGCCATGGGAGCGGTCAGACGCGTTCCCTCGGGGGACGGCGACGCGGTGACCCCGAGTACGCGCTGGATCGCGCGCGCGGCCGTCTCGATGTCGGAACCGAGCACCGCTCCGCCGTCCCGTCCGCCGATGCGCAGTTGCAGCGAGGAGGTCCCGACCGAGCTCTTCAGCTCGTCCGGCGTGCCCTCGGCGACGACGCGGCCGCGGTCGATCACGGCGATGCGGTCGGCCAGCTGATCCGCCTCGTCGAGGTACTGCGTCGTGAGCAGCACGGTCGATCCGGTCGCGACGAGCTCGCGGATCGTGTCCCACATCTGCCCGCGGGTGCGCGGGTCGAGCCCGGTGGTGGGCTCGTCGAGGAAGATGAGCGGGGGCTGCGCGATGAGCGACGCGGCCAGGTCCAGCCTGCGGCGCATCCCCCGGAGAACTTCTTCAGGGGTCGCTTCGCGGCCTCCGTCAGTCCGAAGCGTTCGAGCAGGTCGACGGCCTTCGCGCGGGCTTCGATCCGCGACAGGCCGAGCAGACGACCGAAGATGACCAGGTTCTCGGTGGCCGACAGTGTCTCGTCGACCGAGGCGTACTGGCCCGTCACGCCGATCAGCTGCCGCACGACCTGCGGCTCGCGGACGACGTCGTGCCCGAAGACCCGGGCGCTGCCGCCGTCCGGGCGGAGCAGCGTCGCGAGCATGCTGATGGTGGTGGTCTTGCCGGCGCCGTTCGGGCCGAGCACGCCGTAGATGGATCCCGCGGCAACGCGGAGGTCGACGCCGTCGACCGCTCGGTTGTCGCCGAACACCTTGACGAGCCCGTCGGCCTCGACGGCCCATTCGTTCAGTGGTGATGTCATGCGGCAAGCCTCGCGGGCGCCGCTGTCACGGCGCTGTCGTACCGCTGTCACGTGCTGCCGGCGCGCCTCGTCGAGGAAACTCGGGCTGGCGCAGGGAGCGCCCGAGTGCTTCGATGAGGCCATGACGTCGATGGCCTCGCGTCTCGGACGCGCCCCGCTCCTCATGCTGGTCCTGCTGCTCGCCGCGTGCTCCGGCGCCCCCGCCGGATCGCAGGCCGCCTCGCCCCGGCCCGGATCCGGATCGCTGCCGACCGCGGAGCAGCTGCGTTCGACGGTCGAGTCCGCGCTCGCGGGATCCGGGGTGCCCGGCGGCGCGGTCGTCGTCACCGACGACGATGGCGGATCGACGACCGCGGTGTTCGGCGAAGCGGCGCCCGGCGCACCGATCGCGACGGGCACGCGATTCGCCTACCGGAGCATTACCAAGTCCTTCGTGGGGACGGTGATCCTCCAGCTCGCGGACGAGAAGCGACTGGCGCTCGACGACCCGGTGTCGGAGTACCTCTCCGGAGTACCGAACGGGGATCGGATCACGCTCGCGGACCTCGGGGACATGCGTTCGGGGCTCGCGAACTACTCGGCTCAACCGGAGCTCGGGGCGATGCTCGGCAGGGACCCCGCGCGTGAGCCGAAGACCTCGGAGCTGCTGGATCTCGCCTACGCCGTGCACCCTCGGCCGCCTGGCACGAAGTACGAGTACTCGAACACCAACACCCTGCTGCTCGGCGAGGTGATCCGCAGGGTCACGGGCGACGACTGGACCACGGCGGTCGAGCAGCGGATCATCCGTCCGCTCAGGCTGTCGAGCGTACGCGACGGCTTCGCCCCGGATGCCGAGAACGCGTCCGGGTTCCAGCTCGCGGGCGGCAAGGTCGGCGAACAGCTGCCCGTCGTCGCTCCCGGATGGTTCGGGGCGGCAGGCGGGCTGACCGGCACCGCCGGCGACCTGGCGACCTGGGGCCGAGCGCTCGGCTCCGGATCGCTGATCTCGGCCGATGCGCAGCGCTGGCGGCTGGAGCAGTTCGGTTCGACCGCGGACGATCCCGCGAGCCCGCTCTACGACGCCTACGGCTTCGCGATGGGACGTCTCTCGGGCTGGCGCGGTCACACCGGCACCGGCCTCGGATTCCAGTGCCTCGTCATGTACGACCCGGATTCGGGGCGCGTCGTCTCGATCCTGCTCAACGGCACGGGCGAGAACCCGGACCTCCCCGTCACCGTGTTCCAGGCGGTGCGGAAGCGCTAGACCGGGTGCCCGGGCGGCTTCCGAAGGAGATTCGGCTCCACCAGGACGAAAGTCTCCGAACCGTCCTATCGGGGCCGGTGCTCCTCCCGAGCAGCGGCGATCAGCTCCCCCACCAGGTCCGCGTAGTCGAGCCCGGTCGCGGCGAACATGCGCGGCACCTGCGACTGCTCGGTCATGCCCGGCGAGGTGTTGACCTCGTTCAGCACCACCGCATCTGGGGTCAGGAAGAAGTCGAAGCGCGCGACCCCGCCGCAGCCCAGGGCCTCGTACAGGAGCACCGCCGCCCGCCGGATCGCCGTCTCCCACCGCGAGTCGAGGGGCGCGGGGAGCGTGAACTCCGCGCTTCCGTCGTACTTCTCGGCCCGGTCGAACACCCCTCCGGGCACCACACCGATCTCGAGGGTCGAGCCGGTCCTCAGCGCTCCGGACGCGTCCCGGAAGACGGCGATGTCGATCTCGCGTCCGCGCACGTACTCCTCGACCAGCACCGTCTCGCCGAACGCGCGGGCCTGTTCGACCGTCGCGGCGAGGTCGACGCGGTCCGCCACGACGAACACCCCGTTGCTGGAGCCTCCCGTCGTCGGCTTCACCACGAACGGGGGTCGGAGCTCGGAGGCGAACGCCGTACCGACCGGAGCCGCCCAGCCGCCGGCCAGCGCACCGCGCGCGGTGGCGATACCCAGGTCCTCCGCCACGAGCTTGGTCGCCCACTTGTCCATGCCGAGCGCACCCGCACGGACCGGCGACCCGACGAAGGGGATCCGGGTCATGCGCAGCAGGCCGGCGATCGCGCCGTCCTCCCCGTCGATGCCGTGCAGCACCGGGAACGCGAGGTCGCAGGCGGCGAGCCGCTCGACCGCCTCGCTCGCGGAGACCCGCTGCCCGTCGGCGGTCCGCCAGCGGCCGTCCGTCCCGATCGTGAGCGCTTCCGCCGCGAATCCCAGCGCGCCGACGGCGCGCACCACGGACGCCGCGGAGGCGAGCGATACGTCGTGCTCGTCGCTGATCCCGCCGCCGATCACGGCGACTCGGGTACGGGATTTCGAGATCATGCTGCTGCTCCTTGAGGGCGGGCCGAGTGGCGGGGGTGGTGCGAAAGCTCGACGGTGCGGTGGATCCGCGGGATCCGACTGCCCAGCCGGGTCACGATCTCGTGCGGGATCGTGCGGGACCAGGCGGCCCACTCGGCGACGGTGGGCTCGCCCTCGTCGCCCGGGCCGAAGACCGTCACCCGCTCACCCGGCTGGAGCTGTTCCTCGCCCGTGTCGACGACGATCATGTCCATCGAGAAGCGCCCGACGAGCGGTCGTCTGCGCCCGCGCACGAGCACCTCTGCGCGGCCGGAGGCCTCGCGAGGCAGTCCGTCGCCGTAGCCCACGGGGAGCAGCGCGAGATGGGTGCTCCGCTGCGCCACGAAGTCGAGGCCGTACCCGACGCCGGTGCCGGCGCCCACCTCGCGCGAGGAGACGACGCGTGAGGTGAGGGTCAGCGCCGGCTTCAGGAGATCGGTGCTCCCCGACGGGTCGATCCCGAACAGGCCCGCCCCGATCCGGTGGATGTCGAAGCCGGTCCCCGCCCCGGTGAGCGTCGCCGCCGTCGCGGCGAGGTGCGAGCAGGCGGGCGACAGCCCGCGTCGCCTCGCAGTGCGGATCGCATTCTCGAACACCAGTCGTTCCCGCGCGTTCTGCGGGTCGGCCGGGTCGTCGGCGCAGGACATGTGGCCCATGATCCCGACCACGCGCGCCGAGCCCGAGGCTTCCGTCTCCCGGGCGAGAGCGCAGAGCGGAGCCCAATCGGCCGCGGCGCAGCCGTCTCGGGCCATTCCGACGTCGATGTGCAGGTGGATCCGGGCGGGCGATCCGGCGCGCACCGCGCCGCGAGCGACCGCCGCCAGCAGTTCGGTGCTCGACACGGCCAGGTCGATGCGCCGCCGCACCGCTTCCTCGAAGTCCGCCTCGGGAGTGTTCAGCCAGCTGAGGATCGGCGCGTCGACGCCGCTCTCGCGCAGCGCAACCGCCTCCTCGATCGAGGTGACGCCGATCGATCTCGCACCGGCCTCGACCACGGAGTGCGCGATCGCGCCGTGGCCGAATGCGTCGGCCTTCAGCACGGCCATGAGACGATCACCGGTGAGGCGCGCGAAGGCGGCGGTGTTCTCGCGGATCGCGGCGTCGTGCACGATGAGTTCGGAGACGGTGGGATGCATGTCCGGTAGTCAAGCGGGTCGGATGTTGCCGGAGCCTATGCCGCTTTCGATACGCGGACGGTACATCCCGCTCCATAGGCTGGCGCCATGACCCGCTATCTGCTCGCCGGCGGCGGGACCGCCGGCCACGTATCCCCGTTGCTCGCGGTCGCAGACCGGATCCGCGAACGCGATCCCGGGGCGACGATCCTCGTGCTCGGGACCGACGAGGGGCTCGAGGCGCGGCTGGTCCCGCAGCGCGGACACGAGCTCCGCACGATCCCGCGGGTACCGTTCCCGCGCAGGCCGGACCTGGGCGCCGCTCGGTTCCCCGCGCGATTCCGGCGCGCGGTCGCGCTCACGCGCGAGCTCCTGCGCGAGCAGCGCATCGATCTGCTGATCGGCTTCGGGGGCTACGTCTCCGCTCCGGCCTACGCCGCGGCTCGCAGGGAGCGGGTGCCCTACACCGTGCACGAGGCGAATGCCCGGCCCGGTCTCGCGAACGTCTGGGGAGCCCGCCGCGCGGCCGGCGTCGGCGTCGTGTTTCACGGGACCCCGCTGCGGGGCGCCGAAACGGTCGGGATGCCCCTGCGGGCCGAGATCGCATCGCTCGATCGCGGAGCCCGCCGGACCGAGGCGGCACGGTTCTTCGGGCTCGACGCGGAACGACCGGTGCTCCTCGTGTTCGGCGGTTCGACCGGCGCCCGCAGGATCAACGACGCCTTCGCCGCGTCGTGGAGGACGATCGCCGGTGCCGGATGGCAGATCCTGCACGTGACCGGCGAGCAGAAGATCGGCGACGTGGGGGCGAGCAGCGCCGACGGCCGCGCGGTGGTCCCCTACGTCGACCGCATGGACTTGGCGTACGCGCTCGCCGACCTCGTGGTGTGCCGGTCGGGCGCCGCGACCGTGAGCGAAGTCGGCGCGCTCGGCATTCCTGCGGTCTACGTCCCCTACGCCGTCGGGAACGGCGAGCAGGCGCTCAACGCGCGCGCCTCGGTGGATGCGGGCGGTGCCGTCCTGCTCCCGGACGCGGAGCTGACCCCCGAGTCCGTGGCGGAGCGCATCGTCCCGATCCTGCGCGACCCGGAACGGCTCCGGCGGATGGGCGAGGTCGCCGCGGGACTCGGCGTGCGCGATGGCACCGATCGACTCCTCGCACTCGCGGAACGGTCGCTCGCCTAGCCGCGGAACCGCCCGCCCCGAAACGACGGAGCGCGCCCGCCTCCGTTCCACGAGCGGAGGAGACGGACGCGCTCGAAGGCACGTTCCCGCGGTCGGCTCAGGCGAACCAGAGCGCGAGCTCGCGCGCCGCCGACTCGGGCGAGTCCGATCCGTGCACCAGGTTCTGCTGCACCTTGAGGCCCCAGTCGCGGCCGAGGTCGCCGCGGATCGTGCCGGGCGCCGCGGTCGTCGGGTCGGTCGTGCCGGCGAGCGAGCGGAACCCCTCGATGACACGGTGCCCCTCGGCGCGGATCGCGACGGTCGGGCCCGAGCTCATGAACTCGATGAGCGGCTCGTAGAAGGGCTTGCCCTCGTGCTCGGCGTAGTGCGCGGCGAGCAGCTCGCGGTCGGCGTCCACCAGGCGGAGGTCGACCAGGCGGTACCCCTTCGCCTCGATCCGGCGCAGGATCTCACCGGTCAGGCCGCGGGCGACGCCGTCGGGCTTCACCAGGATGAGGGTCTCTTCTGCGGACATGCGTCTCCTTCGATCAGAACGGGATACGGGAAATAAGTGTAGTGAGCGGAGGCGACTACCCCGCCGTGCCCTGGGATGCGAGCCATGCGGCGCGGTCCCGGTCGATCTGAGCCCCCGCACCATGCAGAAGATCCACAGCGCCAGGAACACGAGGCTCACGAACAGGCTCATCGGCATGATGACGGCGACCGCCAGCATGAGCGCGTGCACCGCCCAGCCGATCTTGATGCCGAGCCCGCTCCGCATGCACACCAGCGCGACGATGATCACGACGCACAGGCCGATGCCGATATAGATGCCGAGCTCTCGCGGTTCCAGCAGCGACAACCCGAACACCGTCATCCCCATGAGGAAGACGATGATCAGCTCGAATCCGAGCACGATGGACGCGAGCGCCCGCTGCGTCGACTGCCGGCCGCTCCGGGCGCCCGAGACGCGCATGGCGGAGTTGTGCGCGAGCGTCTCGGAGGGCGACAGCCGCAGTTCCTCGCCGTCCTCCCCCGGGGCGCCGCCGCGGACCTTGCGCGGGCTCATGCGATCCCCCAGCCCTCGTCACGCGAGTGCGCGATCGCCTCGCCCGCGAGCACCACCGAACCCGTGACGAGCACCCCGCGGGTCTCGCCCTCCCCGGTCGTCGAGGCCCAGGCCCTCGCCGCATCGAGCGCATCGGGCAGCCGCTCCTCGACCTCGACCGGCAGCCCCGGCAGCGCCGTCACCGCCAGCTCGGCGAGCCGGTCGGCGTCGATCGCGCGCGGCGAGTCCACCGTCGTGAGGATCACGCGGGACGCGAGCGGAGCGAGCGCCGCGAGCACGCCGACGGCGTCCTTCTCGCCCAGCACACCGACGACCAGCGCCACCTCGTCGAAGCGGAACGATTCGACGAACGCGCGGGCGAGCGCCTCGGCGCCGTGCGGGTTGTGCGCGGCGTCGACCACGACGGAGGGATCGGTGCCGATGAGCTGCAGGCGGCCGGGCGAGGTCAGCTGACCGAGCCCTTCGTCGAGCACCTCCTCGGGCACCGGTCGCTCACCGCCGAGGAAGGCCTCGACCGCGGCGATCGCGAGCGCCACGTTCTCGGCCTGGTGCCCGCCGAACAGCGGCACGAAGGCGGGATCGTAGGCGTTGCCGGTCGCGCCGACCACGTCGATCTGGCGTCCACCGACGGCCAGGCGGTCGTCGGCGAGACGGAAGTCGCGGCCCTGCACGAGCACCCGAGATCCGGTGCGCTCCGCGGCGGTCTCGATCGCCGCCAGCGCCGCCGGATCCTGCGCGGCCGAGACGACCGTGCTGCCCGGCTTGATGATGCCAGCCTTCGTCTGCGCGATGGTCGCGATGTCGGGTCCGAGAATCGCGGTGTGGTCGAGGGCGATCGGCGTGAACACGGCGACCTGCGCGTCGACGATGTTCGTCGCGTCCCACTCGCCCCCCATGCCGACCTCGATCACCGCGACGTCGACCGGAGCGTCGGCGAACGCGGTGAACGCGAGCACCGCCAGCGCTTCGAAGAACGTGATCGGCCCGTGACCCGCGGCTTCGAGTTCAGCGTCGACGACCTCGAGCGGCAGCTGCAGCTCACCCCAGGCCTCTGCGAGCTGGGAGCCGCCGATGGGCGCACCGTCGATCTGGAACCGCTCCGTGAAGTCCACGAGGTGCGGGCTCGTGAAGAGCCCGGTGCGCAGTCCGTGGGCGCGCAGCAGCGACTCCACGGCACGACTGGTCGAGGTCTTGCCGTTCGTGCCGGCGATCTGCACGACCGGGAAGGAGAGCTGCGGGGATCCCGCGAGCTCCGCGAGTCGGCGCACCGGCTCGATGCGCGGGCGGGGATTCGCCTCGCCCACGCGGCCGAGCAGCGCGTCGTACACCTCTTCTGCGGTGCTCATCGGGCGTCCTCCCCTTCGGGCGCGTCGAGCCCGGTCGTGTCGATCGTGATGATGAGCGGAGCCTTGTCCGTGCCGAGGGCCTTCGCCCCGGTGACGAAGACGCCGTCGCCGGGAGACGGGATGTCGTCGACGATCGCGTCGATCCCGATCGCCTCCTGCACCGCGAAGCCGGTCGCGAGCGTCTCCGCTGCGATCAGCGCGCCGTGGGTCCGGAGCGCATCCACGTGAGCGGGTTCCGCGTTCAGGGCGAGCACGATGCGATCGCTCACATCGAGCCCGGCGTTCTTCCGCGCCTCCTGCACCGCACGGATCGCATCTCGCGCGATGCCCTCGGCCTCCAGCTCGGGCGTCGTGGCGGTGCTGAGCAGCACGAACCCGCCGCCCTGCAGCAGCGCGAGCGCGGTCGAGTCGTCGGAGCCGTCGCCGGCCGAGAGGGTCAGTTCGTACTCTCCCGGCTCGAGCACGATGCCGCCGGCAGTCACGACGCCGTCGGCCTCCGACCAGTCGCCCGACTTCGCACCGCGGATCGCCTGCTGCACGTTCTTGCCGATGCGCGGGCCGGCCGCCCGCGCGTTGACGGCGAGCGTGTGCACGATCCCGTGCTCGGACGCGCTCTCGGCGGTCTGCTCCACGAGAGCGACCCGCTTGACGTTGAGCTCTTCGCGCAGGATCTCCGCGAACGGCTCCAGTGCTTCGGGGCGCGAGGTCACGACGGTGAGCTCCGCGAGGGGCAGACGGACCCGCAGACGACGGGCCTTGCGCAGCGCGAGCGCCTGCGAGGTGATCTGGCGGACGTCGTCCATCGCGGCGATGAGCTCGTCGTCCTCGGGGAACTCCGCCGAGTCCGGCCAGTCCGCGAGGTGCACCGAGCGACCTCCGGTGAGGCCGCGCCAGATCTCCTCGGTGACGAGGGGCGCCATGGGCGCCGCGACGCGCGCGACCGTCTCGAGCACGGTGAACAGCGTGTCGAAGGCCTGACGGTTCGACTCATTGCCGTTCTCGCCGTGCGTGCCCTCCCAGAAGCGATCCCGCGAACGGCGCACGAACCAGTTGGTCAGCGTCTCGGCGAAGTCGCGCAGGGTCTCGGCCGCGCTCGTCGTGTCGAGCCCGTCGAGGTGCGCCTCGACCTCCCGCACCAGGCGGCCCGTCTTGGCCAGGATGTAGCGGTCCAGCGGATCGCTCGAGTCGGTGCGGCGCTCCGCCTCGATCCCGTCGGCGTTCGCGTACAGGCTGAAGAAGTAGTACGAGTTCCAGAGCGGCAGGATGAACTGACGCACGCCCTCCCGGATCCCCTCCTCGGTGACGACGAGGTTCCCGCCGCGGACCACGGGCGAGGCCATGAGGAACCACCGCATCGCGTCGGACCCGTCGCGGTCGAAGACCTCGTTGACATCGGGGTAGTTGCGCAGCGACTTCGACATCTTGTTGCCGTCGGAGCCGAGCACGATGCCGTGGCTGATCACGTTCTTGAACGCGGGACGGTCGAACAGCGCGGTCGCGAGCACGTGCTGCAGGTAGAACCAGCCGCGGGTCTGCCCGATGTACTCGACGATGAAGTCGGCGGGCTGGTGCGTGTCGAACCACTCGCGGTTCTCGAAGGGGTAGTGCGCCTGGGCGAACGGCATCGAGCCCGAGTCGAACCAGACGTCGAACACGTCCTCGATCCGCCGCATCGTGCTCCGCCCCGTCGGATCGTCGGGATTCGGGCGCGTCAACGAGTCGATGTACGGGCGGTGCAGGTCGACCTCGCCCTGCTCGTTGCGGGGCAGCTCGCCGAAGTCGGCCTCCAGCTCGGCGAGCGAACCGTAGACGTCGACGCGCGGGTGCTCGGGATCGTCGCTCTTCCACACGGGGATCGGGCTGCCCCAATAGCGATTGCGGCTGATCGACCAGTCGCGGGCGCCCTCGAGCCACTTGCCGAACTGCCCGTGCTTGACGTTCTCGGGCACCCAGGTGATCTGCTCGTTGACGTCGAGCATGCGCTGCTTGATGTCGGTCACGCGCACGAACCAGCTCGACACCGCCTTGTAGATCAGCGGGTTGCGGCAGCGCCAGCAGTGCGGGTACGAGTGCTCGTAGCTCGCCTCGCGCAGGAGGCGCCCCTCCTGCTTGAGGAGGCGGATCAGCGGACGGTTCGCGTCCATCCAGAGTTCGCCGGCCACGTCGGTGACCGCCTTGATGAATCGACCCCCGTCGTCGACGGAGACGATGACCGGCATGCCCGCTTCGGCGGTGATGCGGTAGTCGTCCTCGCCGTAGGCGGGCGCCTGGTGCACGATGCCGGTGCCGTCGCTCGTCGAGACGTAGTCGTCGACCAGGACGCGCCAGTACCGCTCGGTGCCCCACACCTCGGCGTCGGCGAAGTAGTCGAACAGGCGCGCGTACTCGATCTCGGCGAGTTCCGCGCCGAGCACGGTCCGCTCGACCGCCGCGTTCACGGCCTCGGCGGACTCGTAGCCGAGATCCTTCGCGTGGTTGCCGACGAGGTCGATCGCCAGCAGGTAGCGGTCCGCTCCCGCGACGCCGCCGTCCGCACCGCCGGCCGGGCCGGCGGGGACGACGGCGTAGGAGATCTCGGGTCCGACCGCGAGTGCCGCGTTCGTGGGCAGCGTCCAGGGCGTCGTGGTCCAGGCGAGCGCCCGGACGCCGTCGAGACCGAGCGCGGCCGCGCGGTCGCCCGTGAACGGGAAGGTCACGGTGACCGAGGGGTCCTGCCGCATCTGGTAGACGTCGTCGTCCATGCGCAGCTCGTGGTTCGACAGCGGGGTCTCGTCGCGCCAGCAGTACGGCAGGATCCGCGAGCCCTCGTAGGCGAGGCCCTTCTCGTGCAGCTGCTTGAAGGCCCAGAGCACGCTCTCCATGTAGCCGAGGTCGAGGGTCTTGTACCCGTGCTCGAAGTCGACCCACCGCGCCTGCCGGGTGACGTAGTCCTCCCACTCGCGGGTGTACTGCAGCACGGCGTCGCGGGCCTTCGCATTGAAGGCGCCGATGCCCATCTCCTCGATCTCGCGCTTCTCGGTGATGCCGAGCTGCTTCATCGCCTCGAGTTCGGCGGGCAGCCCGTGGGTGTCCCACCCGAAGCGCCGCTCCACCTTCTTGCCCCGCATGGTCTGGAACCGGGGGAAGACGTCCTTGGCGTAGCCGGTGAGCAGATGGCCGTAGTGCGGCAGGCCGTTGGCGAAGGGCGGGCCGTCGTTGAAGACCCACTCGGCTTCGCCCTCGCGGCGTCGGATCGATTCGCGGAAGGTGTCGTCGGCCTTCCAGAAGGCGAGTACGCGCTGCTCGACCTCGGGGAGTCGCGGGGACGGCGAGACTTCGGGTGCTGCACCGTTCGGCTGCTGCGCGGCGTCGCCGGTCGACTGCTTCGGATACGTCATGTTCGGGGCCCTCGTGCGTGTCCGTGCCCGTGCGGCTGCTCTCGCCGACGTGCACTGTTCCGACGCCGGGACGAGCGCTGCGCTTCGCAGCTCCCGCGGTACCACCCCGCTTGCCGATCTGCGCTGCGGACAGCGCCGGTCGACCTCTTCGTTCGGCTGTGACGGGCCGTTCCCGTTCGGTTCTACTGGGCTGCGCGTGCAGAAGCGCCCGCAGCCGTTCTTCCGAAGGCTCCCCGGTGATGGCCGGATCGACGCCTGTGCGATCGATTCTACCGGATCCGGATCACCCGGGATAGCATCGCAGCACCCGGTTCGACGCCGATTCCCAGGAGGCCGCCAGTGTCTGCACCAGCCGAACAGCCCCGCATCGACGAACTGCCCGAGCAGCACCTCGCCGTCGTTCGGGACCGCGTCGCGTTCGCGGACATCCCCGCGCTCTACGATCGCGCCTATCCGGCGATCTTCGGCGCGCTCGGCGCCGCGGGCATCGCGCCGAGCGCCCCGCCGATGGGGGTCGTGCACGGATCCTCCGACGGCACCCTCGACCTCTCGGTCGCCGTCCCGGTCGCGGAGCCCTTCGCAGGCGACGGCGAGGTGGCGCCGGAGACCATCGCGGCCGGGCGGGTCGCGACGCTGCTGGTGCGCGGGGACTACGCGCAGATCGGAGCGGCGTATCAGCGGCTCTTCGCATGGGCCGACTCGCAGGCGCTCCGGGTGACCGGCCTCGCCTGGGAGCAATATCTGACGGAGCCGAAGCCGGGCGGCGACCCGGCCGACAACGAGACGCTCGTCGCGATCCAGCTCGCCGGTTGAGACCGGTCGGCTCCGCCCGACGGGGCCGGCGGGACCCCCACCGGATTCCACGGAGCCGTCCTCGAGGAGGCCCGGGATCCTTCGGACGTTCTCGCCGCGGGATACTGGAGTGGTGAACGCCTCCCCCAGCACCCCCGCGCGCGGTCGGCCGCGCGCGTCGAGCCGCGCCGTCCTCGAGGAGGCCCGGGATCCTTCGGACGTTCTCGCCGCGGGATACTGGAGTGGTGAACGCCTCCCCCAGCACCCCCGCGCGCGGTCGGCCGCGCGCGTCGAGCCGCGCCGTCCTCGAGGAGGCGGCGTCCGAGCTGTTCCTCGAGCAGGGGTACGCCCGCACGAGCGTCGATCAGATCGCGCGTCGGGCTGGGGTGAGCCGAGGCACGTTCTTCAACTACTTCGCGGGCAAGGCGGATGTGTTCTGGGGCGAGGTCGATGAGCAGCTGGACCGGCTGCCCGAGCTGCTCGGAGCCTCCGCCCTCGCTCCCGCGGGCGCCATCGACGCCGCGCTCTCCGAGATGGCGAAGCGCTTCGGCCCCGATCGGGTGCCCTGGATCCTCAGCCACTTCGAGGC
Organism: Leucobacter sp. HNU; assembly: GCF_047946755.1. Lineage (GTDB taxonomy): Bacteria > Actinomycetota > Actinomycetes > Actinomycetales > Microbacteriaceae > Leucobacter. The sequence continues at coordinate 1,177,698 of NZ_CP178837.1, read as the reverse complement.
GATCGGATCGCCCGACGAGGTCCTCGCCGCGGCGACGCGGCGCGTCACCCGGGCCGCGGAAGCCCTGCGCGTCTTCGTCGCCGAGCGCACGAACGGCCATCCGCAGGATCTCGGCGTCGCCCTGGTCGTCAACGCCGCGCTCGCGCTCGCGCTCTCGGCGATGCAGTCCTGGATCGCCGCGGGACCGACCAGGGGCGGTCTCGACGGGCACCTCTCGCTCGTCGTCGCGATGCGCCGGGAGGCGCTCGCCGGGGATCTCGAACCGGACCGCTAGCCGCGCGTCGCTCCCCGCTCGCCCTGGGATCGAGGCGCCTTTCGGGTGCGGCGAATGCCCGATTCCCGGCGGGGAAACCCGCCATTCGCCGCACCCGGACTCCTTCGCAGACGCCGCGGCGGTTCCTCGGCGCCGGGATCCTCACGCTTCGATAGACTTGGGGCCACACACCATCAGGCACCAGCGCGGTCGCGTCGATCGCGCGCAGACTCGGTGCCGTCCACATCGACCCCGACCTCGCGTCGAGACACGGAGCCACCGCATGAGCGCGATTCCCGACAAGCCGGCACTCGAAGGCCTCGAAGCCAAGTGGGGCGAGACCTGGGAGGCCGAGGGCACCTACCGCTTCCCGCGCGAGGGAGCCGAGCGCGGCGAGGTCTACAGCATCGACACCCCGCCCCCCACCGCCTCGGGGTCCCTGCACGTCGGGCACGTGTTCTCCTATACCCACACCGATACCGTCGCGCGCTTCCAGCGCATGCGCGGCAAGCGCGTCTTCTACCCGATGGGCTGGGACGACAACGGCCTCCCCACCGAGCGCCGCGTGCAGAACTACTACGGCGTGCGCTGCGATCCGTCGCTCCCCTACGTCGAGGACTTCGTCCCGCCGCACGAGGGCGGCGACGGCAAGAGCGTCAAGGCCGCCGACCAGCAGCCGATCTCGCGCCGCAACTTCATCGAGCTCTGCGAGCGCCTCACGGTCGAGGACGAGAAGCAGTTCGAGGACCTGTGGCGCACCCTCGGCCTCTCGGTCGACTGGACCCAGACCTATCGCACGATCGGCGCTGATTCGATCCGCGCCTCGCAGCTCGCGTTCCTCGGCAACATCGAGCGCGGCGAGGCCTACCAGGCCCAGGCTCCCACGCTGTGGGACGTCACCTTCCGCACCGCCGTCGCGCAGGCCGAGCTCGAGGACCGCGAGCAGCCCAGCGCGTATCACACGCTCGCGTTCCACCGCACGGACGGCGAGGGCGACATCCTCATCGACACCACGCGTCCCGAACTGCTCGCGGCGTGCGTCGCGCTCGTGGCGCACCCCGACGACGAGCGCTACCAGCCGCTCTTCGGCACCACCGTGCGCACCCCGGTCTTCGGGGTCGAGGTCCCGATCGTCGCCCACCACCTCGCCCAGCAGGACAAGGGCACCGGCATCGCCATGATCTGCACCTTCGGCGACGTCACCGACGTCGTCTGGTGGCGCGAGCTGAACCTGCCGAACCGCGCGATCCTCGGCTTCGACGGCCGCGTGCTCGCCGAGGCTCCCGAGGCCATCACCAGCGAGGCTGGGCTCGAGGCCTACGCGCGGATCGCGGGCAAGACCGTGTTCAGCGCCAAGCAGACCATGGTCGAGCTGCTGCAGGCCTCGGGCGAGCTGCAGGGCGAGATCCGCAAGATCTCGCACCCGGTCAAGTTCTTCGAGAAGGGCGACAAGCCGCTCGAGATCGTCTCGACCCGCCAGTGGTACATCAGCAACGGTGCACGCGACGAGGCGTTGCGCGAGCGCCTGCTCGCCCACGGCCGCGAGCTCGAGTGGCACCCCGACTTCATGCGGGTGCGCTACGAGAACTGGGTCGAGGGCCTGTCGGGCGACTGGCTGATCTCGCGCCAGCGGTTCTTCGGCGTCCCGATCCCGGTCTGGTACCCGCTCGACGCCGAGGGCAATCCGGTCTTCGACCAGCCGATCGTCGCGACGAAGGAACAGCTGCCCGTCGACCCGTCGAGCGACGTGCCCGTCGGTTACGATGCCGCGCAGCGCGGGCAGGCCGGCGGCTTCGTCGGCGAGGTCGACGTCATGGACACCTGGGCGACCTCATCGCTCACTCCGCAGCTCGCGGGCGGCTGGGAGCGCGATCCCGAGCTGTTCGGCCTCGTCTTCCCGTTCAGCCTGCGTCCGCAGGGCCAGGACATCATCCGCACCTGGCTCTTCTCGACGCTGCTGCGCTCCGAGCTCGAGTCCGGGCAGCTCCCCTGGCAGCACGCGGGCATCTCAGGCTGGATCCTGGATCCCGATCGCAAGAAGATGTCGAAGTCGAAGGGCAACGTCGTGACCCCCTCGGCATGCTCGAGCAGCACGGCGCCGACGCGGTCCGCTACTGGGCGTCGTCCGCCAAGCTCGGTACCGACGCCGCATTCGACCCGCAGAACCCAACGCAGATCAAGATCGGCCGTCGCCTCGCGATCAAGCTCCTCAACGCGGCGAAGTTCACGCTCTCGTTCGACGCTTCGGGCGCCGGCACCGTGACCGAAGCGCTCGACCGTTCGATGCTCGCATCGCTCGCGACCGTGATCGAGGACGCGACTCGTGCGTTCGAGGCGTACGATCACGCTCGTGCGCTCGAGATCACCGAGTCGTTCTTCTGGACCTTCTGCGATGACTACCTCGAGCTCGTCAAGGAGCGTGCGCACGCCGGCAGCGGGCAGCCGCAGGCCTCGGCCGTGACCGCGCTGCGGCTCGCGCTCTCGGCGTTCATCCGCCTGCTCGCGCCGTTCCTCCCCTACGCGACCGAAGAGACGTGGTCCTGGTTCAACGAGGGCTCGGTGCACCTCGCCGCGTGGCCGCAGGCCAGCGAGGCGTCGGACCCCGCCGGCGCCGACGCCGATCCCGGCCTGCTCGGCCTCGTCGGCTCCGCACTCGTCGGCATCCGCGGTGCGAAGACCGCCGCGAAGGCCTCGCAGAAGACCCCGGTCGAACTCGCCGTCGTGCAGACGCCCGCAGCCGATCGTGATCGCCTGCAGCTCGCCGCCGACGACCTGAGCAAGGTCGGTCGCATCGCGGAGCTGCGCATCGAGGCGGCCGAGGTCGACGCTCCGACCGTCGCCGAGATCCGTCTCGAGGCTCCGGCCGAGGCCTGAGCCGGAATCGCACGGGAAGGTCGGCAGCATGCAGCTCGGGACGCGTTGGCGGGTGGGGCAGCCCCCGCACGCCAGCGTCCCGAGCACGTTACTGCCGATGATCTCCGCAGCCGAGCAGCAGTATCCGGAGGCATCCGCGTGGACCCTGACCTGGCTCGAGGGACGCCCGCGGTGCGCGCTCGACGATCTGCTGCTCGTGACGCTCGACGGCACCGAGTCGCTGCGCACGACCGAAGAAGCACTCGATGACGATGACGATTGGTTGAGCTGATGTTGAACGCATCGATCGCACCCCCGGCAGACGCACGCCGCCGCACCGCGGGCCCTCGGCGGCTGACCGTGACGCTGGCAACCGCGCTGTGCCTGACGGTCCCGCTCGCGCTTTCCGCGTGCGCCCCCGAGCCGGGGACGCACGGCGGCGCTCAGAACAGGCCGGGGAGCAGTAGCACCAAGGGCGGTGGCGGAGATTCTTCGGGCTCGAGCTGGTCGAAGCCGAAGCACGAACCCGACATCACGAAGCAGAAGACGTTGCCGAAGGGATTCCCGACGGAGGCATTCGCCCTGCCGAAGGGCGCGACGATCGACGATGCGGGAGAGCGCGGTCCCGGGGTGTGGTTCGTCGTGCTCTCCACGAAAGACCGCGCCGCAGCGGACGCCCTGTGGGCCGAGGTGATCGCAATCAACGGCTTCACGGAGCAGGATCCGTCCGACACGCCGGAGGGCGGTCGTTCGGCAACGCTGTCGAGTCCGCAGCTGACCGTTCAGGCGCTCACTCTGCCCGGGGACGGCGGAACCGTCCTCCTCAGCTACGACCTGTCGGCTCCCCTGACTTCCGGGTAAGCGCCGCGGCTGTTCTGCCTGGCGTCAGGCCGTGCGCTCAGCTCCCGTCGCGGCGCGCAGCACCCGGGGTGCCGCCTCGCCCGTGACGGATTCGCGCGTGACGACGACCTTCGCGATCGACTCGTCAGAGGGCGCGTCGAACATCACTGGACCGAGGACTCCCTCGAGGATCGCGCGCAGCCCGCGCGCGCCCGTCTTGCGTTCGACGGCGAGCTCCGAGATGGCCTCGAGCGCCGCATCCTCGAACTCGAGTCCGACTCCGTCGAGCTCGAACATGCGCTGATACTGCTTGACCAGGGCGTTCTTGGGCTCGGTCAGAATGCGGGTGAGGGCGGAGACGTCGAGCGGATCGACGGTGGCCACGACCGGCAGACGACCGATGAACTCGGGGATGAGACCGAACTTGTGCAGGTCTTCCGGAAGCAGCTCGGCGAACAGCTCGGAGTCGTCGCGCTTGCTCGACAGCGGGGCGCCGAATCCGATCCCGCCCTTGCCGACACGCGAGGCCACGATCTCTTCGAGACCGGCGAATGCGCCGGCCACGATGAAGAGCACGTTCGTCGTGTCGATCTGGATGAACTCCTGATTCGGGTGCTTACGGCCGCCCTGCGGCGGCACCGAAGCGACCGTGCCCTCGAGAATCTTGAGCAGCGCCTGCTGCACGCCCTCGCCGGAAACGTCGCGCGTGATCGAGGGGTTCTCGGCCTTGCGCGCGATCTTGTCGATCTCGTCGATGTAGATGATGCCCGTCTCGGCGCGCTGCACATCGAAGTCGGCGGCCTGGAGCAGTTTCAGCAGGATGTTCTCGACGTCTTCACCGACGTACCCCGCCTCGGTCAGTGCGGTGGCGTCGGCCACTGCGAAGGGGACCCCGAGCTGGCGCGCGAGCGACTGCGCGAGATAGGTCTTGCCGCACCCGGTGGGACCGACCATGAGGATGTTCGACTTGGCGATCTCGACCTGCTCGGCTGCCGCCTCGGCGCTCGTGAGCTTCTGTGCCGCGCGCACTCGCTTGTAGTGGTTGTAGACCGCCACCGCGAGCGACTGCTTGGCGCGGTCCTGACCGATCACGTACTGGTCGAGGAAATCCGAGATCTCGCGCGGCTTGTGCAGCGTGAACTCGGGCGACTCGGGCGCGGCCGACTCGGCCATGCGCTCCTCGATGATCTCGTTGCAGAGACCGACGCACTCGTCGCAGATGTAGATCTGCGGACCCGCGATCAGCTGCTGGACCTGCTTCTGCGACTTCCCGCAGAAAGAGCACTTCAGCAGATCGCTGCTCTCGCCGATCTTCGCCATGCGACGTCCCCTTTCGGATCGGTGTGGTTCGATGGTGTCGAGCCTAACCCGCACCACCGACATTGCTGCCGGCGGCACGCCGCGGCCCGACGCGGGTGGCGTCGGGCCGCGGCGACGGTCAGGATCCGAGCACCGGCTGCGGGTTCTTCCGGCTCGTGAGCACCTGGTCGACGAGGCCGTACTCCAGCGCTTCGTCGGCGCTCAGGATCTTGTCGCGGTCGATGTCCTGGTGCACCTGCTCCGCGGTCCGGTTGGAGTGCTTCGCCAGTGTCTCCTCCAGCCACTCGCGCATGCGCATGATCTCGCGGGCCTGGATCTCGATGTCGGACGCCTGCCCGTGACCGCCCTGGCCCGACGAGGGCTGGTGGATCAGCACGCGCGCGTTCGGCAGGGCGAGGCGCTTGCCCGGCGTTCCGCCAGCGAGCAGCACCGCCGCCGCCGAAGCGGCCTGGCCGAGGCAGACCGTCTGCACGTGCGGCCGGATGTACTGCATCGTGTCGTAGATCGCCGTCATCGCGGTGAAGGAGCCGCCGGGCGAGTTGATGTACATCGTGATGTCGCGCTCGGTGTCCTGGCTCTCGAGCACGAGCAGCTGGGCCATGACGTCGTCGGCCGACGCATCGTCGACCTGCACGCCGAGGAAGATGATGCGATCCTCGAACAGCTTGGCGTAAGGGTCCTGGCGCTTGTAGCCGTAGGCCGTGCGCTCCTCGAAGGAGGGCAGCACGTAGCGGGACTCGGGCATGAGCAGACCGGAACCGCCGGCCTGCGGCAGAGAAGGCATCTGCGGGGTGTTCATTGAAGTACTCTCTCCTGGTTCCGCTGGCTACTTGCTGGTTCCGCCGCCGCCGACCACGTCGGAGGCAGAGTCGCGGATGAAGTCGACGAAGCCGTACTCGAGCGCCTCGTCCGCGGTGAACCAGCGGTCGCGGTCGCCGTCGGCATTGATCTGCTCGACCGTCTTGCCGGTCTGGGAAGCGGTGATCTCGGCCAGGCGGTTCTTCATCGAGGTGATGAGCTGCGCCTGCGTCTGGATGTCGCTCGCCGTGCCGCCGAAGCCGCCGTGAGGCTGGTGCAGGAGCACGCGCGCGTTCGGCGTGATGTACCGCTTGCCTTTGGTCCCGGCGGTGAGGAGGAACTGGCCCATCGAGGCGGCCATGCCGATGCCCACGGTGACGATGTCGTTCGGCACGAAGCTCATCGTGTCGTAGATCGCCATGCCCGCGGTGATCGAACCGCCGGGCGAGTTGATGTAGAGGTAGATGTCGGCCTCGGGGTCCTCGGCGGCGAGCAGCAGGATCTTGGCGCAGATCTCGTTCGCGTTGTCGTCGCGGACCTCGGATCCCAGCCAGATGATCCGATCCTTGAGCAGGCGCTCGAACACGCTGTTCGGCGTCGTCTGTTCTGCCATGCGTGGCTCCATTCGATCTCGGTGTGATTCGAGGCTACCGACTCGCGCGCCCGCCGATGCCCATGTTCGCCCTGGGCACACAGGCGGAAACGCAGAGGATCCCCGGTCCGCAGACCGGGGATCCTCGAAGCGCAGTGCGTCGCCTTACTCGGCGGCGGCCTCCGCAGCGGCCTTCTTCGCGGCGCGGGTCGCGGCAGCCTTCTTGGCGGCAGCCGAACGAGCGGCCTTCTTGGCCTCCTCGTCATCGCCGTCGGCCTCGGCGGCCTTCTTGGCCGGAGCCTTCTTCGCAGCGGCCTTCTTGGCTGCGGGCTTCTTCTCCTCGGCGGGGGCCTCGGCCTCGTCGGCCGATTCCTCCCCTGGTCCACGGCGGTGAACTCGCTCAGATCGACGGCCTTGCCGTCCTGGTCGACGACCTCTGCCTTGGAGAGCGCGATCGCGAGCGCCTTGTTACGGGTCACCTCGGCGACGATGATGCCCATCTGGCCGCCCTGGCTCAGCGCCTGGATGAACTGGCCGGGCTCCATGCCGTACTGCTGCGCGGACTGGAAGATGTACTGCGACAGCTCGGCCTCGGTCGGGGTGACCTCTTCGGCCTCGACGATCGCATCGAGCAGGAGCTGCAGCTGGAGCTGCTTCTCCGACGACTCGCGGACCTCGGCACGGTGCTCGTCGTCCTCGAGACGGCCTTCGCCCTCGAGGTGACGGTGCACCTCGTCCTCGACGAGCTCCTCCGAGATCGGGATCCCGGCCTGCTCGATGAGGGTCTCGGTGAAGAGATCGCGCGCCTGGCGGCCCTGCGCGAACACGGCGGCCTGGGCGACCTGCTCGGCGAGGCTCTCGCGGAGCTCAGCGATGGTGTCGAACTCGCTGGCGAGCTGCGCGAAATCGTCGTCGGCCTCTGCGAGCTTGCGCTCCTTGACGGCGGTGACGGTCACGGCGACCTCGGCGTCCTGGCCCTCGTACTCGCCGCCGAGCAGCTGCGAGGTGAAGGTGGTCGACTCGCCCGCGGTGAGGGTGTCGATGGCCTCGTCGAGGCCGACGAGCATGTTGCCCGCCCCGACCTCGTAGGAGACGCCCTGGGCCTGGTCGACCTCGGTGCCGTCGATGGTCGCGGTCAGGTCGATCTCGACGAAGTCGCCCTTCGAGGCGGCGCGCTCGACGGTCTCGAGGGTGCCGAAGCGCTCGCGGAGCTTGTCCAGCTCGGCCTCGATCGCGTCGTCGCCGACCTCGGCGTTGTCGACGGTCAGCTTGAGGCCGTCGTACTTGGGCACGGTGAACTCGGGGCGGACCTCGACCTCGAACGCGAGCACGACCTCGCTCTTCGGGTCCTTCAGGTCGATCCACTGCTCGACATCGGCGGTCGGACGGCCCATGGGGCGCACATCGGACTCGGCGACGGCGGCCTGGTAGAACTCGTCGAGCGAGGAGTTGACGGCCTGCTCGACGACGGCCTCGCGACCGACGCGCTGATCGATGATCGGCGCGGGGACCTTGCCCTTGCGGAAGCCGGGGATCGACACCTGCTCCGAGATGGTCTTGTAGGCGCCCTTGAGGTGCGGCTCGAGCTCGTCCATGGTGAGCGCGACCGTCAGCTTGACTCGGGTCGGCGTGAGCTTCTCAGCGTTCGTCTTCGGCAATTTGGCCTCTCAGTGATCGGATTCGTACGCAGCTAGCGGCGTGGTCGGACTCTGTGCAGGTCCGAGTCGGGGCGACAGGATTCGAACCTGCGACCTCCCGCTCCCAAAGCGGGCGCTCTAGCCAAGCTGAGCTACGCCCCGAAACCCGCGGGTTCCGGGTGACCGCGGCCCAGTTCTCGCGCACGCGAAAAGCATGCGCGAGTACGGCTGTGCGGACAACCGCAGGCAAGTCTAGCCGAAAACGCGTGCGGGGTCGTTCGAAAACGACGAGAGCCCCGCTTTCGCAGGGCTCTCGTTCTGGTCGGTGTGACCGGTTGCAGCGGAGGGGATGACGGGAATCGAACCCGCGTAATCAGTTTGGAAGACTGAGGCTCTACCATTGAGCTACATCCCCGCGGTCGAGGCGCTTGCCGCGACCGGAGTGTGCCGGAGCACTCGAACGATACTAGTGTACTCCCGGCACCGATCGGAAACCGTGGCGTGTCATCCGGTGGGTCGCGACTGATTCCCGGGCGCGGCGAGCGTGGCCCCGACAGCGGAGCGATGCGCAGCGGTGTGACCGATGTAGATCTCAGCGTTGCGCCGCACGCTCTCCCGCTCGGCGTCGGTGAGCTCCCTGACCACGCGCGCGGGCACCCCGGCGACGAGCGAGTGGGGCGGGATGATCCGCCCCTGCGGCACGAGCGCACCCGCAGCCACCAGCGACCCCGTGCCCACGATCGCTCCGCTCAGCACTGTCGCGTTCATCCCGATGAGACAGCCGTCCTCCAGCGTCGCGGCGTGCACGACCGCGTTGTGCCCGACCGAGACGCGGTCGCCGATCACCGCTCCCTGCGCCGCCTCGGTGTGCACTGCGACGCCGTCCTGGAAGTTGCTGTCTCGGCCGACCGTGATCGAGTTGGAGTCGCCGCGGAGCACTGCGTTGTACCAGACGCTGCTGCCGGGCCCGAGGGCGACGGCACCGACGACGACCGCGCCCGGCGCGATCCAGGCGGATTCGTGGATCCGCGGTGCCCGATCGGGATCCAGGGCGATGACGGTCCCGGTGCGTTCCACGCTGCTCACGGATGATCCCTCCTCTGCGCGGGTCAGCGGCGACCGCGCGATTCGATCCTACGCACGAAAGCCCGGACGGCCCGTCCGGAGTCGCCGGAACACGACGAAACCCCCACCCGACTCGGGTGGGGGTTTCTCTTGCTCCCCGGCTGGGCTCGAACCAGCGACATCCTGATTAACAGTCAAGCGCTCTGCCAACTGAGCTACAGGGGATCATTGCCGAAGCAACCCCTCTACCTTACCCAGCGCCTCGCCCGCAGTGCAAATCCGGGCGGCTCCCGCGTGCCGCCCGGGCGCGCCCAGGCTATTCGTCGGCGATCTCGTCGTAGGCGGTCGCCCGGAGCGCCTGCGCGAGCTGCTGCACGTAGACGTGATCCGCCTGCCGGAAGATCGCATTGATATCGTCGTGCCCCACCACGCGCCCCTGCTGCATCACGAGCACGTCCTGCACGAGCGCCTCGAGCATGCCGATGTCGTGACTGATCAGCACGAGGGTCGCGCTGCTGCGCTCGCGGTACCAGCGGAGCAGGTCCACGATCCGCGGGCGGCTGTTCGCATCGACGCCGAGCGTCGGCTCGTCGGCGACGAGCACGGGCGGGTTCAGCATGAGCGACCGCATCACGGCCACGCGCTGCCGCTGCCCCTTCGAGAGCTCGTACGGGTACTCCTGCAGCTTGCTCAGCGGCAGGCCGACGATGTCCATCATCTCGGCGATGACGGCACCGAGCTCGTCCCGGTCGAAGTCCTTGGTGCGCTCGACGATGGGCCCGAAGAGGATGTCGCCGACGTTCAGCTCCGGCGGCAGCGTTGCGCCGGCGTCCTGCGCCAGATGACCGACGTAGGCCGTCAACCGTGCCGCACCGCGCCGGTTGAGCCGCCGCATCGAAGTGCCGAGCACGTGCGCGTCGCCGCCGGTCGCCCGGATCCGCGCCGACTTGTCCCCCGCATCCTTCGCGCGCCCCGCGAGAAACCGTGCGAGCGTCGACTTGCCCGAACCGCTCTCCCCAAGCAGTGCGAGCACTTCGCCGCGCCGCACGTCGAAGCTGACGCCCTCGACGGCGTGGAACGAGCGGCCACCGCCGTGGGCGGGATAGCTGAGCGAGAGATCGGAGACGTGGATCGCCGGATCCGCGTCGAGGTCGACGCCTGCCACGCAGGGCTCCTTCCGCCGGTGGATGTCGGTACCCGCAGCAGCCTACGGCACGGTCGCCCCGCGACCGGTCATTCCACGCGGAGGCTGCGCCGAGCCGCTTCGAGCGCGACGAGCTGCTCCTGGATCCGGCGCGACCCGGCGTCGGCCGAGTCGCCGATGCGCTGCATGCGAGCGACCAGCTCGCCCTTGAGGTTCAGCAGGTCGCGGTCCAGGAGCGATACCACGACGTCCTTGGCGTAGGCGGCGAGCTGCTCCGCCTTGCGCTGCGGCATCGGCGCGAGCGCGAGCTCCCGCGCCAGATCGCGCAGGGGCTCCGGCGTCTGCTCGAGCACCTCGCCGAGCCAGCGATCGGTGCCGAGCGCGGGCAGCGCAGCGGCGATCGCATCGCGCACTCCGCGCAATCTCGGCTCGTCCACCTGCGCGGTCACGGCCTGCGACAGCAGGTCGATGCCGACCGCTTCGCCCTGCTGCAGCATCGCCATGAGCGCATCGCGCTCGAGCCAGACCCCGGGCGCGTTGGGCAGGCTCGCGAGCGAGATCCGGGGAGTCGCGGGCTCGACCGGCGCGCCGAAGCGATCGTTCGGATCCTGGCCCGCCCGGGGAGCCTCTTCGCGCTCGGGCCCGCGCGCCTGCGGCCGGGACTCGGCCGTGCGCACCGCTCGCTGCACTTCGCCGAGATCGGAACCGAGCATCCGGGCCAGCTCGCGCGTGTATCCCGGCCGCATCGCGGGATCCTTGATCTCGGCGACGATCGGTGCCGCTGCGCGGAGCGCCGACACGCGCCCCTCGACGCTGTTGAGGTCGAATCGCGAGACCGCCTGCCGCAGCGCGAATTCGAACAGCGGGGTCTTGCGGTCGAACAGCGAGACCACCGCCTCATCGCCCCGATGCAGGCGCAGATCGCAGGGGTCGAGGCCGTCGGGGGCGACCGCGACGTAGGTCTGCGCGGTGAAGCGCTTCTCCTCGCTGAACGCGCGCAGCGCGGCCTTCTGCCCGGCTTCGTCGGGATCGAAGGTGAAGATCACCTCGGCCGCCGCATCGTCGCCCATGACCCGGCGCAGGACCGAGATGTGCTCCCGCCCGAACGCGGTACCGCAGGTGGCGACCGCGGTCTCGATCCCCGCCAGATGGCAGGCCATCACGTCCGTATAGCCCTCGACGACGACCGCCCGGTGTCCGCGAGAGATCGCCCGCTTCGCGAGGTCGAGCCCGTAGAGCACCTGCGACTTGCGGTAGACGGGGGTCTCGGGAGTGTTGAGGTACTTCGGGCCGTTGTCGTCCTCGTAGAGCTTGCGGGCCCCGAAGCCGATCACCTGGCCGCTCGTGTCGCGGATCGGCCAGATGACTCGCCCGCGGAACCGGTCGTAGACGCCCCGCTGCCCCTCTGAGACGAGGCCGGCCTGCGAGAGCTCGGCCGGCGTGTAGCCCTGCGCTTTCAGGTGGTCGGTCAGGCCGTCCCACCCGCGCGGCGCGTAGCCGACGCCGAATCGGCTCGCGGCCTCGGCATCGAACCCGCGCCCGTCGAGGAAGTCGCGGCCGGCCCGGCCCTCCTCGCTCGCCAGCTGCTCGACGAAGTACGCCGCGGCGGCCTGGTTGGCCGCGAGCAGGCGAGCCCGGTTCGGCCCCTCCTCGCGGCGCCCGCCGCCCTCCTCGTAGGTGAGCGCGTAGTGGATCCGGGCCGCCAGGCGCTCGACCGATTCGGTGAACGTGAGGTGATCCATGCGCTGCAGGAAGGTGATCGCGTCACCCGATTCGCCGCAGCCGAAGCAGTGGTAGTACCCGAGCGCCGGACGCACGTGGAAGCTGGGGCTGCGCTCGTCGTGGAACGGGCAGAGCCCCTTCATCGAGTCGATGCCGCCGTTCTTCAGCGCCACGTAGTCGCCGACGAGGTCGGCCAGGTTCGTGCGGCGCTTCACCTCTTCGATGTCGCTCGCGCGGATCCGGCCTGCCATAGCTGCCCAGTCTAGTCGCCGCCGACGCGGCTACACGAGCGGCGCCGTGCAGAGCCGCTCGTACCAGGCGATCGCCGACTGGTCGGTGAGCGAGGCCACCTGATCGACGATCGCCCGCCGGGCCGCGGACTCGTCCTCGGCCGCCCGGAAGTCGGCCGCGTAGGCGGGTTCCAGCTCGTGGGTGCCGGACTCCCACAGCGTGTGGAGCAACTCGGTCAGCAGCGCCCGCTGACGGCGGTACGTCGGCTGCCGGCGACCGCTCTGCATGACGTAGGCGGCGACGATCCCCTTGAGCACCGCGATCTCGGCGCTCACCTCGCGCGGCACGACCATGCGCGCACCGTAGCGCGCGAGCGAGCGGCCGTCCGCCTCCTCGACCGTGTCGCGGATCGCGGCGCGCGCGAAACGACCGATCATGTCGCTCGTGAAGTTCTTCAGCCTGGCCTGATCCCTGCGAGATCCGTCCCAGCTGCGCAGCCAGTTCGCACTCTCGGCCATCCGATCGAAGGCCGCGCCGAGCTCGTCCGCGGCAAAATCGCCGCCGGCCCACTCGGAGACGGTGCGGATCAGCGCGTCGTGCCCCGAGCGCGCCGTGAGGAACTGGGGATCGATATGCTCCGACACGATCGCGTCCTCGAAGTCGTGGACCGAATAGGCGACGTCGTCGGAGAAGTCCATGATCTGGGCTTCGACGCACTTGCGCCGCTCGGGTGCGCCGCTCCGAAGCCATTCGAAGACCGGAGCGTCATCGGTGAAGTAGCCGAACTTGGCGCTCCCCGGCGCCGCCTCCTGCAGCGCCCAGGGGTACTTGCAGCTGGCGTCGAGCGTCGCCCGGGTGAGGTTCAGGCCGGCGCTCGCTCCGTCGGGTGCGAAGCGCTTCGGCTCGAGCCGCGTGAGGATCCGGAGCGTCTGCGCGTTGCCTTCGAAGCCGCCGAAGCCGCGCATCCACTCGTTCAGCGCGAGCTCGCCGTTGTGCCCGAAGGGCGGGTGCCCGAGGTCGTGAGCCAGGCACGCCGTATCGACCACGTCCTGCGAGACGCCGAGCGAGACCGCGAGCTCGCGACCGATCTGGGCGACCTCGAGCGAGTGGGTCAGTCGATTGCGGGCGAAGTCGACGCCCGCCGTCGGGCTGAGCACCTGGGTCTTCGCGGCGAGACGCCGCCACCCGCTCGAGTGCAGCACGCGGGCACGATCGCGAGCGAAGTCGCTGCGCCCGCCGCCGTGCTGTTCGGGGACGAACCGCTCCGCGTCGAACTCGGTGTACCCGTTCCCCCGATCACCCACCGGAATCGTCCCGCTCGGCCTCGGCCAGATCGGCGAAGTCGATGCCGTCGCTCGTCCGGCTCTCGAGCCAGCGGTCCGGCAGCACGACGCGCTTCGGGCTCCCCGCGCGGCCGCGCTGCCCCTCGGCGCCCTCGCCGGGATACGGCATGGAGCCGTCCATCGTGGCGAAGATCTCGTCCATCTGCTCGAGCGACTCGACGGCGGCGAGCGAACGGCGGGTGTCGCCTCCGACGCCGTAGCCCTTGAAGTACCAGGCGACGTGCTTGCGGATGTCGCGGCAGGCACGATCCTCCTCGCCGTCGAAGAACTCGACGAGCAGCTCGGTATGGCGACGCATGGCCTGCATCACGAAGCCGAGCGGCGGCTTCGCGATCGCCGCTTCCGCGGCCTCGGACGAGATCTCGCCCTGCTCGGCGCGGAACGCCGCCGCCAGGTCGCCGAACAGCCAGGGGCGACCGAGGCAGCCGCGACCGACGACGACGCCGTCGCAGCCGGTCTCCCGGACCATGCGGATCGCGTCCTCCGCGGACCAGATGTCGCCGTTGCCGAGCACGGGGACGCTCGTGATCGTCTGCTTCAGCTCCGCGATGGCCGACCAGTCGGCGTGCCCCGAGTAGAACTCGTTGGCGGTGCGGCCGTGCAGCGCGATCGCCGCGACGCCCGCGTCCTCCGCGGTACGCGCGGCATCGAGGAAGGTGAGGTGATCGGCGTCGATGCCCTTGCGCATCTTCACCGTGAGCGGGATGTCGCCCGCGGCCTTGACCGCACCCTCGACGATCGCCTTGAACAGGTCCTGCTTCCAGGGCAGCGCGGATCCGCCGCCCTTGCGGGTCACCTTCGGCACCGGGCACCCGAAGTTCAGATCGATGTGGTCGGCACGGTCCTCGGCCACGAGGAACTTCACCGCTTCGGAGACCGTCTTCGGATCCACGCCGTACAGCTGGATCGAACGCGGCGTCTCGCTCTCGTGGTGCTTGATGAGCCGCATGGAGGCCGGGGTGCGCTCGACGAGCGCGCGGCTCGTGATCATCTCGCTCACATAGAGCCCCGCCCCGTATTCGCGGCAGAGCCGCCGGAACGCGGTGTTGGTGATCCCGGCCATGGGCGCGAGCACCACGGGGACGTCGAGCGCGATCGGACCGATGCGCAGCCGCTGATCGGTCGCGAGAGAGGAGGAAGTCATAGCAGCTCCATTCTCTCACGACCCGTCCGGCCGGACGGCTAGGTCCGTTTCGGGGCGTCCACCGCCCCGCCGAAGCGGCGATCCCGATCGTGGTAGATCCCGATCGCCCGCCAGAGCTCGGCCCGGTCGAAGTCGGGCCACAGGGTGTCGAGGAAGACCATCTCGGCGTACGCGGACTGCCACAGCATGAAGTTGCTCGTGCGCTGCTCTCCCGACGAACGGAGGAACAGGTCGACATCCGGCAGCTCCGGCACGTAGAGGTAGCGGCCGATGGTGCGCTCGCTGATCCCGTGTGGCGAGAGCCGACCCGTCGCGACGTCCTCGCCGATGCGGCGCATCGCGTCCACGAGTTCGTTGCGCCCGCCGTAGTTCACGCACATCGTGAGCGTCAGCCCGGTGTTGTGGGCGGTGACCCGCTCGGCCGTCTTCAGCTCGCTGAGCACGGACCCCCACAGCCGCGGCCGTCGCCCGGCCCAGCGCATGCGCACGTTCCAGGAGTGCAGCTGCTCGCGCCGACGCCGCAGCACGTCGCGGTTGAAGCCCATGAGGAACCGGACCTCGTCGGGCGAGCGCCGCCAGTTCTCGGTCGAGAACGCATAGACGCTCAGGTGCTTGACCCCGGCCTGGATCGCCCCGGCCACCACGTCGAGCAGGGCCTGCTCCCCCATGCGGTGACCCTCGACGCGGGGCAGGCCGCGCTGGTTCGCCCATCGCCCGTTGCCGTCCATGACGATCGCGACGTGCTCGGGCACCGGGCCTGCGAATCGGGGCGGCTGCTCGCCGGTCCAATCGACCGGCACGATCTCGTCGGGCACTCGCGGCATAGCGTTCAGTGTATCGAGCGTTCAGACCGCGGGACGCGAGGGTTCGCGCAGTGACCGCAGGCCGCGCTCGAGGTGCCACTGCGTGTACGCGGCGACGATCCCGGCGGCCTGCCCGCGCTCGCGCTCCGTCGAGCCCGTCGCGGTGCTCCAGTCCCCCGCGAGCAGTGCGGCGAGCAATCGGATCGAACCGGGATCGAGCCGTGGGGCGCCGGGCACGCGGCAGTCCTCGCAGACCACGCCGCCGAGCTGCACGACGACGAGAGTATGGGGCCCGGCCGCCCCGCAGCGCACGCACTCCTCGAAGCCCGGCGACCAGCCGGCGATCGCCATGGCGCGCAGCAGGTAGCCGTCGCGCACGAGCTCGGTGGGCACCGTGCCCTGGGCGAGCGTGCGCAGCGCGCCGACGAGCAGACGGTACTGCTGCGGCGCGGGCCCGCCCTCGCTCAGGCGCTCGGCCGTCTCGACCATGACGCTGCCCGCGCGGTACCGCTCGTAGTCGCCGCTGATCGGCGGCCCGTACGAGCCGAGCGTCTCGGCCTGGGTGATCGTGTCGAGGGTGCGGCCCTCGTAGCACTGCAGATCGGCGACCATGAACGGTTCGAGCCGCGCCCCGAACTTCGACGAGGTGCGCCGGACCCCTTCGCCACGGCGCGCAGCAGACCGCGTTCACGCGTGAG
The DNA here is from genome assembly GCF_047946755.1 of Leucobacter sp. HNU. GTDB lineage: Bacteria > Actinomycetota > Actinomycetes > Actinomycetales > Microbacteriaceae > Leucobacter. The sequence goes on along the minus strand of NZ_CP178837.1, from coordinate 1,161,255 downwards.
CAGCGTCACGATCCGATCGGCTTCGCCGAGCTTGTGCGTGCGCAGCACGACGCCGACTTCGCGGTACAGGGGCATGCTTCAAGTATCCCGGATCCGGATGCGCGATCGGCGAGAATAGAGACGTGCTCGACCAGACCTTCCACACCCCGCTCGCCGCAGACCTCGTCGCGGTCGGCGTCGGCAGCCTGCAGGGCGCCCTGTTCGCCGCGGGCTTCAAGCGGATCGACCTGCTCGGCGTCGCGATCATCGGCATCGCCTCAGGCATCGGCGGCGGCTTTCTCCGCGACATCCTCCTGGGTGTGACTCCGGCGGCGTTCTCGATCAACTGGTACCTGATCGTCGCGACGGGCGCCGCGTTCATCGGCATGCTCCTGCCGCGCCTCTTCGAGCGCGTCGACCCGGTCATCACCGTGCTCGACGCGCTCAGCATCGGCATGTTCGGCGCGATCGGCACGACCAAGGCGCTGTCGCTCGACATGCCCGTGGTCCCGGCCCTCTTCATCGGCACCGTGTCGGCGGTCGGCGGCGGCGTGCTGCGCGACCTCATGCTCAACATCCCCATCGCGCTCATGCACGTCGGATCCCTCTACGCGGTCGCGAGCCTCGTCGGTGTCGGCGTGCTGGTCGTGCTCCTGGCGTTCGGGGTGCCCGTCGTCGTCGCGGGCATCGCCTGCGTCGCCGTGACCGCAGTGCTCCGCCTGCTCGCCGTCCGGTTCGGTTGGAGCCTGCCGGAGCAGCGCGCGCTCAGCCGCTTGCGCCTGCGCCGTCAGCGCGAGGTCGAGCAGACCATCGAGGCCCTCAAGACCGGTACGATCCCGCTGCCCGAGATCCCCCCGAATCCCGACGATCTGCGGGGTCCCAGCGCGAACTGACGCGGGGTAGGCTGACCGCAGGACGGCGCGATGGAGCGCCCGACGAGATCGGAGCCGCCATGAGCCCCCACCCCCTCGACTCCCTGTCCGCTGAAGAGATCGCCGCGACCTCCGGGCTGCTCGCCCGCGAACGCGGAATCGACTCCGGCTGGCGCTACGCCTCCATCATCCTCAGAGAACCGCCCAAGGCCGAGGTCCTCGCCTGGCGGGAGGGCGACCCGATCGTGCGCCGTTCCTTCGCCGTGCTCTGGAACAAGGCGAGCAACGAGGTCTACGAGGCGATCGTCGATCTCACCGGCGGCGCTGTCGAGAGCTGGGAGCACCGTCCCGGGGTGACCCCGAACTTCACCGTCGACGAGTACCACGACTGCGATGTCGCCCTGCGCGCGCACCCCGGAGTCCGCGCGGCGCTCGGGGCGCGCGGCGTCGATCCCGACCTCGTGCTCTTCGATCTCTGGACCTACGGCCACGAGGTGATGCCGCCGCAGTGGCGGGACCGCCGGCTCGGCTGGGTCGACATCTGGAAGCGGTCGGCCGTCGGAGGCAACCCCTACGCGCACCCGGTGAGCGGGCTCAAGGTGATCGTCGACGTGAACCGCATGGAGGTGCTGCAGATCGACGAGTCGCACGACCGCGGATTCCCCGAGGTCGATGCCGAGTACACCCCCGAGCTGCGCGGCGAGCCCGAGCGCACCGACCTGAAGCCGCTCGACATCGTGCAGCCCGAGGGCGTGTCGTTCGCGCTCGCGGGATCCCTGCTGCGGTGGCAGGACTGGGAGTTCCGCATCGGCTTCAACTACCGCGAGGGTCCCGTGCTGTACCAGGTGCGGTTCAGAGACGGCGACGAGTACCGCGACATCGCCTATCGCATGTCCCTCGCCGAGATGATCGTGCCCTACCGGGACTCGAGCTTCGACCACTACCGCCGCACGGCGTTCGACATCGGCGAGTGGGGCCTCGGGTACATGTGCACCTCGCTCGAGCTCGGCTGCGACTGCCTCGGCGAGATCACCTACCTCGACGGCGTGCTGCCCGACACCGCGGGCCGCCCACGGGTCACGAAGAACGCGGTCTGCCTGCACGAGGAGGACGACGCCGTGCTGTGGAAGCACGTCGACCCCGACGCTGGCACGGAGGTGCGCCGCATGCGCCGCTTCGTGGTCTCGGTGCACGCGACCGTGGCCAACTACGAGTATCTCGTGTACTGGCGCTTCTATCCGGACGGCAACATCGAGTGCGAGATCCGGGCGACGGGGATCATGGTCTCGACGCCCATGGAGGAGGAGGCCGCGACGTTCCCCACGGGAACCGTCATCGACCGTCGCAGCTACGCCCCCTACCACCAGCACTTCCTGGTGGCGCGCCTCGACCTCGACGTCGACGGAGCGAACAACACCGTCGTCGAGTCCGATTCGATGGCGGCGCCGATCGGCGAGGCCAACCCGCTCGGCCTGGACCTGCACGCGCGCGGCACGGTGATCGCGTCGGAGGCCGAGGCCGGACGCGACTACCGGTGGGAGACGCAGCGCTCCTGGAAGGTGCAGAACCCGAACCGCCTCAACGCCTGGGGCGCACCGACCGCCTACAAACTCGTACCGTCGGCGTCGTTCCCGGCGATGTTCGACGAGTCGTCGCCGATCCTCCGCCGGAACCCGGTAATCGGCAGCACCCTCTGGGTGACGCGGCAGCACGATCTCGAGATGTGGCCCGCCGGCGACTATCCGACGCAGTCGAAGGACGACCTCGGCAACGGCATGAGCGCCTGGATCTCGGACGACGAGAACCTCGTCGACACCGACGTGGTGCTCTGGTACGTGTTCGGGATCCACCACATCACCCGGGCCGAGGACTGGCCGATCATGCCGGTCGACACGGTGGCGTTCACGCTCAAGCCGTTCGGGTTCTTCGACCGGAACCCGTCGCTCGACGCGCCCCGATCACCGTCGAAGCACGGCGGAGGCAGCTGCTGCGCGGGCGGTGAATGCCGCTGCGAGCACTGAGCCGGCGAGCATCAGCCGCCGCGCGGACCGCGACGGCGTCCCTGCCGGGACTCGGCCTCGCGCCAGGCACGCTGCGCCGGCGTCTCGGCCGAGGCGGCACCGGGCTGGCTCTCGAATCGGGCCGCCGATCCGCCCCGTCCGAGGTGCCAGGCGTGCGTGATCGCGAGCGCGAGCGCATCGGCGGCATCGGCCGGCTTCGGCGGTGCCTGCAGGCGGAGCAGGCGGGTGACCATGGTCGTGACCTGCGCCTTGTCGGCGCTGCCGTACCCAGTCACCTGGGCTTTGACCTCGTTCGGGGTGTAGAGCGCGAGCGGGATCCCTCGCTGTTCCGCCAGATACATCACGACGCCGCTGATCTGGGCGACTCCCATGACGCTCGCGACGTTGTCCTGCGCGAACACCCGCTCGAGCGCGATGGCGTCGGGGCGTTCCCCGTCGAGCAGGCGCTCGAGGCTGGAACCGAGAGTGTGCAGGCGGGCGGGCAGCGGGTCGCCCGCCGCGCTCGTCAGTACTTCGACGTGCTCGAACTCGACCCGCCGGCTGCCGCCGGCGGTGACGACGCCCACGCCGCATCTGGTCAGACCGGGGTCGATCCCGATGATCCGCATCGCCTCTTCACCTCACGATCGGGCGGTGCGCGGCGGACTCCCGTTCGCCGCGCACCGCCGAATCATCAGTCGTCCGCCTCGAGCTCGGCCTGGACCTCGGGGCTCAGGTCGAAGTTCGAGAAGACGTTCTGGACGTCGTCGCTGTCCTCGAGCGCATCGATGAGGCGGAAGACCTTGCGGGCGGTGTCGGCGTCGATCTCGACCTTGAGGTTCGGCACGAACTCGGCGTCGGCCGAGTCGTAGTCGATCCCGGCGTCGACCAGCGCGGTGCGAGCACCGACGAGATCGGACGCCTCGGTGAGCACCTCGAACGCTTCGCCGTTGGGAGTCGGGTTGACCTCTTCGGCGCCGGCCTCGAGCACCGCGGTGAGCACGTCGTCCTCGGTGGTGCCCTCGGCGGGGACCACGATGACGCCCTTGCGCGCGAAGTTGTACGCGACGCTGCCGGGATCGGCGAGGGTGCCGCCGTTGCGGCTGAGCGCGGTGCGCACCTCGGCCGCGGCGCGGTTCTTGTTGTCGGTGAGGCACTCGATCATGAGCGCGACTCCGTTGGGGCCGTAGCCCTCGTACATGATGGTCATGTACTCGACGGCCTCGCCGTCGAGCCCGGCACCGCGCTTGATCGCGCGATCGATGTTGTCGCCGGGGACCGAGTTCTTCTTCGCCTTCTGCACGGCGTCGACGAGGGTCGGGTTGCCCGAGAGGTCGGCGCCGCCGATACGCGCGGCGACCTCGATGTTCTTGATGTACTTGGCGAACGCCTTTGCGCGCTTCGCGTCGATGACGGCCTTCTTGTGCTTGGTCGTCGCCCACTTGGAGTGTCCGGACACGGGAGCTCCTTCGATTCTCGATGTTTCAGGTTCTGGGGTAGCGGTCTCGCCGCCGTGGATCGGTCAGGCCTGCGCCTGTGGTCCAGGGTCCACGGGCCAGGCCGCCGCGACCCGCTCGCGCACGTCGCCGAGCAGCTGCGGCATGGCCTTGGTCTTCGCGATGATCGGGAAGAAGTTGGCGTCGGACGCCCACCGGGGCACGATGTGCTGGTGCAGGTGCGCGGCCACGCCGGCGCCGGCGATCGCGCCCTGGTTCATGCCGATGTTGAATCCGTCGCAGCCCATGACCTCGCGGGCGACCCGCATGGCGATCTGCGTCAGCTCGCCGATCTCGGCGACCTCCTCGGCCGTCGCCTCGTCGTAGCCCGACACGTGGCGGTAGGGGCAGACCAGCATGTGGCCAGTGTTGTAGGGGAACAGGTTGAGCAGCACGTAGGCGGAGCGCCCGCGCGCCACGATCAGCGCGTCCTCGTCGCTGCGGGCGGGAGCCGCGCAGAACGGGCAGTCAGTGTGATCGGGCTGCCGGTGATCGGCCACGTAGACCATGCGGTGCGGGACCCAGAGCCGCTGGAGCTCGTCGGGATCGCCGACCGCGGCGGTCGTGCTCAGGTCCTCTACTCGGTCCACGCCGTCGACACCTGCTCGTGGCTCCGGATCGCACCGGTGATCCGCTGGATCGCCTCGTCGACGGGAACGCCGTTCATCTGGGTGCCGTCGCGGAACCGGAAGCTGACGGCGCCGGCCGCGCGATCCTCCTCACCCGCGATGAGCTGGAACGGCACCTTCTCCTTGGTGTGGGTGCGGATCTTCTTCGGCATGCGGTCGTCGCTGTGGTCGACCTCGGCGCGCACGCCCTCCTCGCGGAGGCGCGCGATGATGCCGTCGAGGTACTCGCCGTACTGCTCGGCGACCGGGATGCCGACCACCTGGAGCGGAGCGAGCCAGACGGGGAACGCGCCCGCGTAGTGCTCGAGCAGGATCGCGAAGAAGCGCTCGACCGAACCCAGCAGCGCGCGATGGATCATGATCGGCTGCTTGCGGGTGCCGTCGGCCGCCGTGTACTCGAGTTCGAACAGCTCGGGCTGGTTGAAGTCGAGCTGCACGGTCGAGAGCTGCCAGGTGCGGCCGATCGCGTCCCGCGCCTGGACCGAGATCTTGGGGCCGTAGAACGCGGCTCCACCCGGGTCGGCGACCAGTTCGAGCCCCGACTCCTCGCCCACCTGGCGCAGGGTCTCGGTGGCGATCTCCCACTGCTCGTCGGAACCGACCGACTTCTCGGGGTCACGGGTCGAGAGTTCGAGGTAGAAGTCGTCGAGGCCGTAGGCGCGGAGGGTCTGGAAGACGAACTCGAGCTGCCGCTTGATCTCCTCCTTCACCTGCTCATCGGTGACGTAGATGTGCGCGTCGTCCTGCGTAAGGCCGCGCACGCGGGTGAGGCCCGAGAGGGTGCCGCTCTTCTCGTAGCGGTAGACCGTGCCGAACTCTGCGAGCCGCAGCGGCAGCTCGCGATAGCTGCGCGCGCGGGCGCGGAAGATGAGGTTGTGGAACGGGCAGTTCATCGGCTTCAGGTAGTAGTCCTGGCCCTGCTTGACCACGCGGCCCTCGTCGTCGACGACCTCGTCGAGGTGCATGGCCGGGAACATGCCGTCCTTGTACCAGTTGAGGTGCTGACTGGTCTCGAACAGCGTTCCCTTGGTGATGTGAGGGGTATTCACCACCTCGTAGCCGTTCTTCAGCAGCTCCGAGCGCATGAAGTTCTCGATCTCGTGCCGGATGATCCCGCCCTTGGGGTGGAACACCGCGAGGCCGGAGCCGATCTCGTCGGGGAAGCTGAAGAGGTCGAGTTCGACGCCGAGCTTGCGGTGGTCGCGCTTCGCCGCCTCCTCGAGCCGGGTCTGGTAGGCGCGCAGCTCGTCCTTGGTCGGCCAGGCGGTGCCGTAGATGCGCTGGAGCATCGGGTTCTTCTCGCTGCCGCGCCAGTAGGCGCCCGCCGAACGCATGAGAGCCCAGCCGTTTCCGAGCACGCGGGTGTTCGGGACGTGCGGTCCGCGGCAGAGATCCTTCCAGCAGAGCTCGCCGGTCTTGGGATCGACGTTGTCGTAGATGGTGAGCTCGGCTCCGCCGACCTCGACGTTCTCGTTGTCGTCGCCCGTGGATCCGCCCTTGAGGCCGATGAGCTCGAGCTTGTAGGGCTCGTTCGCGAGCTCGGCCCGCGCTTCATCCTCGGTGACGACGCGGCGCACGAAGCGCTGGCCCTGCTTGACGATCTTCTGCATCTCGGAGGAGATCGCCTTCAGATCTTCGGGGTGAACGGCGTCTTCGGGTCGAAGTCGTAGTAGAACCCGTCGGTGATGGGCGGGCCGATGCCGAGCGTGGTCTCGGGGTTGATGCGCTGCACGGCCTGCGCGAGCACGTGCGCCGCGGAGTGGCGGAGGATGTTCAGTCCGTCGGTGCTCTCGACGGTGATCGGCTCCACGGTGTCCGTCTCGGTGACCTCGGTCGCGAGGTCGCGGAGCTCGCCGTTGACGCGCATGGCGACGATCGAACGGTCGGTGAACAGGGAGAAGCCATCTGCCACTGGGGCACACTCCTTCGCAAGCGGGTGCGGATCGGGATCGAACGGCGGCGCCGTTCACCCCACGATCCTACTGGGTCCGCCGCCGGGCCCAGGCGAGCGCGGTGTCAGTCCCCCGCGCTCCGGGATCCCTCCGTCGCCGCCCCGGCACGGCGCGACTCTTCTTCCGCCGCGGCCCGCTCCGCCGCGGCGTCGGCGCGTCTCCGGCCGGCCTTCATCCAGACGATGCTCCCGACGAGGGGGACGAGCGCGATGAACGCGATCCAGAAGAACAGCTTGACGATCGAGATCACGGCGGTGCACTGGCCGAGCGAGCGGATCGCGAACAGCGCGACGACGAAGTGCACGATGACGACCGTCCACCAGACCAGCTCGAAGACGAAGTCGGGATCCATGCCTCCAGGCTACGGCACCCGTCGCGACGCTCCGGGGCCCGCATCACGCCTTGCTATGCTTCGTAACTTAATGTTACGCTTCGTAACATGAATCGATCCCTCATCGAAGTCGAGCGACCCGACGGGCACGTCGCCGTCGAGGTCTCGGGGCACGGGCCGCTGATCCTGTGCGTCCCCGGAATGGGCGAGAACCGAGCCTCGTTCCGCCACCTCGTCCCGCTCCTGGTGTCTGCGGGCGCGCGCGTCGCCGTGATGGACCTGCGCGGCCACGGCGACAGCTCCGCCGGGTTCTCGAGCTACGACGACCCCGCCACCGCGGGCGACCTGCTCGCCGTGATCGACGCCCTCGATTCCGGTCCCGCGACCGTCGTCGGCAATTCCATGGGGGCCGCGGCCGCGGTCATCGCCGCCGCGGATCGACCCGCGGCGATCTCGCGGCTGGTGCTCATCGGCCCCTTCGTGCGCGACCACGGCCCGGCCGGACTGCGCACGCTCATGCGCCTCATGCTGCTGCGCCCTGGGGCCCGGCGGTGTGGCGCGGCTACGCGGGCTCGCTGTTCGGCGAGATCCGGCCCGACGACCACGAGGAGCAGTTCGGCCGAACGATGGCCCTGCTCCGACGGCCGGGTCGCTGGCGCGCCTTCCAGGCCACCGTGCGCGATGTCACCCACGCTCCGGCGGAGGCGGCGCTCCCCGGGTCGACGCGCCGACGCTCGTGATCATGGGCTCGCGCGACCGCGACTTCCCCGACCCCGAAGCCGAAGCGAGCTGGATCGCCGTGGCCCTCGGCGGCGAGCACCGCATGATCCCGGGAGCCGGGCACTACCCGATGGCCGAGCAGCCGGACGCCGTCTTCGCCGAGATCCACGGCTTCCTGAGCGCGGAGGCCTCGCATGGCTGAGCGGCTCAACCGCGATGCCGTCGTCGCGCGCGCCTCCGAGCTCGTCGACGAGATCGGCCTGCCCGCGCTCACGATCACGAAGCTCGGCCGCACCCTCGGCATCGCTCCGCCCGGGGTCTATCGCCACGTCTCGGATCTCGACGACCTGCGCGGCGCCATCGCACAGCAGGCGGCCCGCAACCTCGCCGACGTGCTCGCCGCAGCCGGCACCGGGCGCTCCGGCTCGGACGCGCTGCACGGGATCGCCGATGCGCTGCGCCGCTGGGCCGCGCGGCATCCCGGCCGCCACGCCGCCCTGCAGATCGCGCCCGAACCGGGCGATGCGGACGGGCAGGCGGCCGCGGAGCGGCTGGTCCGCGCGATCGCCGACGCCCTGCGCGAGTACGAGTTGCACGACGACGACCTCACCGATGCGATCCGCTTCGTCCGCAGCACCGTGCACGGCTTCGTCGCGCTCGAACTCGGCGGAGGTTTCAAGCAGGCCCGGGAGCTCGATGCCACCTTCACCCGGATCGTCGATGCGCTCGACCGCGCCCTGCGCTCGTGGGGCGATCGGGCCTGATCTCCGTGACCCGGTCGTTCCCCTCGGAGCGGCGCTCGGCACTCAGCCGTAGATCATGCAGGTCTCCGTGCCGTGCGCCACGATGCGACCCCGCTCGTCGGCGATCGTCCCCTCGGCGAGCGCGGTCGACCGGCCGAGATGGATCACGGTTCCCGTCGCCCGGAGCAGGCTGCCGTCGGTGGGGACGGTCCGGAGGAAGTTGATCTTCATCTCCAGTGTCCCGTAGCGGACCCCGGCTGCGAGCCGGGAATGCACGGCGCACGCCATCGCCGAATCGAGGACCGTCGCATAGATCCCGCCGTGCAGGGATCCCAGCGGGTTCGCGTACTCGGGCCGCGCGGCGATCACGAACGTCGCCCGCCCCTCCTCGACCGACTCGAGTTCCATACCGAGGAACCGAGCGATGCTGGGACCGTGCTCCGGCGCCTCCCGGATCGCCCGCAGCACGTCGAGCCCCGCCATGCTCGCGGGGTCGGGTCCGGCCGATCCGGTCTCGGTGGGGTGCGTCATCCTGAGCCTGCTCTCGTCGTCGAGGTTCCCGGTCCGGCCACCCTACCCCCGCCCCGGGTTCACCCGCGTCGCGCCCGGCGTTCGAATCGACCAGACTGGGTGACGCCCGACCGCGCACCGCAGGAGCGTCGCGCGGATTCCGATACCCTCCCCGAAGGAACTCGCATGCGTCTCCGTCTCGCCGCCCTGCCCGCGATCGCGGCCCTGCTCGTCGGCCTCGCGGCCTGCAGCGCAACCCCCGACGAATCGGCTCCCACCGCTTCGCAGTCCGCCACGCCGACCACCGCGTCCACGTGCACCTACACGAGCGACGGTTCGGCGGCGAAGCCGGTGAAGTCCCCGCCCGCAGCACCGAAGACGGCGAAGACCGCGACGCTGAAGACCTCCGCAGGAGACCTGACCATCGCGCTCGACGGCGAGCAGGCGCCCTGCACGGTGAGCAGCTTCGTCTCGCTCATCTCGCAGCAGTACTTCGATCAGACCGTCTGTCACCGACTCACCACGAGCGGCATCTTCGTGCTTCAGTGCGGCGACCCCACCGGCACCGGCACCGGCGGCCCGGGATACTCGTTCGCCGACGAGACATCACCCGAGATGAGCTACCCGGCAGGCACGGTGGCGATGGCGAACGCCGGTCCGGACACGAACGGATCCCAGTTCTTCCTCGTCTACGACGACAGCACGAGCCTGCCCCCGAACTACACCGTGTTCGGCCACCTCGACGATGCGAGCCTCGCGGCGGTGCGCGCCGTCGCGAAGCAGGGCGTCGCAGGCGGCGGCCCCGACGGAGCTCCCGCGCAGAAGGTCACGATCCTGACGGCGTCGGCCTCCTGATCGTCCGCACCGCCGCGCGTCATTCTCCCGAGGCGCTGCGCGGCGGATTGTGGACGAATTCGATCCGGATCCCGTTGTCGTCCTCGACGAACGAGGCGTAGTAACGGTCGGAGAACCGCGCGAACACCTTCGGGTCCCGCACCGACGTCCAGCCCGCCTCGATCGCGATGCGGTGCAGGCGCTCGACCTCCGCACGGGAATCGAGCGCGAACGCGAGGTGCTGCCAGCCGATCCGGCCGTATCGGTGCGGATCACCGCCCGGTTCGGGCGCGCGATAGAGGATCAGTTCGGTCTCGTCCTCGCGCGACCAGGCGATCCCGCCCTCCATCTCGTTGCCGTCGGACACGCAGCCCAACGCGGCGAGCACCGGATCCCACTGCGCGAAGGCACGGTCGAGGTCGGCGACGGTGAGTCCGAGATGATCGAAGAGCGGCATGGGTTCAGTCTGGCAGGCCCACGCGGCGGCGACGTCGGCGACGCACCGCGCGCTGCCGGCTCGGGGAACCGGCCGGAGCTCGCGGGGTTTCGGTCCTCGGGTCCCGCTGTTTAGAGTGAGGACATGACGACTCCCGCTGAGGTCCCCGCTCGCCCGCAAGCCGTGATCAGCGGAGGAGGAAGCGGGATCGGCCTGGCCTCGGCGCTGCGCCTGGCGCGGGATGGATTCGACATCGTGATCGTCGGCCGCCGCCAGGAGGTGCTCCGGCACGCCGCGGATCGGATCCGCGAGCAGACTGCGGAGGCGCGCGTGCAGACCGTCGCCGCCGACCTGCAGGATCCCGCCCAGGTGTCTCGTGCCGCCTCGGAGATCGACGGTCCGATCGATGTGCTGTTGAACAACGCCGGCGGCAACGTGCTCGACCGCGGAGACGGACTGGCGGGGATCGCCGAGAATTTCGAGGGGAACTTCCGGCTGAACGTGCTGACCGCCGTGCTCCTGACCGAGGAGCTGCTCCCCCGCCTCACGCGGCCGGGAGGGCGGATCATCTCGATCAGCTCCATCGCAGCGCTGCGCGGCGCGAACGGCTACGGTGCCGCGAAGGCGGCGATCCACGGCTGGATGATGGGCCTGGCCGAGCAGCTGGCGCCGGAGGGCATCACGGTGAACTCGATCGCACCGGGGTTCGTGCCGGACACCGGCTTCTGGGACAGCCGCCGCACGCCCGAGACGATCGCCTCGCGGCTCGCGCAGATCCCGATGAACCGACCGGGCACCCCGGACGAGGTCGCCGGAGCGGTGGCCTATCTCGCAGGTCCGGAAGGCGGTTGGACGACGGGCCAGATCCTGCAGGTCAACGGCGGGGCGCTCCTCGGTCGGGGCTGAGCCGGGGGCCGGACCGACCTGCGTCCGAAGATCCACCGCTCCCGCATCATGCGGGACGCGATCGCGGGCCGCAGGCGGGCACCGAGTTGATCGAGCGCGGCGACGAGTGCTACCTCCGACTCAGTGGCCGATGACGCCCTGCAGATCGACGGCGACCCGAATCGACGCGATCGTCTCGCGCCGGTGCAGGTTCTCGACCTCGGCGACCCCGCCCTGCGACAACAGCGGCACGAAGATGAACGACTCGTCGTACGGCAGCTCGCCGTGCGCCGCGACCGCCTCCGGGAAGATGTCCCAGTCGAGGGAATCAGAGAGCTCTTCGGCGCCGTCGAGACGCACGAGCGTGAGGAAGGACTGCAGGGTTCCAAGCCCGACCGTCGTGCCGCGTCGGAACAGGATCCCGGTCGCACCGGAACGGCTGGGCTCCCACGTGATCAGGTCCCCCAGCCCGGTCGCCATGATCGGGATTGCAATCCCGTCTCCCTGCGTCTTCCCGATGCAGTCACCGACCTCCGCTTCGTACAGCTTCGGATCGATGACCCTCAGGAAGCCCTCGCCGAACGTGCCGTACCCGTATGTCTCCCAGATATCGATCAGCTCGTCCGGGACTCGCCCCCGATACTCCTCGATGATCTCCGCCGGAACCGGCGCCTGCGGAACGAAATCAGCGATCACGACCATGCGTTCACTCTATTCCGAGCACATGCCTCCTGCGATGGACATCGGGAAGGAGTCCGGAAAACACGAAAACCCCGGCTCTCACCGGGGGCTTTCTCTCTGTGCGCGATACTGGGATCGAACCAGTGACCTCTTCCGTGTCAGGGAAGCGCGCTACCGCTGCGCCAATCGCGCCTAAACTTCAGGCTATTCAGTTATGCCAGCGAGGTGGCGACGGGATTCGAACCCGTGTATACGGCTTTGCAGGCCGCTGCCTCGCCTCTCGGCCACGCCACCGTGGTTGTGGTTGACACCACAAGCGGCCGAGTTGCACTCGGCCACTGGAGCGGATGACGAGACTCGAACTCGCGACCCTCACCTTGGCAAGGTGATGCGCTACCAACTGCGCTACATCCGCACATCGCTTGCTCTGCGTTTCCGCTTCGCCCTTGCGACTCGAATAACTATAGGGAAGTTGCTGGGGCACCGCAAATCAGTCCGGTACAGCCGGGCGTGGCGCGCCATAAACCGTTGATTTTACGCGGTTTTCGGCGCGGCGGACCCGTTCCGCAGGCCGCTCCCGGATACTGGTACGCATGGCTCGGAGTGCGCGCAAGACGGTCGCTCGGGTCGCGTGGGCGTGCATCGCGATCCTGGTGGTCGTCGTCGGCGCGCTCGCGATCGCGAACCAGCAGCTCATCTCCGACGAGATCGAGGCGCGCAACTTCGCACCGAGCGAGCAGGTCTCCTCGCTCCTCGGCCGCCTCGACCTCACGCCGGCGGGCGAGCGGGTGTTCCTCGCGTCGAAGCCGACCCTCGACGCGAGCCAGCACTTCAGCACCCAGTGCTCCGACGTCTCCCATGGCGAACAGGGCCATGTGCTGGGCTGCTACTCGAAGGGCACGATCCACCTCTTCGGCGTCACCGACAAGCGGCTCGACGGGATCGTCGAGGTCACCGCCGCGCACGAGCTCCTGCACGCGGCCTACGCGCGCATGAGCGGGGACGAGCAGGCGCAGATGACCAAGAAGCTGCGTGCCTTCTACGACGAGCGGATCGCGACCGACCCGGGCCTGAAGGAGCGCATGTCGGTGTACGACGCGCTCTCCCCTGGCGCCTTCGCGAACGAGCTGCACTCGGTGCTCGGCACGGAGGTGCACACGCTGCCGAAATGGCTGGAGGAGCACTATGCGCAATGGCTCGGCAAGCGCAGCTCGATCGTCGACGACTTCGATCGGTATCACGGCGTCTTCACGCAGTTGCAGGATCGGTCGAAGACGCTCGAGAAGCAGATGACCGCCCTGCGAACCAGCGTCGAGCAGCGGCGCGAGACCTACAACGCGGCCGTCGCGCGGTTCAACGCCGACGCCCAGAACTTCACCAAACGCAACAACGCCTACGAGTTCGCCGACGACCCGGAGGCCTTCGAACGGATCCGCGACGGGCTCACCGCACGCCAGCAGCAGCTCACGAAGGACCGCGAGCAGCTCGAGAACGACATCGCGAGCTACGAGACGATGCGCACCGAGCTGCAGCAGCTCACCAAGACGAGCGACGAGCTCGATCAGAAGCTCAACAGCGACCTCGCGCCGCCGGCGACTCGCCCCAACTAGGGCGTGCGGCAGAGCGGAATCGCCCGGGCGGCGACCTGATGTGCGAGGGCATTCCGAAAGTGTGTATTATCGATCAGGTTGGCCCGCGAGAGATCGCGAGCGAAACGGGCGATTGGCGCAGTTGGTAGCGCGCTTCCTTCACACGGAAGAGGTCATCAGTTCGAGTCTGGTATCGCCCACAGCAAGAACCCTCGCTTCGGCGGGGGTTCTTTGGTTTCCCGCTGCGATGTTCGATCCTGCCGCGCATCGATCCCAGCGTGCTCCCAGATCGATGGGACCAAATGAGGGCACGAACGCGTTGTCCTCCCTGACGCCGCCTCCCAGCGGCGCCGGCGCGGGACGACCGCGCCGCACGACGACCGAGGAGCATGCATCATGACCAGTGGGATCCAGGACACCGGAGAGATCACCCGCACCCCCGGCACCGAGACGGCCGTGTTGGCCGGCGGCTGCTTCTGGGGGCTCGACGACCTCATCCGCGCCCAGCCGGGCGTCCTGAGCACCCGCGCCGGCTACACCGGCGGGCAGAACGATCACCCCACCTACCGCAACCACCCCGGGCACGCTGAGGCGGTCGAGATCGTCTTCGACCCGTCGCAGACGAGTTACCGCGACCTCCTGGCGTTCTTCTTCCAGATCCACGACCCGTCGACGCTGAACCGCCAGGGCAACGACATCGGAACGAGCTACCGGTCGGCGATCTTCCCGCTCACCCCTGAGCAGGAAGCGATCGCGAAGGAGACCATCGCCGACGTCGACGCCTCCGGCCTCTGGCCGGGTCCGGCGGTCACCACGATCGAGCCGGCAGCTCCGTTCTGGGAGGCCGAGCCCGAGCACCAGGACTACCTGCAGCGGTACCCGAACGGATACACCTGCCACTTCCCCCGCGCCGGCTGGGTGCTCCCCCGCCGCACGGAGGCGTAGCCGTCACCGAGGCGTCGCCGGTGCGCCGGCCCGGATCCCCGTGCGTTCCCGCCGTGGGAGGCGGGAACGCACGGGGATCCGGCCATAGGCTGGCGCCATGACCGAGATCCGCTTCGGCGCGCACGCGCCGGCCCTTCGCACGCTGCTGCACCTCAGCGACACGCACCTGCTCGACGGCGCCGCCCTCGGAGATCGCTACGACACGGTCGGAAATCTGGAGCGCACCGTCGAGCGGATCCGCGCGATGCGGTCCCGGCCGGACGCCATCATCGTCACCGGCGACCTCACCGACCTCGGAGAACCCGCCGCGTACCGCGCCCTGCGCGGCGTGATCGAACCCCTGGCAGCGGAGGTCGGCGCCGCGCTGATCTGGGTCGCCGGGAACCATGACGAGCGGCCGGCGATGCGCGAGCACCTGCTCGACGAGCCCGGCAGCCAGGCGCCCATCACCGCGGTGCACGACCTCGACGGGCTGCGGGTGATCGCGCTGGACTCCACCGTCCCGGGATGGCATCACGGCGAACTGGACGCTGGGCAGCTCCGCTGGCTGCGGGAGGTGCTCGCGACGCCCGCTCCGCTGGGGACGGTCCTCGCGTTGCACCATCCGCCGCTTCCGAGCCCCATCCCGTTCTTCGATATCCTGGAACTGCGCGACCAGCCGGCGTTCGCCGAAGCCCTTGCCGGCAGCGACGTGCGCGCGATCCTGGCCGGGCACCTGCATTCCTCCACGAGCGGGACCTTCGCGGGCATCCCGGTCAGCGTCGCGTCGGCGACCTGCTACACCATGGACCTGGCGCTCCCGGTCGAGCGGGTGAACGGGATGGATGCGGGCCAGTCCTTCCATCTGGTGCACGTGTGGGAGGACACGATCACGCACACGGTCGTGCCGGTGGCCTCAGCCGAGCCGGCGGAGGCGTTCACGCCGCAGTGGTACGCCGAGATGGCCCGACTCAGCCCCGAGGAGCGCCTGGAGCGGTTCAGCCGGAAGCGCTAGTCGAACGCGGCGAGATATCGGCGGGTCATACGCGCCTGCACGAGGCGGCCGAGCGGTCCGCCGAGGCGCGTGAACCAGCGGGCCGGCGCCGAGAACGCGGTGATCCGGAAGATCACGTCGCCCGAGGCTTCGAGATGGAGCTCGAAGCGTTCCTCGCCGCGCTCGGGATGCCCGGCCAGGGTTCCATAGGCGAAGCCGCAGTGATCGGCGCTGCGATCGACCCAGACCACGAGACAGGGAGCGGTGAACCTCAGCGGTCCGATCCGCAGGCGCATCCGCACCGCCGTTCCCACGCGGAGCGGCACGCTCCACACGCTGAGGTCGGCTCCGGCGCGACGCTGCACCGCGCCCGAGAGCAGCTCGTCGCAGCAGCGTTCGAAGGTCTCGCGGCCGTGGCCGACAACCCGCTCGGTGCGCACGTGATGGTACCCCGCCGGCAGTTCGCCGCCGGTCGCGCCCACCTCCGGGTAGCTGAGAGTGATCATCCGCGCACGTCGCGCTGCCCGGCCCACTCCGCGCGGAGCAGCCCCATCCGCACCAGGTCTTCGTAGCGTCCGCGCACCCAGGCGTGCTCGCGCTGGCGCCCTCGACCACGAAGCCGAGCTTCTCGTAGACCCGGATCGCTGCGGCGTTCGACGAGATCACCTCCAGGTGGATGCGGCGGAGGTTGCCCCGCAGGAACGCGAATTCGAGCATCTGGGCCATGGCCTCGGTGCCGAAACCCCGGCCACGGGCGTGCTGGGCCAGCGCGATCCCGATCTCGCCGTGCCGGGCGACCTCGTCGATGTCGAAGACGCCAACGGTGCCGACCGCTGCTCCGTCCACGTCGATCACGAAGCTCATGCTGCCGTCCGGGGTCGCTTCGCGCTCCTGGATCCGTGCCTGCCAGGCCTCGCGACGGGGCGCTGCCGGCCGTCCCGGGTTGCGCTCCTCCCAGGTGTCGAGGTCCGAGGCGATGGCGTACAGCGCGTCCCAGTCGGCATCGGCGCGGGGGCGAAGCGAAACGGCGGGTCGGGTCGGCATGGGACACACCCTACCCCCGGGCTCCGACATCCCCGATACGCTACTCCCCCGCGGGAGCCGGGGCCCTCTCCGCGGTCTTCTCCATTCGCAGCACGACGGTACTGCCGAGCTTCGCCCGCTTGCCCGGGCCGGGTGAACTGCCGATGACGGTCCAGTTGGCCGGGGCGAGCACCGTCCCGCTCTTCCCGTCGAACTGCGCCGTGAGCCCGAGATCCTCCAGCCGCCACTGCGCGGTCTTGCCGTCGAGCCCGGCGAGGTCCGGCAGCTCGACCCCGTTCTTCCGGACGTCTTCCTCTCGCGCCGCACGTTCCGCCTCCTGCTTCTCCTTGAGGCGTGCCTCGTACTGCGCTTTCTCCTCAGCGCCGGTTCTCGGGCTCGGGCTCGCGCTCGGAGTCGGGCTCGAGGTCGTGCTCGGCCCGGCAGGCCCGGCCGTCCCGCCCGATCCGGAACCGGTGGGCAGGGCGATGACGAACGCCGCGATGAACGCGATGGTCATCACGACCGCGGGGATGGCCGCGACCGCCCCGAACGCCAGCCCACCGATGCCGGCGCCCCGCGACCGACCGCCGCGGACCGCCAGGATCCCGAGCACGATCGAACCGGCGCCGAGACCGAGGCCGAGGAACGGGACCCAGCAGAAGACGAAGGCGGCGATACCCACCGCGAGAGCGATGATCCCCGAGATCGGCGCACGACCGGCCGATGTCGGGTCGGGCTGAGCGGCGGTCACGTTCCTCCTCGGGTCGAGCGCCCACCGGGGTCGGCGGGCAGCCGCCGACGGATGCCGGCCGCGTACGACTCACAGCGTACACAGGGGCAGCTCCTCGGATCTGCTCGGCCCTCGCGCGGGCCCGGATCCGCGGCGTAGCCTGGGCGGGGCCGGCCGAGTCCCGGTCGGCTGTCCGTCACGCATCGCACGAAGGAGTCATCATGATCGGCACCCTGCACAGCACCGTCCTCGACTGCCCGGATCCCGCGGCGCTCGCGGAGTTCTATCGGGGGATCCTCGGCGGCACGGTCGCTCCCGGCGACGACGACTGGGTCGATCTCGAGCTGCCCGAGGGGCCTGCGAAGCTCGCCTTCCAGGAATCCCCGGGGTATGTGCCGCCGGTCTGGCCGGGAGACGACGGTGATCAGCAGGTGCACCTCGACGTGCTCGTCCCGGACCTCGAGGCCGCTCACGAGCCCCTGCTCGAGCTCGGGGCGCGATTCCTCGAGGCGCACGACACGTTCCGGGTCTACCTCGACCCCGTCGGGCACCCGTTCTGCACCGTCAGCAGCTGATCGCCCGGCGACCGGAGGTCAGCGACCGATCCCGAGCTCCCGGGAGAGTTCGGCGATGACGCGCTCGAACCGCGCGCGATCGAGCACGTGGCCCTCGCGACGCATGCCGGAGTCGGAGATGCGCAGCACGCGCTCGGGCGAGAGGAAGCTCTCGCGCCCCTGGCCGTCCCAGCCGCCCGTGCCGACGCTGATGAAGCCGCGGTGCTGCTTGGTCGACAGGTAGCAGCCGGCGACCGTGGTGGCGTCGATGCGCGCGATGATGAGCACGGGGCGGTCCTTGCCGCGTCCGTCGTGCTCGGCGTAGGGCACCCAGGTCCAGATGACCTCGCCGGGATCGGGGGTGCCGTCCACCGCGGGGGCATAGCTCGGGCGCAGGCGCCGGATCTCGGCCGCACCGAGGTCACGGGTCGCCCCGTCGCCGGCCTGCCCCGGCGATGCCTCCGGGCGCGCGCCCGAGACACCCGTGCGCGGGTTCGCGGTCGTCCGCTTCCCCGCCGGATCCGAGCGGCTCTGGAGACCACGGCGGAGCGCTTCGATCAGCGCGTCGAGGATCGCGCGCAGCAGGCCGCCTCCGCCGCCGGAGCTCATGAGGCGATCTCGCCCTGCGTCAGCGCGTTCAGACGGGACATGCAGCGGAGGTACTTCTTGCGGTAGCCGCCGTCGAGCATTCCGCCGCCGAAGATCGTGGTGAGCGGGGCCCCGGTCGCCCGGATCGGGATCTGAGCGTCGTAGACCCGGTCGATGAACGCCACGAAGCGCAGCGCGGCCGACTGGTCGGTGAGCTCGTGCACGTCGCGCAGGCCGATGCACTGCACCCCGGTGAGCATGCCGAAGTAGCTCGAGGGATGCACCGTCGCGAGGTGGGCGACGAGCGTCCCGAAGTCGTCGTCGGTCGTGCGCTCCCCCGCGGCCGCGGCGTCCGCGAGCGCGAAGCGGTAGGCCTCGTCGCTCAGCGAGACGGCGTCGCCGTCGAGATCGCGCTGGCGGTAGTCGGTGCCGTCGATGCGGATCGTGACGAAGTTGTCGGCCATGGCCTGGATCTCGCGCATGAAGTCGGCCGCCGCGAATCGGCCCTCGCCGAGCGCGTTCGGCGGAGTGTTCGAGGTGGCGACGATGCGCGAGCCGGTCTTCACCAGATCGCCGATGAGGCGGGTCATGAGCATCGTGTCGCCCGGATCGTCCAGCTCGAACTCGTCGATGCAGATGAGGCGGGCGCCCTGCAGCACACCGAGCGCGCCCGAGTAGCCGAGGGCGCCCACGAGCGCCGTGTACTCGATGAAGGTGCCGAAGTACTTGCGCCCCGCCGTCGCGTGCCACGTCGCCGCGAGCAGGTGGGTCTTGCCGACGCCGAAGCCGCCGTCGAGGTACACGCCCGGCTTCGCCGGAGTATTCGGCCGGGGCTCTGCCGCGGCCTTCTTGCGGCCGAAGCCGAAGAAGCCGCCGCGGGACATGGGGGCCTCGGGCTCCGAGAAGGCGCGCAGCGTATCCCGGGCCTCCGCCTGCGAGGGGTACTCGGGGTCCGGACGGTACGAGTCGAAGCTCGCCCCGTCGAACTGCCGCGGAGGGACGAGGGTCGCGACCAGCTCGGCACCCGAAATGCTCGGGCTGCGGTCGACGAGGTGGGCGGAGCTGTGCTGCGGATCCTGAGACATCGCCGACAGCTTACCCGCGCGGGGCGCGGTCGGCCGCATCCGGTTGCGGCACGGGATCCGGCAGCGCGCGGACGAACCGTTCGGTCGCTGCCTCCCATGCCACGGGATCCACGTTCCAGAGCTTCACGTGCTCCCCCACGAGCTGCCGGCGCAGCACGACGAGGTCGCTGTGCCTGGCCGCGAACTCGAGCGCGCCGTCCTCCGGGACGTAGGTGTCTCCGGCGCTGACATGGATCAGCGTCGGGACGGCGAGTCCGCGCCCGAGCTCGGGCTGGCTGAGGGCCGCGAGCCCGGGGGACGCCGGATCGCCGCCGCGGACACGACCGACCTCGAGCAGTCGCACGGCGAGCGCCGCGATGGGGCGAGGGATCCCGGCCCGCCGAGCCTGATGCTGCAGCAGGCCGTGCCAGTCGAGCGCGGGGGAATCGAGCACGAGCCCGTCCACCGCGTCGCGGTGCGCGCCCCGGGTCGCCGCGAGCGTGCTCGCCGTGCCGCCCATCGACCACCCGAACAGCGTCACACGGGTCGCCCCGCGCCGCATCGCCTCGGCGATCGCCGCGTCGACGTCGCGCTGCTCGGCGGAGCCCAGCCCGTAGCGGCCGTGAGTGCCCTGCGGAGCACCCGGATCGTTCCGGTAGGAGATGACGAGGCTCGTCACCCCGGCCCGGGCCAGCGGCGGTACTCCCCGCAGCGTCTCGGCCGGGAGCGCTCCCATGCCGTGCACGTGCACCGCCCACCGCCCGGGAAGCGCATCGGCCGGGCGCACGATCCAGGCCGTCGCCGGGCCGTCCTCGAGCGGCAGCACGATCCGCTCGATCGAGGCGCCCTCGCCGACCTCGGCGGCGAGCTCCTCCGGATCCGCGTACCACCAGCCGGTCACCCGCCCCGCCGCTCCGCGCCGCACGCGGCCGCGATCGACCGCGAGGATCTCGCGCACTGCGCGCCCCCTGCGCGACGCGAGCACCGGTCCCACCTTCGCGTGCGTGGCACCGCCGTCCAGGATCAGCGAGTAGCGCCCCGGCAGCTCCGACCATCCGCCGCGGATCCGCACCACCGGCCCTTCGACCCCGTAGCGACGCGAAGCGCGGGGCCCGGGAATCACCGAGAGGACCCGGGTCGAGGCATCCGGTCGCGCCTCGGGCGTGACCACCCGCCGCGCGACGGCGCCGGCCAGCAGTGCGCATCCCGCGGCCGTCGCGGCTGCGATCGCACCGAATCCGACGACCGCCTGGATCGGTCGAAGCCTGCTCATGGGCACCTCCGGGATGTTTCTGCAGCGCGGCGTGGCATCCGCACCATACTCTCAGCAATCCTTAGTGTTCCAGGTGTGAAGTCCGGGAACGAAGTGAATGCCGATGCGTTCGAGCGCGCTGCCGAGCAGCTGCGCAGCGCACGGTTCCGCAGCGAGCTGCAGGTGCGCGAGATCCCGGCACCCGAACGCATCGCGCCGCGATCCGTGGCGCTCGCGGCGGGCGTCATCCGCGGTTCGGCGCACCCCGCCGAGGAGAGCGGCGACTCGCCCTACGGCGCGGGCCGGCTGATCCTGCTGCACGATCCCGACTCCGCAGCGGAATGGGGCTCCCCTTCCGCATCATCTGCTTCGCGCAGGCTCCGCTCGAGGTCGAGATCGGCGTCGATCCCTTCATCGCCGACGTCGCCTGGTCCTGGCTCGTGGATGCGCTCGACTCCCGAGGGGCCGAGGTCACCTTCGCGTCCGGAACGGCGACGAAGACGCTGTCGACCGGCTTCGGCACGCTCGAAGAGCAGGGGGACGCCGCGCAGATCGAGATCCGAGCGTCGTGGACCCCGCTCGGCACCGACTTCGCCGCTCACGCGGAGGCCTGGTCCGAGCTGCTCTGCCTGCTCGCCGGGCTCCCCCATCAGGAGGGCGTCGCCTCGCTCGGCGCGAAGCGAGCGCACCGCGGCGAAGGCCGGAGGGCGTAGTCCGTGCTCCAGCAGGCAGACCTCCACTCCACGTGGACCATGGTCGAGGACGACGCCGGGCTGCGCGCCGCGGCGGAATCGCTCGCGGCCGGGCACGGACCCGTCGGCGTCGATGCCGAGCGCGCCTCCGGCTTCCGCTACGGGAGCGAGGCCTACCTCGTGCAGGCATATCGTGCGGACTCCGGCACCTTCCTCTTCGATCCCACGGGGATCTCCTCCTTCGCTCCGCTCGCGCAGGCGCTCGACGGGCTGGAGTGGATCCTGCACGCCGCGAGCCAGGACATCCCCTGCCTCGACGAACTCGGCCTGCACCCCCCGCGGCTCTTCGACACGGAGCTCGCCGCGCGACTGCTGGGCTTCGAGCGCGTCGGCCTCGGGGCGCTCGTCGAGTCGCAGCTCGGCATTTCGCTGCAGAAGGCGCACTCCGCCGCCGACTGGTCGACCCGCCCCCTGCCCGAGTCGTGGCTCGAGTATGCAGCGCTCGATGTCGCGCTGCTGCCCGACCTGCGGGAGTCGATCGCCCACGAGCTCGATGCCCAGCACAAGCGGGAGTTCGCCGACGAGGAGTTCGAGGCGGTGCGCCAGCGCCCACCGAAGCCGCCGGCCGAGGAGCCGTGGCGCAAGATCTCGGGCGGCCACCGTCTGCGCTCGCCACGCGAGCTCGCGATCGTGCGGGAGCTGTGGCTCGCGCGCGATGAACTCGCCCGGGAGCGCGATACCGCCCCCGGACGGCTGCTGCCCGACGCGTCGATCGTCGCCGCGGCCGGTGCGATGCCGAGGTCCCGCGGCGACCTCGCCCGCCTCAAGACCTTCGCGGGCCGCGCGAGCCGCACGGAGCTCGATCGCTGGTGGGCTGCCGCGCTGCGCGGGAAGACCACCGATCAGCTGCCGAAGCCGCGCCCGAGAGACCCCGACGCGATGCCGCATCACCGCGGTTGGGCTCAGCGGCATCCGGAGGCCGCTGCACGCCTGTCGATCGCGCGCGAGGCGCTGAGCGCGGAGGCCGAGGAGCGCCGGATCCCCCTCGAGAACCTGCTGACGCCCGAGCTGCTCCGCCGGGTCGCCTGGTCGCCGCCGAAGCCGGCGAAGGGGGCTGCGTCCGCGAGCGCGGAGCAGATCTCCGATCGACTCGAAGAGCTCGGGGCCCGTCACTGGCAGGCTGTCATTACTGCACCAATCATTGCGGTTGCTTTTGTAGAGGCTAAACAAAACTGACGCCGCGGACCCGATCCGTTTCCGGGGGTTCCGCACGGCGACTCGTCGCCCGCACCGCCGACTTCCTAGGATGGTGAGTGATCACATCACACCCATTTGATGGAGGCAGAGTGGCCGCAATGAGAGACGTTGTTTTCGTCGACGGAGTCCGCACCCCGTTCGGGCGCGCGGGCGAGAAGGGCATGTACTGGGGCACGCGAGCCGACGACCTCGCAGTCAAGGCGCTGCAGGGCCTGATCGCGCGGAACCCGAACCTCCCCCTCGACCGCATCGACGACGTGGGGATCGCCGCGACCACGCAGCAGGGCGACCAGGGACTCACCCTCGGGCGCACCGTGTCGATGCTCGCCGGGATCCCGGTCACGGTGCCCGGATTCGCGCTCGACCGCATGTGCGCGGGCGCACTCACCGTCGCCTCGTTCATGGGCGCGGCGATCGGATCGGGGCAGTACGACCTCGCGATCGCCGGCGGCGTCGAGCACATGGGACGGCACCCGATCGGGCTCGACGCCGACCCGAACCCCCGCTTCGTCTCCGAGCGTCTCGTCAGCCCCGACGCGCTGAACATGGGCGTCACGGCCGAGCGCCTGCACGATCGGTTCCCGGCGCTCACCAAGGAGCGCGCCGACCGCTTCGGCATGCTGAGCCAGCACAAGGTGCAGGCCGCCTACGACCGCGGCGACATCCAGCCCGATCTGATCCCGGTCGCGCTGCGCAGTGCGACCGGCTGGGGTCTCGCGACCGAGGACGAGGGCCGCAGGCCCGAGACCACCATGGAGGGGCTCGCCACGCTCAAGACGCCGTTCCGGCCGCACGGGCGGGTCACCGCCGGCAACGCCTCCCCGCTCACCGACGGCGCGACCGTCTCCTTGCTCGCGGGCGCGGACACCGCGAAGGAGCTCGGCCTCCCCGCCAAGATGCGCCTCGTCGGATTCGGCTTCGCGGGCGTGCAGCCCGAGGTGATGGGCCTCGGCCCCGTGCCCTCGACCGAGAAGGCACTGAAGCGCGCCGGCCTCACCATCGACGACATCGGCCTGTTCGAGCTGAACGAGGCCTTCGCCGTCCAGGTGCTCTCGTTCACCGATCACTTCGGCATCGCCGACGACGATCCCCGTGTGAACCCGTGGGGCGGCGCGATCGCGCTCGGCCACCCGCTCGCCGCGTCCGGCGTGCGCCTCATGATCCAGCTCGCTCGCCAGTTCGAGCAGCGGCCCGATGTGCGCTACGGCGTCACCGCGATGTGCGTCGGCCTCGGCCAGGGCGGCACCGCGATCTGGGAGAACCCGAACTACGACGGCAAGAAGGGCAAGTAGCCGAAGATGACCGATTACCGCTCCATCGACTTCTCCCCGCTCCTCGAGGCCTCGGCCGACGAGGTCGTCACCGAATCGTTCGTGCGCGACGTCGCGCTGCCCTCGGGCGGCACGCTCGCGCTCGTCACGCTCGACAACGGGCGCGACCACACCCGCCCGAACACGCTCGGGCCCCTCACCCTCGACGCGCTGAACACGGTGCTCGACGGACTCGCCGCCCGCGCGGCGGCGGGCGAGATCCAGGCCGTCGGCGTGACCGGCAAGCCGTTCATCTTCGCCGCGGGCGCCGACCTGTCGAAGGTCTCCACCCTCGCGACCGAGCAGAACGCCCGACTCATGGCGCAGTTCGGGCACTACGTGCTCGGCAAGCTCGGCCAGCTGGGCGTCCCGTCGTTCGCGTTCGTGAACGGCCTCGCCCTCGGCGGTGCCATGGAGATCGCGCTCAACTGCGACTACCGCACCGTCGATTCCTCGGCGGCGGCGCTCGCCTTCCCCGAGGTCTTCCTCGGCATCATCCCCGGCTGGGGCGGCGCGACCATCGTGCCGAACCTCGTCGGCATCGAGAAGGCGATCGAGATCATCGTCTCGAACCCGCTGAAGAACAACCGCATGATGAAGCCGAAGGACGCGCTCGAGGCAGGGCTCTTCGATCGCATGTTCGGTCCCGCGAGCTTCCTCGAGCAGTCGATCCTCTGGGCCGACGCGGTGCTCACCGGCGCCGAGAAGGTCGAGCGTCCGAACGAGCCGGGCAAGCTGGAGCGCCTCACCAAGTGGCCCGCCGCGATCAAGATCGCCCGCGACACGCTCAAGGCGCGCATCGGCACCGCGGCCAAGTCGCCCTACATCGCCCTCGACCTGCTCAGCGCGGCGAAGGACAACGACCGCGTGCGCGGTTTCGAGCGCGAGGACGAAGCGCTGGCACAGCTCATCTCGGGCGACCAGTTCCACGCGTCCATCTACGCCTTCGACCTCGTGCAGAAGCGCGCGAAGCGGCCCGCGGGGGCTCCCCGAAGGAGCTCGCCAAGAAGGTGCAGAAGGTCGGCGTCATCGGCGCGGGCCTCATGGCCGGCCAGTTCGCCCTGCTCTTCGCCCGCAAGCTGCGCGTTCCCGTCGTCATCACCGATCTCGACCAGTCGCGCGTCGACAAGGGCCTCGCCTACATCAACGGCGAGATCGACAAGCTCGAGCAGAAGGGCCGCCTGGGCGCCGACGACGCGAACCAGGTGCGCGCGCTCGTCAGCGGCACGACCGACAAGTCGCTCTTCGCGGACTGCGACTGGGTCATCGAGGCCGTGTTCGAGGAGCTCTCGGTGAAGCAGCAGGTGTTCGCCGAGATCGAACCGATCATCGCCGAGACCGCGGTCATCGCGACCAACACCTCGTCGCTCTCGGTCGAGGAGATCGGCGCGAACCTCGCGCATCCGGAGCGCCTGGTCGGCTTCCACTTCTTCAATCCGGTCGCGGTCATGCCCCTGATCGAGGTCGTGAAGGTGCCCTCGACCGACGAGGAGACCCTTGCCACCGCGATGGCGGTCGCGAAGAAGCTCGGCAAGAGCGCGGTCATCACCGCGGATCGCCCCGGCTTCGTCGTGAACCGCCTGCTCGCCAAGGTCATGGGCGAGGCAGCCCGCGCGCTCGACGAGGGCACGCCGCTGCCCGTGGTCGAGTGCGCGCTCGCACCGATCGGCCTGCCGATGGGTCCGTTCGAGCTCATCGACCTCGTCGGCTGGAAGGTGGCCGCGCACGTGCAGGACACGATGGTGGCGGCGTTCCCCGAGCGCTTCTACGCCTCGCCGAACCTGCACGCGATGGCCGACATCGAGGATCCGCTCGTCAAGAACAAGTTCGGCAAGGTCGAGGACCTCTCGCGCGCGGCGAAGAAGCAGCTCAGCTTCGGCAAGACCCCCGTCTCCGAGGAGGAGATCCTGCGCCGCGTCGAGGACGAGCTCGCCGGTGAGATCAAGATCATGCTGGACGAGGGCGTGGTCGCCGCCGCTGAGGACATCGACCTGTGCCTGATCCTGGGCGCCGGATGGCCGTTCCAGGCCGGAGGAGCGACGCCGTACCTCGACCGGGTGGGCGCGAGCGAGCGGGTCTTCGGGTCGACGTTCCACGATCCGCTGGTCGCCGGGGCGCGCTGAGTCGCACCCCCGTCGTCCTGCGCGACGGCCAAGGCCCTCTCGCGCAGGACGACGGGATCGACCTGCACCTACTCCGGGCGCGCGACCGGGATCCGATTTCCGCGGACCTGTTCCGCGACGTCCGAGGCGATCCGCTCCGCCGTGAGTCCCGCGGCCTCGAGCAGCTCGCCGCGGGAGGCGTGCCGCGGGAACTCGTCCGGAGTGCCGAGCTCGCTGACCGCGGTGTCGACGCCGGCGTCGCGCAGCGCCTGTCGGATACGCGTACCGACTCCGCCGACGCGGATCCCGTCCTCGATGCTGACGAGCAGCCGGTGCCCGCGCGCGAACTCGATCACGGAGTCCGAGACCGGAACCACCCAGCGCGGATCGATGACCGTCGTAGAGATGCCCCGGGCGGCGAGCAGTTCGGCCGCCTCCACTGCGACCCGCGCCATCGGCCCGACGGCCACCAGGAGCACGTCGCGTGAGCCATCCCCGCGCACCGGGTCCTCGCGCAGCACGTCGGTGCCGTCCTCGGTGCGGCGCAGCGCCGGGAGCGCGTCTCCGACCGCGCCCTTCGGGTAGCGGATCACCGTCGGGCCGTCGTCGACCGCGACCGCCTCGGTCAGCAGCTCGCTCAGCCGTTCTTCGTCCCGCGGCGCGGAGATGCGGATCCCCGGGACCACCTGCAGCGTCGCGAGGTCCCAGACGCCATTGTGGCTCGCCCCATCGGGGCCCGTGATCCCCGCGCGATCGAGCACGAAGGTGACACCCGCGCGGTGCAGCGCGACGTCCATCAGCAGCTGATCGAACGCACGGTTCATGAAGGTGGCGTAGATCGCCACCACGGGGTGCATGCCGCCGTAGGCGAGTCCCGCAGCGCTCGTCACCGCGTGCTGCTCGGCGATCCCGACGTCGATCACCCGCTCCGGGTACGCCTCGGCCAGCGCATCGAGACCCGTCGGCTTGAGCATGGCCGCCGTGATCCCGATGATGCGATCGTTCTCGCGCGCGAGCTGCAGGATCCGCTGCCGGAACACCCCGGTCCAACTGCGGCCGGAGGAGACCTCGAGCGGCTCGCCGCTGCCCGGATCGATCTGCCCGACCGAGTGGAACTGATCGGCGACGTCGTTCTCGGCGGGGGCGTACCCTCGCCCCTTCTCGGTGATCACGTGCACGAGCGTCGGACGCCCGTAGCCCTTCGCCTGCCGCATCGCCTCCTCGAGCGCGGGGAGGTCGTGGCCGTCGACGGGCCCCACGTACTTGATGTCGAGGTTGCTGTAGAGGTCCTGGTTGCCGGAGGCCCGGCTGACGAAGCCGCGCATCGCACCGCGCGTCGCACGATACAGCGTGCGCCCCGGGGCCCCGAAGCGGCCGAACAGCCGCTCGCTGCCCTCCTGCAGGTCGCGATAGCCTCCCGTCACTCGGACCGAGTTCAGGAACCGGGCCATGCCGCCGATGGTCGGCGCGTAGGACCGCCCGTTGTCGTTCACCACGATGACGAGGTTGCGGGAGTTGTCGTCGGTGATGTTGTTGAGCGCTTCCCAGGTCATGCCGCCGGTGAGCGCGCCGTCTCCGACGACGGCGATCACGAAGCGGTCGGACTGACCGGTGCGGGCGAAGGCGCGGGAGATGCCGTCGGCCCAGCTGAGCGAACTCGACGCGTGCGAGCTCTCGACGATGTCGTGCTCCGACTCGCCGCGCTGCGGGTAGCCGGCGAGGCCGTCACTGCTGCGCAATCGCGAGAAGTCCTTGCGGCCCGTCAGCAACTTGTGCACGTAGCTCTGATGCCCGGTGTCGAAGACGATCGGATCCTTGGGCGATTCGAAGGTGCGGTGCAGCGCGATGGTGAGTTCGACGACGCCGAGGTTCGGCCCCAGATGGCCGCCGGTCTTCGAGACTTCGGCGATGAGGAACTCCCGGATCTCGGCGGCGAGCTGCTTGCACTCCTCGAGGCTCAGCCCCGCGAGATCGCCGGGGCCGTCGATTCGATCCAGGATCGCCACCCGTCACGCCTCCGATCCGATCGGCGCGCGGCCGATGCATCCCACCAGTCTACTGAACGCCGCGAGGGGCCCCGGCATGTGCCGGAGCCCCTCGTGGTGGTGTGCGGTCCTATGCCGCGAGCGAGCGCAGCACGTACTGCAGGATGCCGCCGTTGCGGTAGTAGTCGGCCTCGCCCGGCGTGTCGATTCGGACGACCGCGTCGAACTCGGTGACGGTGCCGTTCTCGTGCGTCGCGGTGACGTGGACGGTGCGCGGGGTGCGGCCCTCGTTCAGCTCGGTGACGCCCGAGATGTCGAAGGTCTCGGTGCCGTCGAGACCCAGCGAGTCGGCGTTCTCGCCGGCCGGGAACTGCAGCGGCAGCACGCCCATGCCGATGAGGTTCGAGCGGTGGATGCGCTCGAAGCTCTCCGTGATGACCGCCTTGACGCCGAGGAGGCTGGTGCCCTTCGCCGCCCAGTCGCGCGACGAGCCCGAGCCGTACTCCTTGCCGCCGAGCACCACGAGCGGGATCCCCGCCGCCTGGTAGTTCTGCGAGGCGTCGTAGATGTAGGACTGCGGCGCACCCTCCTGCGTGAAGTCGCGGGTGAACCCGCCCTCGACGTTGTCGAGGAGCTGGTTGCGCAGGCGGATGTTCGCGAAGGTGCCGCGGATCATGACCTCGTGGTTGCCGCGGCGCGAGCCGTAGGAGTTGAAGTCGCGCGGGGCGATCCCGTTCTCCTGCAGGTACTTGCCCGCGGGGGTGTCGGCCTTGATGTTGCCGGCCGGGCTGATGTGGTCGGTCGTGACCGAGTCGCCCAGCTTGGCGAGCACGCGAGCGCCCGAGATGTCGGAGACGGGCGCCGGCGTCGCGGGCATGCCGTCGAAGTACGGGGGCTTGCGCACGTAGGTCGACTTGGCGTCCCACTCGAACACGTCGCCGTCGGGCGTGGGCAGCGAGGTCCAGCGCTGGTCCCCGTCGAAGACGCTCGCGTACTTCTCGGTGAACATCCCGGAGTCGATCGACGAATCGGCGATCTTCTGCACCTCGACCGGGTCGGGCCAGATCTCGCGCAGGTAGACGTCGTTGCCGTCGGCGTCCTGTCCGAGGGGTTCGTTCTCGAAGTCGAAGTCCATCGAACCCGCGAGCGCGTAGGCGATCACGAGCGGCGGGCTCGCGAGGTAGTTCATCTTGATGTCGGGGTTGATACGACCCTCGAAGTTGCGGTTGCCCGAGAGCACCGCGGTGACGGCGAGGTCGTTCTCGTTGACCGCGGCCGAGACCTCTTCGTTCAGGGGGCCCGAGTTGCCGATGCAGGTCACGCAGCCGTAGCCGACCAGGTAGAAGCCCAGGTCCTCGAGGTGCGAGGTCAGGCCCGACTTCTCGTAGTAGTCGGTGACGACCTTCGAGCCCGGCGCGAGCGTGGTCTTGACCCACGGC
The DNA here is from genome assembly GCF_047946755.1 of Leucobacter sp. HNU. Lineage (GTDB taxonomy): Bacteria > Actinomycetota > Actinomycetes > Actinomycetales > Microbacteriaceae > Leucobacter. Next base: position 1,131,684 of record NZ_CP178837.1, on the reverse strand, counting down.
TTCGCCTTGAGGCCGCGCGCGTTCGCGTTGCGGGCCAGCACGCCGGCGGCGAGCATGACCGAGGGGTTCGAGGTGTTGGTGCACGAGGTGATCGAGGCGAGGGTGACCGCGCCGTGGTCGATCGTGTACTCGGCGCCGTTCGCGTCCTTCACCTTCGCGGGGTTGGCCGCCTGGGCGTAGTTCTGCAGGTCGCGCTCGAACTGCTCCTTGGCGCTCGTCAGCTCGATGCGGTCCTGGGGACGCTTCGGGCCGGCGATCGAGGCGACGACGGTCGAGAGGTCGAGCTCGAGGTACTCGCTGAACTCGGGCTCGTGCGCCGGGTCGTGCCACATGCCCTGGGCCTGCGCGTACGCCTTGACCAGATCGATCTGCTCCTCCGGACGACCGGTGAGGCGGAGGTAGTCGAGCGTCACGTCGTCGATCGGGAAGATCGCGGCGGTCGAGCCGAACTCGGGGCTCATGTTGCCGATGGTGGCGCGGTTGGCGAGCGGCACGGACCCGACGCCCTCGCCGTAGAACTCGACGAACTTGCCCACGACGCCGTGCTTGCGCAGCATCTGGGTGATGGTCAGCACCACGTCGGTCGCGGTGACGCCCGCGGGGATCTGGCCCGAGAGCTTGAAGCCGACGACGCGCGGGATCAGCATCGAGATGGGCTGGCCGAGCATCGCAGCCTCGGCCTCGATGCCGCCGACGCCCCAGCCGAGCACGCCGAGGCCGTTCTCCATGGTCGTGTGCGAGTCGGTGCCGACGCAGGTGTCGGGGTAGGCGTTGAGCACGCCATCGATCTCGCGGGTGAAGGTGACTCGCGCCAGGTACTCGATGTTGACCTGGTGGACGATGCCGGTCCCGGGCGGGACGACCTTGAAGTCGTCGAAGGCGCCCTGGCCCCAGCGGAGGAACTGGTAGCGCTCGCCGTTGCGCTGGTACTCGATCTCGACGTTCTTGTCGAAGGCGCCGGCGCTGCCGTACACGTCGGAGATGACCGAGTGGTCGATCACGAGCTCGGCCGGGGCGAGCGGGTTGATACGCTGCGGGTCCCCGCCGAGGTCGGCCATCGCCTCGCGCATGGTCGCGAGATCGACGATGCAGGGCACGCCGGTGAAGTCCTGCATGATCACGCGCGCGGGGGTGAACTGGATCTCGGTGTCGGGCTGGGCGTTGGGATCCCAGTTGCCGAGCGCCTCGACGTGCTGCTTGGTGACGTTCGCGCCGTCCTCGGTGCGAAGCAGGTTCTCGAGGAGCACCTTGAGGCTGTAGGGCAGCCGCTCGTGTCCGGGAACCTTGTCGATGCGGTAGATCTGGTAATCCTTGCCACCGACGGTCAGGGTGCTCTGGGCCCCGAAACTATTGACTGCTGCCATGGCCGCTCTCCTTCGTGAGTCAGGGTGCTGCTGCTGCCACCAGTCTGCACCCCTTCGGAGCGGTTCGCATCTCGGCAGGCGCAGCCGGCGTGGACGTCAGCGATTTGTCTTGACGTCGAGATAATTCTAGCCGAGTTTGCTGGGCAGAACCGTCATTGGCCCGACGCGCTCGGCGTGTCGACTGCGGGCGATTCATCGGATGATTGCGTCGCGCGGGTGACCCGGCTCAGGACGAGCCAGGAGAACAGCACGACGAGCGCGAACAGCGGGGTCCCCATGACCAATCGCGCCGCGCCGAGCGCCTCGACCTGAGCACTCGCGTAGAGCGGGAGCTGCACGGCCAGGCGCAGCACGAACATCGCGAGCCAGAGCAGCGTGCAGAGCGTCGCCGCGCGGCGCAGCGGCCGCTGCTTGCGCCACCCGGTGAGGTCGCCCGTCAGCGCGCCGGCGGCGAAGCCGAGGAGCGGCCATCCGACGAGCAGCGAGATCGCGAGACCGACGGACCATGCGCCGTTGATCCAGAAGCCCGGCAGGAAGAAGTCCTGCCCCCGGCCCGAGATCAGCGTGACGCCCACGCAGATCGCGACACCGACGGCGCCCGAGAAGGCGGCGGTGAGCGGCTCCTTCCGCAGCAGCCGGATCGCGATCGCGATCACCGCGAGCGCGGCCGGCGCGATCGCGGAGAGCCGCGGGTCGCGCGTCCACACGAAGATCGCCAGGAACAGCACGCCGGGGAGCAGCGCCTCGGCGACGCCGCGCCAGCCGCCGATGGCGGCGAGCACCCCGCTCGCCGAGACCGCTTCGCCGCTGAGCCCCGCCTCGACCGTGCGCCCGAGCGCGCCGCCGACCCGCAGGCGTCCCGCCCCGGACTCGGCCGGAATGCCGGACTCGGCCGGGCTCTCGGCCGAGTCAGCGCCTTCGCGGGGGTCGGACTCGGTCACGCCTGCTGCACCCCGGTCTCGCCCTGCGCGAGCCCGGCGGGCACCTTGAGCTCGAGGAGCTCGCTGGGAGGCATCGGCTCGTCACCGCGCACCACCACGAGTTCGCGGAAGAGCTCGATGACCCGTGCCTTCGCGTCGGCCTCCGCCGCGGCGCGCCCCATGATCACGCCGCGCAGCAGCCAGCGGGGGCCGTCGACGCCCACGAACCGGGCCAGCCGGACCTCCTGCTCATTCGTCCCGGCGCTGCGGACGAGGAGCTCCGGGCCGAGCTCGCCGTCCTCGTGCGAGACCTCCGCGCCCTGCGAACCCAGCTGCTGGGCGATCTCGGTGCGCACCTCGTTCCACAGGCCCGTCGTCTTCGGGGCGGAGAACGCCTGCACCTGCAGGAGCGATTCCGCGTACTCGAGCGACACCGCCACGACGCGCTGCGCGCGCTCATCCACCTCGAGGCGGAGCTGCAGGCCCTCGCGCGGCGCGACCTTGATGCCGCCGAGATCCACGTAGGGCCGCATGGCCGGAACCTCGCTGGCGTCGTAGGGACCCGCGGCCTCCCGGTCGACCGGCGCCGACTTCGCGTCGTCCACCTCCGGCGCAGCGGCCTCGTGGAGCTCCAGCTCGTCGGCGTTCGCCGCGGAGGATCGGTTCGACGCGTTCTGGGGAGTCTCGTCGCTCATGATGTCTCTGGTCTTTCTGTTGGGGAAGAACGTTCGGCGTGCCGCAGGGGACGCGCCCGATCGGGGGCCGTCAGGCGTCGCGCACGCCGGTCGATCCGAAGCCGCCCGCACCGCGCGAGCTCTCCGGGAGTTCGTCGACCGCGACGAACTCCGCACGGACCACCGGCATCACGACGAGCTGGGCGATCCGGTCGCCCGACTCGACCTGGAAGGCCGAGGTGCGGTCGGTGTTGAGCAGCGCGACCTTGATCTCGCCGCGATACCCGGCGTCGACGGTGCCGGGCGCGTTGACCACGGTCACCCCGTGCTTGGCCGCGAGCCCGCTGCGCGGCATGACGAATGCGGCGAAGCCCTCCGGCAGCGCGATCGAGACGCCCGTGCCCACGAGCCGGCGCTCCCCCGGAGCCAGCAGCACGGACTCGGTACTGCGCAGGTCGGCGCCCGCATCGCCGGGCATCGCATAGCTCGGAATCTGCTCGGCACGGATGGGAATCTCAACGGGATCGATCACACCGGACAGGCTACCGGATCCGGACCCGGGATAATGGAGAGCATGACGCAGACGCAGGCCTCCCCCAGCTATCACGAACGACTCTGGCCGACGCCGGCGCTCCTCGGGGTCCTGCTGCTGCTGATCCCGGCGGTGACGCTCGTCGTCACGCCCATCGACCGGACGCTGGCGCTGCCGGTCGCGATCCTCGTCTACCTGATCATCGCGGGAACGCTCGTGCTACTGAGCCCCACCATCACGGTTCGGGACGGCATGCTCGCCGCGGGTCGCGCACGCATCCCCGTCGAGTTCCTCGGCGAGGTCGAAGCGCTCGGCGCCGACGCGCTGCGCACCGCGATCGGGCCCGGCCTCGACGCCCGGACGCACCTCGTGATCCGCGGTTGGATCCACCGCGGCGTGCGCATCGCGATCACCGACCCGAAGGATCCGGCACCCTCGTGGATCCTGACCACGCGCCACCCCGAGCGGCTCGCGAAGGCGCTCGGCAAGTCCTGAGCCCTCTTGCCCCGCGCACGAGAAGAGCGCCGCTCCCGTCAGTGACGGGAGCGGCGCTCTTCATTCTCGATCGATGCGTCTATCGTGCGCACTCCGCCACCCCACGCTGCGCTCTGTGGGCCAGCGCGATGCGCTGCCGCGGAGTCCGCCCGCCAGCCGCTGGCGCGTCTATCGCGCGCACTCCGCCACCCCACGCTGCGCTCTGTGGGCCAGCGCGATGCGCTGCCGCGGAGTCCGCCCGCTAGCCGCTGGCGCGTCTATCGCGCGCACTCCGCGCAGATCGGACCGAGATCGGTCTCGTGATCCATCTGCGAGCGGTGACGCACCAGGAAGCAGTTCACGCAGGTGAACTCGTCGTCCTGCTGGGGAAGCACGACCACGTCGAGCTCGACGTCGGAGAGATCGGACCCGCCCAGGTCGAAGCTGGGGTTGTCGGCGTCCTCGGAATCGATGCCCGACGCACCCTTGGCCGGGCCGCGTTCCTTCAGAGCCTCGATCGAATCGGACTCTTCTTCGGACTTGCGCGGTGCGTCGTAATCGGTGGCCATTCTCTCCTGCTACTCCCGTCGGTTGCGCGACGTGTCATCCATTCGGCGGCGATAGTCTGCCCCACCCGGCGAAGGAACGCAAACCGCGGCCCCCGTGAGTTCGCTGGAAGCTGATCCGGTTCCGCTCGGGCCCGCCTCGAAACCGCCCGTTCCCCATCGACTCGCCCGCGAATTTCCCACCCGCCCGCGTCAATCCGCGCGTCCCGGGCCCGAGCATGCCACTCTGGTGGGCGAATCAGCGGGAGGAAGAACCGATGGAAGAACTGCGCCTGGTCCGACGCGACGAGCAGTCGCTCGTCGTCGCGTCCGAGAGCGGCGAGGAGTTTCGCCTGGTCGTCGACGACACCGTGCTCGCCGAGCTCCGTCACCTCGGACGCAAGGCCCGCACGGGGCCGCGCGTCAACCCCCGCGAGATCCAGTCGCTGATCCGCGCGGGCAAGTCCCGCTCCGAGGTCGCCGAGATCGTCGGCGTCGAGGAGGAGGTCATCGAGCGCTACGAGGAACCCGTGCTGGCCGAGCGCCGGTACATCCTGGAACGTGCCCAGGCCGTGCCCGTGCGCACCGACCCGGTGCGCGTCGGCCAGGAGGATTCCGGCGAGGAGCCCGAGCGCTTCGGCGCGGTCATCGGCGAGCGTCTCATCGCGCTGAGCGCGGAGATCCCCGAGTGGAGCTCCTGGCGCGACGAGGAGGCCGGCTGGATGATCGCCCTCGAGTTCATCTCGCACGACGTGGAGCACCGCGCGGTGTGGTCGTTCGAGCACCGCAAGCAGATCCTCGCGCCGCTCACCCCCGACGCGGTATCGCTCTCGAAGCAGGGCGACGTCGGCGACCGCCTGATCCCGAAGCTCCGCGCGGTCGATTCCGGCGAGGCCGGGCCGGCCGGCCGCTTCGACGCCGAGACCTTCGCCGGCGAACAGGCCGCGGAGCCGGAGGCTCCCGTCGCCGACGCCGAGCCGCCCGTCGAGGCCGAGAAGGCCCCGCTGGATCCGGAGGCCGAGTACGAGCGCCGCCGCGGTATCGACCAGCGCGCCATCAACACCCCGCAGCCCGAGCTGACCGACCTCGGCCAGACCGCCGACCTCCTCGACGCGCTCCGCCGTCGCCGGGGCGAGCGCGACCAGGCCCTGCGCGAGAGCGCGCAGCAGGCGACGGAGACCGCGGACGAGCCCGGCCCCGCCCCGGAGCCCGGAGCCCCCGCGACGAGGCGCCGACGGAGCGGCTGGCGGCGGTGCGCGGGCTCGCTCCGGCCGCGATTCCCGAACGCACCGCGCCCGCGGAATCGCCGAAGTCGGCGGAGACGAGCCAGCCCGAGGCCGCGCCAGCGGACGATCAGGGCCGCCAGGGGTCGCGCAAGCGCCGTGCATCGATCCCGAGCTGGGACGACATCCTGTTCGGCACCCGCAGCGAGGACGATCCGGCCTAGCCGCCGGGTCCCGCCGGCGCGGCTGCCGGCCGGCGGCACGACGGCCCCGAGTCAGCGAACGCGGTCGGCGACACGGGCGACGGCGCCCGCGAATCCGCTCCCGGCCAGCGCACCGCCGAGACGCAGCGGGATCCCCCGCTCCTCGGCGCTCAGGCTGCCGTGCTGCCCGACCATGGCGAGCGCACGGGGGTCGTCGCCGCGCAGGGTGAAGGCCACCTGCTTGCGCGCGGCGACCAGCACCTCGCCGAGCCGTGGCGCGACGCTCGGGTCGGTGTCTCCGAACCACCCCGCGGCGATCGCCGACTCGCGCGTGCCGATCCAGGCCAGCTTGCCGAGCCGGGCCTCGACCTCGCGCGCGACGGACTCGGGCTCGACGCCGTCCTCGAGATACAGCGACCGGAACCTCGGCTCGCCGCCGATCGACGCGACGCCGGGGATCGGGTCGTCGTCCAGCACGATCTGCCCGTGCTGCGGCACATCGACCATGCCGTGGTCCGCGGTGAGCACGACGCCGACGCCGCCCGGGAGCCCGCGCAGGAAGCCGTCGAGCGCAGCGTCGAGCTGCTCGAGCCGCGCCAGCCAGGCATCGCTCCCCCATCCCTGCTCGTGACCGGCCTTGTCGAGCTCGTCGACGTAGAGGTAGGCGAGCACCGGATCGGGGCCGCGCACCGCCTGGGAGGCCAGCGCGAAGCGGTCCTCGATGCGCTGCCCGCCGAGGTACTCGGCGCCCGACAGGATCGCGCGCGTGAGGCCGCCGTCGGCGTGCGCGGGTCTCCCGATCGCGAGCGGCCGCACGCCCAGCCGGGCGGCGAGGCCGAACAGCGGCTCGGCGCGCTGCCAGGAACGGATGGGATCGATACCGTCCCAGTCGCGGAGCGTCGTGACGAGCCCCAGCTCGGGATGCCGGATCCGGTACCCGATGAGCCCGTGGCTCCCGGGCAGGCGCCCCGTGGTGAGCGTCGTGAGGGCGGCGCCCGTGGTCGACGGCGCGACGGTCTCGATCCGCCGTCCGGGCATCGACAGGATCGTGCGCGCGTGCCCCGCGCGCTCCTGCAGGTTGGCGTGCCCGAGGCCGTCGACCACGATCAGCACCAGGGACCGCAGTTCCGGAAGGTCGGCGAGGGGCGCGGGGCCGCCGTCGGGTCCGGGCGCGCCGTCGAATGCGCGGTCGAGTACGTCGGCGGCCGTGGAACCCAGCGCGGGAGCCAGACAGGCCAGCCCGGTTGGGAGAATCGCGGCCAGCCTCGCACCGTTGTCGGTGGGCGTCGGTAGCATGACCACCATCGTATCCGCGCGATGCGCGCCCAGCTGCAGCTGCGCGACGCCCGTCGCGCGCCCCGAAGACCGAAAGGCACGTGATCGGCCCCGTGAGCGACACGACCCCAGCAGACGCGGCATCCGGCGTCGAACGGATCGAGGACATCGACATCTCGAACGAGATGGAGGCCTCGTTCCTCGAGTACGCCTACTCGGTGATCTACTCGCGGGCGCTCCCTGACGCCCGCGACGGCATGAAGCCGGTGCAGCGCCGCATCCTGTTCATGATGACCGATATGGGGCTCCGTCCCGAGAAGGGCCACGTCAAGTCGGCCCGTGTCGTCGGCGAGGTCATGGGCAAGCTGCACCCCCACGGCGATTCCTCCATCTACGACGCGCTCGTGCGTCTCGCCCAGGACTTCGCCATGCGCCTGCCGCTGGTCGACGGCCACGGCAACTTCGGGTCGCTCGACGACGGCCCGGCGGCCTCCCGGTACACCGAGGCCCGGCTCGCCGGAGCGGCGCTCGCCATGACCGAGTCCCTCGACGAGGACGTCGTCGACTTCGTCCCCAACTACGACAACCAGATCATGCAGCCCGAGGTGCTGCCCGCCGCGGTGCCGAACCTGCTGGTCAACGGCGCGAGCGGCATCGCCGTCGGCATGGCGACCAATCTGGCGCCCCACAATCTCCTCGAGGTGGTCGAGGGCGCCAAGCACCTGCTGTTCAACCCGTCGGCGACCGTCGACGAGCTCATGGAGTTCGTTCCCGGCCCCGACCTGCCCGGCGGCGGCATCATCGTCGGCCTCGACGGCGTCAAGGACGCCTACCGCACCGGTCGCGGCGCGTTCCGCACTCGCGCGAAGGTCGCGGTCGAGCAGCTCACGGCGCGCCGCACCGGCCTCATCGTGACCGAGCTCCCCTACCTCGTCGGCCCCGAGCGCGTGATCGAGAAGATCAAGCAGGGCGTCGAGTCCAAGAAGCTCTCCGGCATCTCGGACGTGCAGGACTTCACCGATCGCAAGAACGGCCTGCGCCTCGTCATCACCCTCAAGACCGGGTTCTCGCCCGAGGCGGTCCTCGAACAGCTCTACCGCTACACCCCGCTCGAGGACTCGTTCAGCATCAACTCGGTCGCGCTCGTCGGCGGTCAGCCGCAGACCCTGGGCCTGCGCGAGATGCTGCGGGTGTTCCTCGACCACCGCGTCTCGGTGGTCAAGCGCCGTTCCGAGTTCCGGCTGCGCAAGCGGCGCGAGCGCCTCCACCTCGTCGAAGGCCTCCTCATCGCGATCCTCGATATCGACGAGGTCATCCAGCTCATCCGCACGAGCGACGACGCCGAGACCGCGCGAGGGCGACTCATGCAGGTGTTCGACCTGTCCGAGGCGCAGGCGGAATACATCCTCGAGCTCCGGCTGCGCCGCCTGACCAAGTTCTCGCGGGTCGAGCTCGAGGCCGAGCGCGATCAGCTGCAATCCGAGATCGAGCAGCTGCTCGAGATCCTGAGCAGCCCCGAGCGCCTGCACGCCGTCGTCGCGAACGAGATGGATGCCGCTGCGGAGGCGTACGGCACGCCGCGACGCACCGTGCTCACCGGAGCCGTCGCCCGTCCGACCCGCGCACCAGCGGGCGCCGCAGCGCTCCAGGTCGCGGACACCCCGTGCACCGTGCTGCTCTCGGTCACCGGCCGGGCGCTGCGCGTCGATCGCGATCCCGAGGCGCTCGATCCGGTGCGCAGCACCTCGCGCGCCACCAAGCACGGCGCGGTGCTCGCGCGCGTCGACTCCACCGTGCGCGGAGAGCTCGGTGCGATCCTCAGCGACGGCACGCTGCACCGGTTCACCCCGGTCGACCTACCGCTCGTCCCCGCGGCGTCCATCGCGTTCTCGGCCGGCGTCAAGCTGACCGACTACATCGGCGTCACCGACAAGAAGGTCCGGGTCGTCGGCGTCGTGCAGCTCGAGACCGAGCAGCCCGTCGGCCTCTTCACCGCGCAGGGCACGGTGAAGCGGGTCGTGCTCACCGAGCTGCCGGCCAAGCCCGATTTCGAGGTCATCGGCCTCAAGGCGGGTGACGAACTCGTCTCGGCGTTCCCCGCTCCCGACGACTTCGAGTTCGCCGTCGTGGCGTCCGACGCGCAGCTGCTGCGCTTCCCTGCATCGTCGGTGCGCCCGCAGGGCGCCCGGCCGGCGGCATGGCCGGCATCCGCCTCGGGACCGATGCCAAGGTCGTGTTCGCCGGCGCGGTGGAGCCCGGCGCCGAGGCGCGGGTCGTCACGATCGCCGACAGCTCCCTGACGCTGCCGGGCACCGACGTGGGCACCGCCAAGATCTCCGACTGGGCCGAGTTCCCGGCGAAGGGGCGCGGCACCGGCGGCGTCCGCGCGCAGCGCTTCCTCAAGTGGGAGGACCAGATCGCCTGCGCCTGGGTCGGGACCGGCGAGCCCCGCGCCCTGGCCTCGGACGGTGCGGCGCGCAAGCTGCCCGACACCCTCGGCAAGCGCGACGGCTCGGGCCTGCCGCTCGACGGCGCGGCGGCCTTCGTCGGCACCGCGCCCTGATCTCGAGTCAGGCCGACCCGATCAGTGCGATCCCGACCACGACCACACCGGCCGCGCCGATGCGCAGCACCGCACGGTCCTGTCTGAACCGCCAGACGCCGTAGAGACTCACGAGGATCACGCTCACCTCGCGCATCGGCGCGATGAGCGCGATCGGCGCGATCTTCGTCGCGGTGAGCACGAGAATGTACGACAGCGGCGAGAGCACGCCGAAGGCGAGCAGACGCCCCCACTGGGTCCGAACCACCGCACCGAGCGACGGGCCCTCGTCGCGTCTGCGGAGTAGGAGCAGGCTGAAGCCCAGCACCTCGGTCACGGTGAATCCGACGAAGTAGGCGACTGCGGGAAGGCCCACTCGGTTCATCGCGATCGCATCCCACACCGTATAGCCGGCGATCGCGACGCCCGTGAGCACACCCCAGACGACCTCGGACGGGATCCCGCGCCGCCGAATCGGGCGCGTGCGCAGCGGGGTGCGCGGACGACCGATCGCCCCGACCGCGATCACCCCGAGCACGACGACCAGCGCGCCGACGATCGCGAGCGGCCCCGGCCGCTCCCCCAGGACGAGCAGCGCGAAGAGTCCGGTGAGGATCGGCCCGCTTCCCCGCGCGGTCGCATAGACGGTGGTGAGGTCTCCGGAGGCATATCCTCGCTGCAACGCGAGCATGTAGCCGACGTGGAGCACGCCCGACACGGCGGCGCCGATGAGGAACGCCCAGGGATCCGCCCCCTCCAGACCATCCGTGAACGGAATGGCGAACGCCCAGAGCCCGCTGGCGATGACCGCTCCCCACCAGAGGAACGGAAGGCCGGAGCCGCTGGACCCGTGTGCCACGATGTTCCAGGCGGCGTGGCAGACTGCGGCCGAGAGCACGAGAGCGATGGCGAAAGCGGACACGTCGGAACCTCCTCCCCGGCGCGATGGTGCGTCGGGTCCGGTTCCTCCAGGCTTTTGTCCGTTCAGATGACGCCGCGATGCGGATCCCGGCGTGGCACCGCTCGGACCAGGCGGGCGCTCGGCCCCGGAACCCTAGGTGCTGTCGGGATCAGCGTATCAGCGAGCGCCCCGGCTCGGCCCCGCAAGCGCGGGTCAGGCGTCGATGCGCTCGCGGTCGAGGTCGTCGGCGTTCTCGACGAGGAACTCCTTGCGCGGCGCGACGTCGTTGCCCATGAGCAGTTCGAACACCTGCGCGGCGGAGTGCGCGTCCTCGACGCGCACGCGCCGCAGCGTGCGGTGCGCGCGATCCATGGTCGTCTCGGCCAGCTGGTCAGCGTCCATCTCGCCCAGGCCCTTGTAGCGCTGGATCGGCTCCTGGTACTTCTTGCCGCGACGGCGCAGGTCGGAGAGCAGCGTCTGCAGTTCCTTCTCGCTGTAGGTGTAGATCACGTCGTTCGGCTTGCGCCCGGCGTTCTGCACGACGACGCGGTGCAGCGGCGGTACGGCCGCGTAGACGCGACCGGCTTCGAGCATCGGGCGCATGTATCGGAAGAAGAGCGTCAGCAGGAGGGTGCGGATGTGTGCACCGTCGACGTCCGCGTCGCTCATGAGGATGACCTTGCCGTAGCGCGCGGACTCGATATCGAAGTCGCGACCGGAGCCGGCCCCGATGACCTTGATGATGGATCCGCACTCGGCGTTGTTCAGCATCTCGGCGACCGACGCCTTCTGCACGTTGAGGATCTTTCCCCGGATCGGCAGGAGCGCCTGGTACTCGCTGTCTCGGGCGGGGCGCGCCGTTCCGAGCGCGCTGTCGCCCTCGACGATGAAGAGCTCGGTATCGGCGACATCGCGCGAGCGGCAGTCGATCAGCTTCGCCGGAAGCGAGGAGCTCTCGAGCGAGGACTTGCGCCGTGCGGTGTCCCGCTGAGCCCGCAGCGAGATGCGGGACTTCATCTCGGAGACCATCTTCTCGAGCAGGGTGGCCGTCTCGGCCTTGTCCTGCCGACGGGTGGAGGCGAAGCGCTCCTCGAGGCCCTTCGTCATCGCGCGCGTGACGATCTGGCGCACTGCAGCGGTGCCGAGCACCTCCTTCGTCTGCCCCTCGAACTGGGGCTCGGGCACCCGGACCGTGACGACCGCGGTGAGGCCGGTGAGGATGTCGTCCTTCTCCGGCTTGTCGGAGCCGGCCTTGAGCTTTCGTGCGTTCTGTTCGATCTGCTTGCGGAAGAACCGCACCAGACCCTGCTCGAAACCGGCCAGGTGCGTGCCGCCCTTGGGCGTCGAGATGATGTTCACGAACGTCTGGATCTCGGTGTCGTAGCCCGTGCCCCAGCGCAGCGCGACGTCGACTTCGCAGGTGCGCTCCACTTCCCGGGAGACCAGCGCGCCGCTCGCCTCGTCCATGACGGGAACGGTCTCGGTGAACGTGCCGGAATCCGTGACCCGCCAGGTCTCCGTCAGCGCCGCATCGACCGCAAGGAAATCGACGAACTCGGAGATGCCGCCCTCGTAGGCGAAACGGTGCACCTGCGGCGCACCCGATTCGTCGAGCCCCTCGGGACGCTCGTCTCGGATCTCGATCCCGAGCCCTGGGACCAGGAACGCGGTCTGCCGGGCGCGCGCGACGAGCGCGTCGGATTCGAAGCGTGCCTCCTTCAAGAAGATCTGCGGGTCCGCCCAGTACCGGACGCGGGTGCCGGTGACGCCCTTCTTCACCTTGCCGATGACGCGCAGCTCCGAGGCGTCCTCAAATGCGGTGAACGGGCTCGACGGGCTGTCGCCGTCGAAGATGCCGGGTTCACCGTGGCGGAACGACATCGCCCAGGTCTTGCCGTCGCGGTCGACCTCGACGTCGAGGCGGGACGACAGCGCGTTGACCACGGAGGCGCCCACGCCGTGCAGGCCGCCGGAGCTGGCATAGCCGCCGCCGCCGAACTTGCCTCCGGCGTGCAGCTTCGTGTACACGAGCTCGACGCCGGTGAGGCCGCTCCGGGGCTCGATGTCGACGGGGACGCCGCGGCCCCGGTCGGTCACGGTCACGCTGCCATCGGCGTGCAGCACGACGCCGATCTCGGAGCCGTGGCCCGCGAGCGCTTCGTCGACCGAATTGTCGATGATCTCCCAGAGGCAGTGCATGAGCCCGCGCGAATCGGTCGTGCCGATGTACATGCCCGGCCGCTTGCGCACGGCCTCGAGCCCTTCGAGCACGGTGAGATGGCGGGCGGAATAGCTCGACTCGGCCACGGTTGCGGCACCTCTTTCTCTGGGGACGGATCTACTGTAGGCGAGACCTCCGACACCGGGGCGCCGTTTCCCGGCGCGTGCCGAAAACGGGCCGGTGAACGGGCGCTGTACGCGGCGACGGCCGGCTCGGGCTACGCGGTCAGCGAAACGGCCGCCGAATCGAGCCGTTTCCCGGGCTGCGCGTGCTTTGATGGGATCACCAAACACGTACGGGAGGTAGCCATGACGACACTCGAGCAGGATCGCACCGAGGCCCAGGCCCGGGCGGATCGTCCCCTCGACGCGCTCGACCGCTGCGACAGCTGCGGCGCCCAGGCGTACGTGCGCGCGATGCTGAACGGCAGCGAGCTGCTGTTCTGCGCGCATCACGCCCGCAAGCACGAGGCGAAGCTCCGCCCGATCGCCGAGGTCTGGCACGACGAGACCGCCCGCCTGAACGCGTAGCGGTTCGCACGGACCGCCATCCGCGAGGATCGGCGGGACAACGGAAAAGCCCCGGCCGGAGCCGGGGCTTTTCTCGTGTCTGGCGGCCTACTCGAGGTAGTCGCGCAGCTGCTGGGACCGTGAGGGTGCCGCAGCTTCGCCATGGTCTTCGACTCGATCTGGCGGATGCGCTCGCGCGTCACGCCGAAGGTGTCGCCGATCTGGTCGAGGGTCTTCGGCATGCCGTCGCCGAGCCCGAAGCGCATGCGGATCACGCCGGCCTCGCGCTCCGAGAGCGAGTCGAGCAGCTGCTCGAGCTGCTGCTGCAGCATCGTGAAGCCGACGGCGTCGGCGGGCACGACCGCCTCGGTGTCCTCGATGAGGTCGCCGAATTCGCTGTCGCCGTCCTCGCCGAGCGGGGTGTGCAGCGAGATCGGCTCGCGCCCGTACTTCTGGACCTCGACGACCTTCTCAGGGGTCATGTCGAGTTCGCGGCTCAGCTCCTCGGGAGTGGGCTCACGACCCAGGTCCTGCAGCATCTGGCGCTGGACGCGCGCGAGCTTGTTGATGACCTCGACCATGTGCACCGGGATGCGGATGGTGCGGGCCTGGTCGGCCATGGCTCGCGTGATCGCCTGACGAATCCACCAGGTGGCGTAGGTCGAGAACTTGAAGCCCTTGGTGTAGTCGAACTTCTCGACCGCGCGGATGAGGCCCAGGTTTCCCTCCTGGATCAGATCCAGGAACTGCATGCCGCGGCCGGTGTAGCGCTTCGCGAGCGACACGACGAGGCGGAGGTTGGCGCCGAGCAGGTGGCTCTTCGCCCGCTGGCCGTCGCGCGCCACCCACTTCAGCTCGCGCTCGAGCTTCTTGGGCAGGCCCTTCTCGGTCGCCAGCTTCTCCTCTGCGAACAGGCCGGCCTCGATGCGCATCGCCAGCTCGACCTCTTCGGCGGCGTTCAGCAGCGCGACCTTGCCGATCTGCTTGAGGTAGTCCTTGACCGGGTCGGCGGTGGCGCCGGGGATCGCGGTCGTGACCGTCGGCACGTCCTCCTCGTCGGAGTCCTTGATGCGGATCGCGCCGGTCGGCAGCTGCACGGCCGGGACGACCGGGATCGCCGCGGTATCGGTGGGGACCGTCTCGTCGGTGTCGGGAGCGAGCGCGGCCTCCGCGACGGGATCCGGCTCCTTCGGGGCGCGCTTGCGCGTCGCCGGCTTCTTCGCCGCGGGCTTCTTCGCAGCAGCGGCCTTGGCAGCGGCCGTCGACTTCTCGGCAGGAGCCTTCGTCGCGGCGGCCTTCTTGGTCGCGCTCGCCTTCGTGGAGGCAGCCTTCTTGGCAGCGCTCTTCGGCGCTTCCGTCTCGGTCGCGTCCTCAGCCGAAGTGGCACGAGTCTTGGTGGTGGGTGCAGTGGCCACGCAGCCGCCTCTCTGTGTCGAGATCCTCCGTGTCCAGGTCGAGCGATCTTCCGCAAAACCTGCACACAGCGTGAAAACCCATGTCAAGCCCGGCGTATTCCCGCGCACGCGCGAGAGCCGGATTGAATGGGCTGTGCTGCAATTATTGCACGTGCGCGGGCACGCTCCCGACCATTCCGATCGAGTTCAGCGTCCAGCGAAATCGCTCCGCGTTCTCGGAGCCGCGCTCAGACGAGCCCGGGGCCGCCCGGAGCGCCCCCGCCGGAGGCGCCGCCGTTCCCGGGGTCGCGCTGCTCGCGCAGGAACCGTTCGAGCTCGCTCGCGAGCTGATCCGCGGTCGGGAGCGATCCGTCCTCGCTCACGAGAGGCGACCGGGTGGTCTGATCCTCCATGTATTCGTCGTAGCGCAGCTCGAGATTGCGCACCATCTCGGTGGACTCCTCGTTCTCGGCGATCTGCGTGTCGACCTGGACGTTGAACGCTCGAGCCGCCTCCCGGACCTCGTCCGTCGGCAGGATCAGTCCGCTGGCCGCCATGATCCCGTCGAGCGCGGCGAGCAGCACGTCGGGATTCTCGGTGTTCGCCAGGTAGTGCGGCACGAGGAACGCGAATCCGACGACGTCCTCACCGAGCGAGTGCAGCCGGTATTCGAGCACGTGGCCGGCCGAGGCGGCGAGCTTGGTCGTCGGCTTCCATACCGAACGCGCCTCGATCAGATCGTCGCGGCTCCCGCTGACCGTGGCCCGGATCGGACGGGTGTGGGGAACGGGCATCGGGATCGCGTGGGTCCAGACCGTGGTGGAGACCTCGAACTCGTGCACCAGCATGAGCACGGCGTCGATGAACTGCTCCCAGCGGAAGTCGGGCTCGTAGCCGCTCAGGAGGAGGAACGGTGCGCCGAGCTCGTCGTGCGCGAGCGCGAGCGACAGCTCCTCGGGCGCGTAATCGACCAGGTGGTCCTCGACGAAGGTGATGACCGGCCGGCGCGCGCGGTAGTCGAGCAGCAGGTCCGAGTCGAAGCGCACGATCTCCTGCGGCTCGGTGCGCTCCCAGAGGTACTCCTCGAGCTGCGCCACCACCCCGCCGGCGTCGCTGATGCCGCGCAGCGCGACCAGGAGCGGAATGCCCTTGGGAACGGTCGCGCGGCGTTCGGCGTACTCTGCGGAGAAGATCGAATCGGTCACGTCTCCATCCTACGGAGCGGGCCCTGCCGACGGGCGGGCCGAGGGCATGCCCAGAGCGAACGTCGCCGGGCGTCGCCAAATGGCCTGGTCGGCACGGAGGAGTAGTAGGCTGGTGAGCCGTGGACCGATCACGCGTCGGCCCGCTCTTTCGAATGCGACCCGAGGGAGATCCCACTTGGCCGATCAGCAGTTTGACATCGTCGTTCTCGGCGGCGGCAGCGCCGGGTACGCTGCAGCCATCCGAGCGAGACAGCTCGGCTTCACCGCCGCAGTCATCGAGAAGGACAAGCTGGGCGGCACCTGCCTCCATCGCGGCTGCGTCCCCACCAAGGCGCTGCTGCACTCGGCGGAGATCGCCGACGTGGCGCGCGAGGGCGAGGCCTACGGCGTGCTGTCGAGCGTCGCCGGCATCGACATGGCCGGCGTGACGAAGTTCCGCACCAACCTGGTCGCCGGCAAGCACAAGGGGCTGCAGGGCCTGCTCAAGGCCAACGGCATCACGGTCATCGAGGGCGAGGGCCGCCTGGTCGCCGCGAACACCGTGCAGGTGGGCGCCGACCGCATCATCGGCAAGAACGTCGTGCTCGCGACCGGCTCCTACTCGCGCAGCCTTCCCGGCCTCGAGATCTCGGGCCGCGTGATCACCAGCGAGCAGGCGCTCGAACTCACCGAGGTCCCCAAGCGCGTCGTGATTCTCGGCGGCGGCGTGATCGGCGTCGAGTTCGCGAGCGTCTGGCGCTCCTTCGGCGCCGAGGTCACCATCGTGGAGGGCCTGCCCCACCTCGTCCCGAACGAGGAGGAGTCGGTCTCCAAGCAGCTCGAGCGAGCGTTCCGCAAGCGCGGCATCGATTTCAAGCTCGGCGTCCGTTTCCAGGGCGTCACCCAGGATGCGAACGGCGTCACCGTCACCCTCGAGGACGGAACGACCCTGCCCGCCGACTACCTCCTGGTCGCGGTCGGCCGCGGGCCCGTCACCCAGGGCATCGGCTACGAGGAGGTCGGGATCTCGATGGATCGCGGCTTCGTGCTGACCGATGAGCGCCTCGCGACGAACGTTCCCGGCGTCTACGCCGTCGGCGACATCGTGCCCGGCCTGCAGCTCGCCCACCGCGGCTACCAGCAGGGCATCTTCGTCGCGGAGGAGATCGCGGGGCTCAACCCGGTCGTCGTACAGGACGTCAACATCCCCAAGGTCACCTACTGCGATCCCGAGATCGCCTCGGTCGGCCTCACCGAGGCGAAGGCCAAGGAGCAGTACGGCGAGGACAACGTCACCGCGTACGAGTACAACCTGGCCGGGAACGCCAAGAGCTCGATCCTCGGCACCGCCGGCACCGTCAAGGCGGTCCGGGTGAACGACGGCCCGGTGGTCGGCGTCCACATGATCGGCGCCCGCGTCGGCGAGCTCGTCGGCGAGGCTCAGCTGATCGTGAACTGGGAGGCCTACCCCGAGGACGTCGCACCCTTCGTCCACGGCCACCCCACGCAGAACGAGACCATCGGCGAGACCATGCTGAAGCTCGCCGGCAAGCCGCTGCACGCCATCTGAGCGCGGCACCGAGATTTACGAACGAAACGGAGAAAACGTCATGAGTGAATCGGTCGTCCTCCCCGCACTGGGCGAGAGCGTCACCGAGGGGACGGTGACCCGCTGGCTGAAGAACGTCGGTGACACCGTCGCAGTCGACGAGCCGCTGCTGGAGGTGTCGACCGACAAGGTCGACACCGAGGTCCCCTCCCCCATCGCGGGGGTGCTCGAGGAGATCCTCGTGCAGGAGGACGAGACGGCCGAGGTCGGCGCGGTGCTCGCACGTATCGGCGATGGAAGCGGGTCCGCTGCGGCTCCGGCCGCCCCGGCGGCCGAGCCGGTCGCGGCCCCCGCAGCTCCGGAGCCGGTGGCGGCGCCCGCCGCTCCGGCCGAGCCCGTGGCGGCGCCCGAGCACGTCGCGGTTCCTTCGACTCCCGCCGCGCCCGCCGACGGCCAGGAGGTCGTGCTCCCTTCGCTCGGCGAGAGCATCACCGAGGGCACCGTGACCCGATGGCTGAAGAACGTCGGCGATTCGGTCGAGGTCGACGAGCCGCTGCTCGAGGTCTCCACCGACAAGGTCGACACCGAGGTCCCGTCGCCCGTGGCCGGCGTGCTGCAGGCGATCCTGGTCCAGGAGGACGAGACCGTCGAGGTCGGCGGCGCGCTTGCGCGCATCGGTGACTCCGCGGCCCCGGCAGCTCCCGCAGCCGCACCGGCTCCCGCAGCCGCACCGGCTCCCGCAGCCGCACCGGCTCCGGAGGCACCGGCCGCACCGGCCCCTGCCGCGGCACCCGCACCCGCAGCGCCGGCGGCCCCCGCCGCTGCTCCGGCAGCTTCGGCCCCCGCGGCACCGGCGGCGGCTCCCGTGGCCGACTCGGCGGCGGCAGGCTACGTCACGCCCATCGTTCGCAAGCTCGCGCACCAGCACGGTGTCGACCTCTCGACGATCGCGGGGACCGGCGTGGGCGGGCGCATCCGCAAGGAGGACGTGCTCGCTGCTGCGCAGCCGACCGCTGCAGCCGCGGCCCAGGCCGCTCCCGCGGCGCAGGCTCCGGCCGTCGAGGTCTCCCGCTGCGCGGAACCACGCAGAAGATGAGCCGCCTCCGCAAGGTGATCGCCGATCGCGCGGTCGCTTCGCTGCAGTCGACGGCCCAGCTCACCACCGTGGTCGAGGTCGACGTGACCCGCGTCGCCCAGCTGCGCCAGGCCAAGAAGGACGAGTTCCTCGCAAAGACCGGCGCGAAGCTCTCCTTCCTGCCGTTCTTCGCGCTGGCCGCTGCCGAGGCGCTCCGCACCTACCCGATCGTCAACTCGACGGTCGACGGCGACAGCATCGTCTACCCCGATCACGAGAACATCAGCATCGCGGTCGACACCGAGCGCGGCCTGCTCACCCCGGTCGTGCGCGATGCCGGCGAGAAGAACATCGCTCAGCTCGCACTGGACATCGCCGACCTCGCGGCGCGTACCCGCGACAACAAGCTGACGCCGGACGAGCTCTCGGGCGGTACCTTCACGCTGACCAACACCGGCTCGCGCGGGGCGCTCTTCGACACCCCGCTCGTGTTCCTTCCGCAGTCCGCGATCCTCGGCACCGGCGCGGTCGTCAAGAAGCCCGCAGTGGTCTCGGGCCCCGACGGCGACGCGATCGCAATCCGCTCGACCGTCTACCTGGCGCTCTCGTACGATCACCGCACCATCGATGGCGCCGATGCCGCACGCTTCCTCACCCAGATGAAGCAGCGTCTCGAGGCAGCCGATTTCGAGGGCAACCTCGGGATCTGATCCCGCTCTCGCGGTCGGCTTCGGCTCGGTCGCGTTGCGATGACCGGTTTCGGGCCGCGGCACTCTTCGGAGGCCGCGGCCCGAAGCCGTTTCCAGCCCGTCTCAGCGCCGAACCTCGCACCGGCGCCCACGACGCGATGTCTCACCTGCAGCCAGTGCCGGAGCACGGATGCTGATCCTCTCCGAGAGCGCACCCTCGACCGCCTCGCGCGCCATCGCCCGGTTCCACTCGACGCTGCGGGTCGACTCCCGCAGCACTGCCACGGCCTCGGCCACCGCCTCGGCGAGGAACTCGGCGCAGCCCGGCGGGCTCCAGTACTCGATGAGGCGGCGCAGCGACTCCTCCGGGATGCCAATCAGCGTGCAGAACGCTCCGTGCCCGTCCCGTTCGTGCATGAGACCGGACCGTACCGCGCGGCGCCGGGCCAGCCGCCCTCGCGCAGGGGGCCTCCTGCATTCGACGCCGACGAATTCCACTTCGCCAGGGCCGATGGGGCCGAGGCACCACCCTGCGGCGCGGGACTCGATCGCCACCGCGCAGAGACGGAGCACCCGCCAGGCCGCCTCGGCCGCGCGGATCGGAGGCTCGGAAACGCGCCCGCGAGCGAGGATACGGGGGAAGAGCCGCTTCGAAAACGCCGGAGGCGACGAGCGCGACGAGCGCGACGATGAATGATCCATGGGCGGGACTCCTGATCTCTCGGGCCGGCTGATCCGGCGCGGAACGGCCATCATGCCGTTCGGCCCGATGCTCCGAGGCGTTCTCTCCCATCGACGGATCGCCCAGGGCGTAACTCCGCCGCGAATGCACGCTGTGAGGGGTCAATCCGACTCGCCCGCGCACGGTATCCTGGGAGGTATGGCCAAAGAGCAGAACACTCCAGCGAAGAAGGAGCCCGGTCGCATCCGGCAGATGGTGCAGATCTATCGCACCACCAAGGTGCAGGATCGCAACCTGCCCTACATCATGCTGCTCTGCTTCATCGCGCCGATCCTCGTCGCGGTGCTGCTCGCGTTCCTCCTGAACAACAGCATCTTCGGCTGGATCATGTGGCCGCTCACCGGCATCCTGGTCGGCCTCCTGATCGCGATGATCGTGCTGGGCCGCCGCGCCGAAGCGGTCGCCTACCGCCAGATCGAGGGCAAGCCCGGTGCAGTCGGCGCGGTCGTGCAGGGTGCGCTGCGCCGTTCGTGGCGCGGTTCCGAGGTGCCGATCGCGATCACCCGCAACCAGGACGCGATCTACCGCGTCATCGGCCGCGGCGGCGTCGTGCTGATCGCCGAGGGCTCCGCTCAGCGCACGAAGCGCCTCCTCATCGATGAGGAGCGCAAGGTGAAGCGGGTGCTGCCCAACGTCAAGATCACCCAGCTCTACGTCGGCACCGACGAGGGCGGTATTCCGGTGTCGAAGCTGAACCGGTCGCTCGCGAAGATCAAGCCGACCCTGCGGCGCAACGAGGTGCAGGCCGTGTTCAACCGCCTGTCCTCGCTCCAGGGCTCGCCCGTCGGAATCCCGAAGGGCATCGATCCGAACAGGGTGCGCGCGCAGCGTCCGCGTTGATCCGCCGCTTCTCGCATGGCGGCTCCGATTTCGGTCGGGGCCGCCATGCTCGTTTCCGGAGAGACCTCAGAAGTCTGAGCAGATCCCGTTTCCGAAGGAGATCCGACGCCCGAAGGAGGAATCCGGCGGGATCGTCCTGCTGAAGACGCATCTCCTTCGGAGCGGGAAAGTTCGGCCCCGGACTCGGGCCAGAAGCCCAATCAGACGTCAGACCCGGGCGCCCAAGCCCAAACCCAAACCTCAGCCCCGGATGAGCACCGTTCCGGCGATCTTGTCGTGGAAGCCGCGCTGATCCGAGTCCCACACGAGCACGGGGACGACGAGGAGCAGCAGTACGGTGCGCACCACCGGGCGCCACGCGCCGATCCACCCGCCGGTCAGCGGGACCACCCGGAGGCCCATGATCCGGTGCCCGATCGACCCGCCGATGGTGGGGATGAACAGGATCTGCATGAGCCCGAAGATGCCGAGCGTGATGAAGGAGGTTGCGGGACCCTGCGGGAAGAGCAGCGAGATCAGCGTCGCGATGGCCCAGTCGATGGCGATCGCGGCGAAGCGCCGGCCGATGCGCCCGACGGAGCGCTGCCCCTCGGCGGGAAGGCCCAGGCGCTCCCCCGGCCACTTGCTCGGTTCGAGGTCGCCGAAACGCTGCGGTGTGGTGGGAGCGGGCATGGGATCCAGTCTATCGAGCCGCCGAACCGTAACACGCAGGAAACATTGGACACATGTTTCGGAAACGATGCTCTTCTAAGGTGGTAGGCAGCACGGTGCAGAACGCGCGTGCGGAGCGCGGTCCGACCGCACGGTGTCGGCCCGCCACGACTCTGAGGAGCAGCATGTTTCAGACCCCGCAGGAAGTCATCGACTTCATTCGAGACACGGACGTCAAATTCCTGGATATCCGGTTCACCGACCTCCCCGGGGTGCAGCAGCACTTCAACATCCCCGCGGCGACCGTGGATCTCGACTTCTTCGAGGTCGGCCAGATGTTCGACGGCTCCTCGATCCGCGGGTTCGCCGGCATCGCAGAGTCCGACCTGCAGCTGATCCCCGACGTCACCACCGCCTACATCGATCAGTTCCGCGCCGAGCGCACGCTGATCATGCTGTTCGACATCTTCAACCCGCGCACGGGCGAGATCTACTCGAAGGATCCCCGTCAGGTCGCGAAGAAGGCCGAGCGCTACCTCGCCTCGACCGGCATCGCCGACACCGCCTTCTTCGCACCCGAGGCCGAGTTCTACATCCTCGACTCCGTGCGCTACGAGACGACCCCCCAGCGCACCTTCTACGAGATCGACTCGGAAGAGGCCCACTGGAACTCGGGCCGCAAGATCGAAGGCGGCAACCTCGGCAACACGACCGCGCTCAAGGGCGGCTACTTCCCCGTCTCGCCCGTCGACAAGCAGGCCGACCTGCGCGACGACATCTCGCTGCGCCTCATCGACGCCGGCCTGCAGCTCGAGCGTTCGCACCACGAGGTGGGGGCACCCGGCCAGGCCGAGATTAACTACCGCTTCAACACCCTCGTCGCCGCTGCCGACGACGTGCTGAAGTTCAAGTACATCGTCAAGAACACGGCCGAGCTCTGGGGCAAGACCGCGACCTTCATGCCGAAGCCCGTCTTCGGTGACAACGGTTCGGGCATGCACACCCACATGTCGCTCTGGAACGGCGGCGAGCCGCTGTTCTACGACGAGGCCGGCTACGCGGGCCTCTCCGACATCGCCCGCTGGTACATCGGCGGCATCCTGCACCACGCACCGTCGCTGCTCGCGTTCACGAACCCGACCATCAACAGCTACCGCCGCCTGGTCAAGGGCTATGAGGCGCCGATCAACCTCGCCTACTCGGCCGGCAACCGCTCGGCAGCCGTCCGCATCCCGCTGACCGGTTCGAACCCGAAGGCGAAGCGCATCGAGTTCCGCGCACCCGACGCCTCGGGCAACCCGTACCTCGCGTTCGCCGCACAGCTGATGGCCGGCCTCGACGGGATCCGCAACCGCATCGAGCCGCTCGCACCGATCGACAAGGATCTCTACGAGCTGCCCCCCGAGGAGGCCAAGAACATCCCCCAGGTGCCGACCTCGCTCGAGGCGGCCCTCGCGGCACTCGAGGCCGACCACGCCTACCTGCTCGAGGGGGCGTGTTCACCGAGGAGCTGATCCAGACCTGGATCGATCTGAAGCACGACCTCGAGATCCGCCCGATGTCGGTGCGCCCCCACCCGTACGAGTTCGAGCTCTACTACGGGGTCTGATCGAGGATCCCCTGCGGGGTCGGGCCGATTTCGGTCCGGCCCCGCAGCCGTTCTCTCGAAGTGCGCCGCCGGCGTGCGCCGGAACCGACCGGCCCGCGAGCCGGTCGGCTCCGGCTATCGCACGGTGACGGTGATCGTTGCGGCGTCCCGTTCGGCGGGATCCGACGGCAGCTCGCCTCGGAATCGATACTCGAAGCCGATCGTCGTCGTGCCCTTCGCGCGAGCCGTGAAGCGATAGGCGAACTCGTGCGGCGCACCGATGGGCTCCGGAGGCCCCTCGGGCTCGACCCGCCGGGTATCCGGGACCAGCACGTCCGGATCGGGCTGGGCGGTGATGTCCCACTGATCCCCGACGCTCGAGTTGATCGTGCCGAAGTCCACCACGAGGGTTTCGCCGACCGGGACCGTCACGGAATCCGTCCGGTAGCCGATCGTGATCTCCTTTGGCGCCGGTGCGCACGCCGTGAGGAGGCCGCCGAGCATGCCGACGGCGCCGAAGGCCAGGATGGATCGAACCGCTCTGCTCATATCTGCACCATATCCGGTAAGACTGGGCCCGGTGCACGATCGCGACGCGGGACGACCGGTGCAGTGGCCTGAAGCGCCGGACTATGGCCGGAACATCGAGACGCCCGGACCGTCTTCGTAGCCGAAGAACTCGCGCTCGAACACGGCTCGCGCGCGGCGCGCGGCGCCGAACCAGCGTTCCTCGATCTCACCCGTGCTGCCGTTCGGCAGACCGAGCACCCCGGCGATGCCCTCGAGATCGGTGCGGTCGTTCGGCAGGCTGTCGGATCTGCGCCCCGACCAGAGCGTCAGTGCCGAGCGCAGCGTGCTCGCGAGCGTCCAGGAGTCCAGGAGCGACTCCTCGGATTCGCCGTCGATGAGCTCGGCCTCGACGGCGGCGCGCAGCGCCTCGCGCGTCGACACCGTGCGGAGCGCGGGAATGCTCGCGCCGTGCTCGAGCTGCAGCAGCTGCACCAGCCATTCGACGTCGCTGAGGCCGCCCGGCCCGAGCTTGAGGTGCCGCCGGGGATCGGCGCCCCGCGGCAACCGTTCCGCCTCGACGCGCGCCTTGAGCCGCCGCACCTCGCGTACCTCGTTCTCGCCGAACTGCTCCGGGAAGCGGATCTCGTCGGCCAGCGCGAGGAAGTCCCGACCGAGCTCGACATCGCCCGCGACGGCGCGGGCGCGCAGCAGCGCCTGCGCCTCCCACGCGAGCGACCAGCGTTCGTAGTAGGCGCGATACGCGTCGAGACTGCGCACGAGCGGACCGCTCTTGCCCTCGGGACGCAGGTCGAAGTCCAGGTCGACGGGGAAGCGGGGATCCGAGACGAGCCGACGCAGCTCCGTGACGAGGCGCAGGGCTTCGCGCGTCGCGGCGTCCGGAGCGGTGCTGGGAAGCGCGCGATGCACCGCGACGAGGTCGATGTCCGAGGCGAAGCCGAGCTCGCGCCCTCCATAGCGGCCCATGCCGATCAGGGCGAGCTCGATCCCGGTCTCGGGTGCGCTCTCCCGCAGCGCGAGGAGCAGCGCGTCGAGCAGTGCACCGTGCGCGGCATCGAGCCCGCCGGCGACTTCCTCGTCGTCGATCACGCCGACGAGCCGTCCCAGCGCCAGGCGCAGGATCTCGCGCCGGTGCGCGGCGCGCAGCGCCACTGCGGCCTCGTCGACCGTCGCCCGCCGCGACGCCATCGCGCGCATCTCGGCACGGAGCGTGCCGAAGGAGGTCGGCTTCATCAGCTCGTCGCGCTCCAGCCAGGCGACGGCCTCGGGGATCGTCTCCAGCAGTTCGGCGGCGAACCGCGAGGTCGACAGCACGTGCGTGAGACGCTCGGCGGCTTCCGAACCGTCGCGCAGCAGCCGCAGGTACCAGGGGGTGTCTCGGTTCGCCTCGCTCACCCGCCGGAATGCGAGCAGCCCCGCGTCGGGGTCGGTGCCGGAGGAGAGCCACTGCAGCAGCACCGGCAGCAGGTTGCGCTGGATCCGGGCGCGGCGCGAGCCGCCCGAGGTGAGGGCCGTCAGGTGCCGCATCGCGCCGTCGGGGTCCCGGAAGCCGATGCCGACGAGTCGGGCCCGGGCCTCGTCGCCGCCGAGAACGAACTCGGCGTCGGGCAGCGCGGCGACTGCGCTGAGCAGCGGCGCATAGAAGATCTTCAGGTGCAGTTCGCGCACCTCGTGCTTGATCGCCTCCCAGCGCCGCCGCAGCTCGTCCGCCGTGGCGGCGAGTCCAGACGCACGCGCGAGCACGCGCAGCCCGTCGGCGTCGCGGGGCATCAGCGCCGTACGTCGGAGCTCCCGCAGCTGCAGCCGGTGCTCGAGCAGTCGGAGATTCGCGTAGTCCGCCTCGAGCCGCTCGCCGTCCTCGCGGGCGACGTATCCGCCCGCTACCAGGGCCTCGAGGGATTCCAGCGTGCCGCGGAGACGCAGGCGCTCGTCGTACTGTCCGTGAACGAGCTGCAGGAGCTGCACGCTGAACTCGATGTCTCGGAGTCCGCCGGGCCCGAGCTTGAGCTGGTGGTGGATGTCCTCCTCGGCGATGTGCTCGGTCACACGCCTGCGCATCCGCTGCACCGAGCCGACGAAGTCCTCTCGCGAGCCGCTCGACCAGACCATCGGCCGGGTGCGCGCGACGAACTCATCGCCGAGCGCGAGATCGCCCGCGACGGGACGCGCCTTCAGCAGCGCCTGGAACTCCCAGGCTTTCGCCCAGCGCTCGTAGTAGCTGAGCATCGATGCGAGACTGCGCACGAGCGCGCCCTGACGTCCCTCAGGGCGCAGGTTCGCGTCGACCTGCCAGAGCGGCGGTTCGTGGGCGGGATCGTGGATCGCACGCATGAGCTCGCCCGCGAGGCGGGTGGTCACGCGGATGAGCGCGTCGCCGTCGAGCACCTCGTCGTCGGTGCTGCCGACGACGAACACCACGTCGACGTCGGAGACGACGTTCAATTCGCGGGCACCGCATTTGCCCATGGCCACCACGGCGAGTCGGGCCGCCTCGACGCGCTCCGCGGGAACGGCCGGCCCGCCGTCGCCGTCGAGCAGACGTCGCCGTGCGACCGCCAGTCCGGCCTCGAGCGCCGCGGCAGCCAGATCGGAGAGCGCGGCCGCGACCTCGGCGAACGGCTCCGGCTCCCCCGCCGCGGCACCGCGTTCGAGGTCGACGATCATCAGCTCGGCGAGCAGCTCGCGGTAGCGCACCCGCAGTGCGTTCCAGGCGGCTTCGCCGGCGACCGAGGCGACCGGCGCGCGCCGACCCGGATCGCCTGTCGGCTCGACACCCGGTTCCTCGACGCCCGGATCCGTCGCCCCGACCGCGACGAGCAGCTCTCGACGCGCTTCCGCCGCCGTGGGCACCCGCCCGCCCGCCCGCAGCAGGCGGGCGAGATCGCGCGGGTTCCGTGTGAAGAACTCGGCGAGCGCGGGCGAAGCGCCCGCGAGCCGGCACAGACGCTCCCATCCGGCGACGTCGAGTCCCGCGCAGAGGCCCGGGTGACGAAGGGCGAGCTCGCTCAGCCGCGAGAGCGCGGTGTCGGGATCGGCCGCCCCGGAGAAGGCGTCGAGCAGCGCCTCCGCGCCGACCGGTGCGACGCCGGTGCCGGCAGCGCCTCCGGCCTGCTCGGCGAGCAGGGCCGCGAGGGCGTCGATCCGATCACGAGCTTCGCTCAGCTCTTGGAACCCGGCGCGCGCGACGCGGCCGAGCGTGGAAGGGCGAGATCCCGGAGCCATCGGCCGATCAGATCGTGCCGAGCATCGACGACAGCTCGAACGGCGTCACCTGGCTGCGGTACTCGTCGACCTCGCGGCGCTTCTCGCGGATCAGGTAGGCGAACACCTGCTCGCCCAACGCCTCCGCGACGAGCTCCGACCGCTCCATCACCGCGAGCGCGTGATCGAGGCTCGTGGGGAGCGGGTCGAAGCCGAGGGCACGACGTTCGCCGTCGCTCAGTGCCCAGAGGTTCTCCTCCGCCTCGGGCGGCAGTTCGTACTCCTCCTCGATGCCCTTGAGACCCGCTGCCAGCAGCACCGAGAAGGCGAGGTAGGGGTTGGCCGCGCTGTCGAGCGCACGGTACTCGACGCGGGCGCTGCCGCCCTTGCTCGGCTTGTAGCTCGGCACGCGCACGAGCGCGGAGCGGTTGTTGTGGCCCCAGCTCACGAAGGAGGGCGCTTCGTCCCCGCCCCACAGGCGCTTGTAGGAGTTGATGTACTGATTGGTGATCGCCGTGATCTCGGGCGCGTGCCGCAGCAGGCCCGCCACGAATCGGCGCCCGGTCTGCGAGAGCTGGTACTTCGCCGCAGGGTCGTAGAACGCATTGGCGTCGCCCTCGAACAGCGAGAGGTGGGTGTGCATGCCCGACCCCGGCTGGCCGGCGAGCGGCTTCGGCATGAACGTCGCGTGGACGCCCTGCGCGATCGCGACCTCCTTCACCACCGTGCGGAAGGTCATGATGTTGTCCGCCATGGTGAGGGCGTCCGCATAGCGCAGGTCGATCTCGTTCTGGCCCGGTCCCGCTTCGTGGTGGCTGAACTCGACCGAGATGCCGAGATCCTCGAGCATGTTGACGCTGTCGCGTCGGAAGTCGTGCGCGGTGCCCCCAGGCACGTTGTCGAAGTAACCCGCCCGGTCGACCGGCACGGGCCCTTCGGCGCCGAATTCCTTCGACTTGAGTAGGTAGAACTCGATCTCGGGATGCGTGTAGAAGGTGAAGCCGCGCTCGGCAGCGCGGGCCAGGCCGCGCTTCAGGACGTTGCGCGGATCGGCGACCGCCGGCTCGCCGTTGGGCGTGCGGATGTCGCAGAACATCCGTGCGGTCGGGTCGGTCTCGCTGCGCCACGGCAGCAGCTGGAACGTCGACGGGTCCGGGACCGCGAGCAGGTCCGACTCGTAGGCGCGCGTCAGCCCCTCGATCGCGGACCCGTCGAAGCCGATGCCCTCTCCGAAGGCGCCCTCGACCTCGGCGGGCGCGAGGGCCACGGACTTGAGCGTCCCTGCGACATCGGTGAACCAGAGGCGCACGAACTTGACGCCGCGCTCCTCGATGGTGCGGAGGACGAAATCCCGCTGCTTGCTCACGCCGGCTCCGATCGGGTCGATGATCCTCCCCGCGCTGCGCGAGGACTGCTCTCAGACTACCGGCGAGGAGCCCCTCGCGGCTCAGTCCTCCTGCGCGTCTTCCTCGGCCCACTTCTTGGCGCGCTCGGCGACGATCTCGGGACCGCGAGCGGCCTCCTCGCGCGTCGCGAACGGACCGATCCGGTCGACGGAGAGCGACTGGGGCCCGTCCTCGACCTCGCCGGTGCGCGTGTTGTACCAGTACGTCTCCTGGGGATCGTCGATCCCCCAGTCCCGCTTGCTCATGTTCCATAGACTAGACGCATGCCGTTCGATTCCGCAGGTCATCTGGTTCCCGGTCGCGTCAGTCCCGTGCGGGCTGTCCCGAAGCAGATCCAGCGACCGCCGTACGTCGGCCGCGACGCTCCGCCGCCCTACACGGGCGACAACACCTATTCTGAAGACGAGATCGCGAAGATCCGCGCGGCGGGCCGCATCGCATCGCGATCCATCGACGCCGCGGCCGCGGCGATCCGCCCGGGCGTGACCACCGAGGAGCTCGACCGGATCGCGCACGAGTACGTCGTCTCCCACGGCGCCTACCCGTCGACGCTCGGCTACCGCGGGTTCCCGAAGTCGAGCTGCACCTCGGTCAACGAGGTCATCTGCCACGGCATCCCGGACGACACGGTGCTGCGCGAGGGCGACCTCGTCAACATCGACGTCACCGCGTACCTCGACGGCTACCACGGCGATCTGAACCGCACGTTCCGCGTCGGTGAGGTCTCCGAGGAGGCCGACCTGCTGATCCAGCGGACCGAGCAGGCGCTCATGCGCGGGATCAAGGCGGTCGCGCCCGGGCGCGAGGTGAACGTGATCGGTCGCGTCATCGAGACCTACGCGAAACGCTTCGGCTACGGCGTGGTGCGCGACTTCACCGGGCACGGCGTCGGCGCCGCGTTCCACACCGGGCTCATCATCCCCCACTACGACTCGGCGCCGCGCTTCGACGACGTGATCGTCCCCGGCATGGTGTTCACGATCGAGCCGATGCTCACGCTCGGCACCCACGAATGGGATCAATGGGAGGACGGCTGGACCGTCACCACCCGCGACCGCTCGCTGACCGCGCAGTTCGAGCACACCCTCGTGGTGCGGGAGCAGGGCGTCGAGATCCTGACGCTGTCGGACGACTGAGCGCGCTGCGCGCCGACGAGCGCCGCGACGAGATGCTCTGGGGAGAATGGGCCGGATCATACGCCGGGTTCTGTCCCGCCGGCCGAAACCGGCGGTGACGGTCATCTCTCTCGGAGTGCCGTTGCCGACACCCTCTAGCGGCCTACCCGCAGACTCGGCGAGGAGCGTCAACGCCTGCTGTCTGGCCTTGCTGCGAACGAGGTTTGCCTGGCCGCCCGTGTCACCACGGACGCCGGTGGTCTCTTACACCGCCGTTTCACCCGTGCCGCCCCGGCGAACCGGGACGGTCGGTCTGCTTTCTGTTGCACTTTCTCGCGGGTTGCCCCGGGTGGGTGTTACCCACCGTTCTCCTCTGTGCAGCCCGGACGTTCCTCGGCGCGC
Source organism: Leucobacter sp. HNU (assembly GCF_047946755.1). Classification (GTDB taxonomy): domain Bacteria; phylum Actinomycetota; class Actinomycetes; order Actinomycetales; family Microbacteriaceae; genus Leucobacter. Next base: position 1,101,937 of record NZ_CP178837.1, on the reverse strand, counting down.
CCGCCGAAGCGAACGCGACGCGACCGTCTCACCGACCCATTCTCGGTGAACAGTCTAGCGCGAGGAGGCTACGCCTCGTCGACGCGCACGAGGATCGCGCCGCTGCCCGGGCAGAACACGATCTCGTCGGGCGCGGTCTCGCGGATCGTCGTCAGCTCCGCCGGAGCGAGGGCCATGTTCGACCCTTCGGAGACGTTGCCGCGCAGGCGGGCCGCGCCGATGCCGGTGCGCGCGCGGGTCTCCTCGTAGAGGCCGAGCAGGTCGCGCTGGATCTCGGCAGCCACACCGGCCCGCTCCTCGGCGGCCGCGGCGGCCTCGCGGGCGATGCCGGCCTCGGCCTCGCCGATCGCGGCTTCGAGCGCCGCGCGCCGCCCGTCGACGCCGCTCAGCGCGGCAGCGGCCTCATCGAAGCGCGCCTGCGTCTGCTCCGCGACCTCCATGAGCTCGAGCTCGCGCTCTTCGAGCTCGCCCGCGCGACGCGCAAGGGTGTCGAGCTCGTTCTGCAGCGCCTGCGCCTCCTTGGGCGAGGTGCTCGCGGCGATCAGCTGTTCGTCGCGGGCCCGGCGATCCCGCACCATCTGGGTGTCGGATTCGAGCCGGTCGATCTCGGCCTGCTGGCCGTCGAGCTCGCGCTGGAGCCCCATGAAGCGCTCCTTCGCGGCCGCCAGCTCGCCCTGCAGCGACGCTAGTTCGGCGCGCTGCGGGATCTGCTCGCGTTTCCGACGCAGCCGCGCCGCGGTCGTGTCGAGCTCTTGCAGGTCGAGCAGCAGTCGCTGCTGGCGGGGGCTGGCCTTCATAGCACCCAAGACTAGCGCCCGGAACCGGTGCCCGACGCGCGTCCGTCGTGCGCGCCGACCGAGAAGGTCCACGGATCCGTGCGTCGCGTGCTCACGCGGAACTCGACGCCGGGCAGTTCCGCTGCGAGACGCTCGGCAGCGCCGTCCAGCCAGAGCGACTCGCTCGCCCAGTGCGCCACGTCGACGAGGGCGGGACCGCCGGCGACGGCGGATTGCTCGAGCGATTCCTGCGCGGGATGGTGCCGCAGGTCGGAGGTGAGGTAGACGTCGGCTCCGCGCACGAGCGGGTGGTCGAGCAGGCTGTCGCCGGCGCCGCCGAGCAGCGCGACGCGCTGGACCGGTCGATCCGGGTCGCCCGCGACGCGCACCCCGCTGACCGTCGCCGGCAGGATCCCGGCGACCCGCGAGGCGAACACCCGGAGCGATTCGGGCTCGGGCAGCTCCCCCACCCGTCCGATCCCGGCGCTCGGGTCGCTCGCCATCGGCACGATGGGCTGCGTGCCTGCGAGGGCCAGCCGGCGCGCGATCACGTCGGAGACCCCTGCTCGGGCTGGTCGGCGTTGGTGTGCGCCGCGAGCAGCGCGCACTCCCCCGGATCAGACGGGCGAGCAGCGAGCCCTTCGCCGTGTCCTCGGCGATCGAGGAGATGCCGCGCAGCAGCAGCGGGTGGTGGGTCAGCAACGCGTCGGCGTCCCAGTCGAGGGCTTCCTCGACCGTGGCATCGACCGCGTCGACCGCGAGCAGCACCCGCCGCAGCGGGGCCGCGGCACGTCCCGTCACGAGGCCCACGCGGTCCCAGCTCTCGGCGGTGGCCTCGGGCCAGAAGCGCTCAGCCGTGCGGCGCAGGTCACCGAGCGTCTGCGGTGCGTCGTGGGTCATGCCTACCTCCGGAGCAGCTTGCGGGCGATGCCGTTGCCGAGCAGCTGCACGAGCTGCACGATGACGATGATGATGAGCACGGCCGCCCAGGTGACCCACGGGTTGAACTGACGGTAGCCGTACTGGATCGCGAGGTTGCCGAGGCCGCCGCCGCCGATCACGCCCGCCATCGCGGTCATGTCGACGACCGCGATGAACGCGAAGGTGTACCCGAGCACGAGCGGACCGAGTCCCTCGGGGATCAGCACGGTGAGGATCGTGCGGAACGGCCCCGCCCCCATCGCGCGCGCCGCTTCGATCACTCCGGGCGCGACGGTCAGCAGATTCTGCTCCACGAGCCGAGCGATCCCGAAGGTCGCTGCGAAGGAGATCATGAAGATCAGCGCGGGATCCCCGATGCCGGTGCCCACCACGACCCTGGCGAGCGGCTGGATCGCCGCGATCAGGATCACGAAGGGGATCGGCCGGAAGAAGTTCACGAGGAAGTTCAGGACGTAGAACACCGGGCGGCTCTCGAGGAGCCCGCCCTGCCTCGTGACGGTGAGCGCGACCCCGACGACGAGACCGAGGACACCGCCGACCGCCATCGCGATGAGCACGTAGACGAGGGTCTGGATCGTCGCCTGGACGATCGATCCGTCGTTCAGCAGGCTGATCAGTCCGTCCATCAGCGGAGCACCTCCAGTTCGGCCTGCTGCCCGAGCGCCGCGACCGCGTGCTCCACCTGCAGGTCGTTGCCGATGAGTTCGAGGGTGAGGCGGCCGAAGCTGCGGCCGCCGACGTCGGTGATGCCACCGTGGATGATGCTCACGCCGACGCCGCGGTCGGCGAGGGTCTGGAACACGACAGGCTGGTCGACCCCACCGTCCTTGAGGGTGAGGGTGACGAGCGTGCCCCGGTGGCGCTCGCGCAGCTCGGCGAGGTGCGCCGGGTTCGGTTCGGTCGGCAGCGCGGTCGAGACGAAGCGCCGCGTGGTCTCGGTCTTCGGACTCGAGAAGACCTCGAAGACCCCGCCCTGCTCGACGGCGCGGCCGCCGTCCATGACGGTGACGCGGTGCGCGAGCTCGCGCACGACGTCCATCTCGTGCGTGATGAGCAGGATCGTGACGCCGAGCTCCTGGTTGATCCGGCGGAGCAGCGCGAGCACTTCCTGCGAGGTCTCGGGATCGAGCGCGCTCGTGGCCTCGTCGGCGAGGATCACCCCCGGGTTCGTCGCGAGCGCGCGGGCGATGCCGACGCGCTGCTTCTGCCCGCCCGAGAGCTGCTCGACGTAGGCGCCCGCGCGATCGCCGAGGCCGACGAAGTCGAGCAGTTCGGCGACACGCGCTCGCCGCTCCTCGGCAGGGACCCCCGCGACGACGAGCGGGTACTCGACGTTCTTCGCGACGGTTCGCGAGTGGAACAGGTTGAACTGCTGGAAGATCATCCCGATGCGTTCCCGCACCCCTCGGAGCGCGCGCTCGGGCAGCCCGGTGATCTCGTCGTCGCCCACCAGGATCGTGCCGCTGGTCGCGCGCTCGAGCCCGTTCACGAGTCGGAGCAGCGTGCTCTTGCCCGCACCGGAGTAACCGATGACGGCGTGGATCTCGCCCGAGGCGACGTCGATCGAGACGTCGTCGACGGCGACGATGGGGGCGCTCGCCTTGCCTCGGCCGGGGTACTGCTTGCCGACCCCGATCAGTTGGACACGGGTCATCGTTCCCTCACTTCTGAGTGGATGGTGGTGCCGGAAAGCCGATCGAGCGAGGGCGACGCATCGGAATCACGAGACCTCGGTTCCGACTCGTCGCACTCGCTCGATCGTTCGAACGGCGGGAGCGCTTACTTGTGCTCCTTCACCTGCTTCTCGGCGTCCTTCAGAATATCCTGCAGCTCCGACACCGGGGTCTTCAGCAGGATGGCGCTACCGCCCGAGTTCTCGAGCACGCCCTTCTGCACGGCCTCGTCGCTCTGGTAGAGGTCGATGAGCTTCTTGAAGGTCGGGTTGTCGGCGTCCTTCTTCTTCGCGGCGAAGACGTTGATGAAGTACTTCGCGCCGGCGTCCTTGGGATCGTCCTGGTAGAGGGCGTCCGAGAACTTCAGGCCGGCCTTGGTCACGAAGTCGTTGTTGACGACCGCGCCGTCGACGTCGGCGAGCGAGGTCGCGGTGAACGAGGCGTCCATCTCCTTGACCTTGACCTTCGAGGCGCCCTCGTCGATGTCCTTCGGGGTCGAGAACAGCGTGCCGCCGTCCTTGAGCTTCAGCAGCCCGGCCGACTGCAGCACGTTGAGACCGCGGGCGCGGTTCGTCGGATCCGAAGGGATCGCCACCGTGCCGCCCTTCGGGATCTCGTCGAGCTTCTTGTGCTTGGTGGAGAAGACCGCGAGCGGGTAGATCGCCGTCGCGCCCACCGGCACCAGGTCGTCGTTGTTCTGCACGTTGTAGTCGGCGAGATAGACGATGTGCTGGAACTGGTTCAGATCCAGCTCGCCGGCGCTGAGCGCGGGGTTGGGCTGGTTGTAGTCGGTGAAGTCCTTCAGCTCGACTTCGATGCCCTCCTTCTTCGCGGCATCGACGAAGGTCTTCCAGTACGGGTCGCTGGCCCCGACGACGCCGATCTTGACGTGCTTGGCGTCGGACGATCCCGCGTCGGCGGAGTCGTTCGAGGTCGCGCAGCCGGCGAGCGCGGTGGTAGCCACGAGCGCCAGGGCGGTGATCGAAGCGGCGATGATGCCGCGCTTCTTGCTGAGTGCCATGGATTCCTCGTTTCGTGACGATCTGGCTCGGTCTCCACGAGTCTGTGCGATGCTCGCCTCCGGACGCGAACTGCGTGACGTTTCATGACGGCGCCGAGGATCCTGCGAAATCGGAGCGCCGCGGACGCGCGGCGGGCACGCGCATGGGATACTGAGGTACGACGCCTCAGACGGCGCCGGCGGGCAGGCCGGGAGTCCTCACATTCCAGGGAAGGAACCCACCGTTCACATGATCCAGCGCGCGGATGCACACCTCGAAGCTTGGAAGGCCAAGCAGGAGCTCGCCGAGCGGATGATCCCGCTCATCGGTCAGCTGTATCGGGATCACGACGTGGTCATGTCGGTGCACGGGCGCAGCCTGGTGGGCCGCTCTCCGATCGACATCATCCGCGCGCACAGCTTCGCGCGCAAGATCGACGACGTCGAGCTTCCGCTCGAGGAGTCGTCGGCCGTCGTCGAGGCCCTGGCGAAGATCCAGCCCGGCCCGGTCTCCGTCGACCTCGCACTGCTCGCCAACGGCTTCCGGGCGTCGGGCCAGAGCGATCTCGAGACCTACCTGCGCGCCGAGCTGGCTCCGGCCCTGGAGGCCGAGCGCGGCACCGGCACCGACGTCGTGCTCTACGGCTTCGGCCGCATCGGCCGCCTGCTCGCCCGCATCATCATCGACCACTCGGGCAGCGGCAACGGCCTGAACCTGCGCGCGATCGTCGTGCGCAAGGGTTCCGAGAACGACCTCGCGAAGCGCGCCAACCTCCTGAAGCGCGATTCGGTGCACGGCCCGTTCAACGGCACCATCAAGGTGCTCGAGGACGAGGACGCGATCCTCGCCAACGGTGTGCGCATCCAGGTCATCTACTCGAACGACCCCGCGAGCGTCGACTACACCCAGTACGGCATCGAGGACGCGATCCTGGTCGACAACACGGGTCGCTGGCGCGATGCCGAGGGCCTGGGGCAGCACCTGCAGAACCAGGGCATCTCGCGCGTGCTCCTCACCGCCCCCGGCAAGGGCGACATGCTCAACGTCGTCTACGGCGTGAACAGCTCCAAAATCACCGACGAGCACATCATCCTCAGCGCCGCCTCCTGCACCACGAACGCCATCACGCCGGTGCTCAAGGTCATGAACGACCACTTCGGAGTCAAGCGCGGTCACGTCGAGACCGTGCACTCGTACACCAACGATCAGAACCTGATCGACAACTTCCACAAGGGCGACCGCCGCGGCCGCTCCGCCGCCCTCAACATGGTGCTGACCGAGACGGGCGCCGCGAAGGCCGTCTCGAAGGCGCTCCCCGAGTTCGAGGGCAAGCTCACCGGCAACGCGATCCGCGTTCCCACCCCCGACGTCTCGATGGCCGTGCTGAACCTGCAGCTCGAGCGCGAGACGACCCGCGAGGAGCTCAACTCGATCCTCGAGCAGGTGTCGCTCACGGGCGCGCTGCGCACGCAGATCGACTACGTCGAGTCCGCCGAGATCGTCTCGACCGACTTCGTCGGCTCGAACCGCGCCGGCATCGTCGACGGCCTCGCCACCATCGTGACCGGTGACAGTGCCGTGGTCTACGTCTGGTACGACAACGAGTACGGCTACAGCTGCCAGGTGGTCCGCATCATCGAGCAGCTCGCCGGCAGCCACCCGGCCCACCTCCCGGCGCTGGAGGCCTAGCCGAACGGTCCGGCCCCACCCGCCTCAGCCCCCGAAAGGAGCACCATGTCCGAGAAGTTCATCATCGGAGTAGACGGTTCCGAGCAGAGTCGAGCAGCGCTCGATTGGGGGTTGAGGCGGGCCGGCGAACGCGGCGCGTCGGTGGAGTTGATCTACGTCACCGACGACACCTTCCTCTCCGAGAGCGTCGCATTCGTCTCCGAGGCGCAGAAGGCCTCCGACGAGATGCTGGCCGCGGAGTGCGCATACGCCAAGCGCAGCGGATTCACGGGCTCGGTCAGCGGCACCGCCGTGGTCGGCCATCCCGTCACCGAGCTCGAGCAGGCGTCGAAGCGCGCGGACCTCCTCGTACTGGGCGCGCACTCCGGCAGCCGCTTCGCCGGCACCTTCTTCGGCACCCGTGCCGTGAAGGTCGCCGCGGTCGCGCACTGCCCCGTCGCGGTGATCCCCAAGCCGCGTGCCGAGTCGGACGGCGGGCGCGTCCCCGGCATCGTGGTCGGCGTCGACGGCTCCGGACCCTCGAAGCGGGCGATCGCCGTCGCCGCGGCCGAGGCTTCGCGGGCCGGAGTGCCGCTCATCGCGGTCTACGCCTGGATGCCGCCCCTGACGCCCGGCCTCGAATACCTGTGGAGCGAGGATCTCATCGCCGCGCAGCGTTCCGCGGCCGAGGAGGCCATCGCGATCGGCACCGCGGGCCTCGCGGACCGCTACCCCGATCTCGAAGTGCAGCGCAAGCTCGTGCAGGCTCCGCCGGTGACCGCGCTGGTCGAGGCCGCGACGGGCGCCGATCTGCTCGTGGTCGGCAGCCGCGGGCACGGCGGTTTCTCGCGGCTCCTGCTCGGTTCGGTGAGCCACGGCGTGCTGCAGGAGCTGCCCTGCCCCACCCTGGTCACCCGCGCCGAGTGACGACCGGTTCGCCCGGTTCCCCGGTTCCGCCGAGCGGCCGCGTGGTCGTCGGCGGAGCCGGAGGCTTCATGGGCGGTGTGCTGGTCCAGCGGCTGCGCGAGGCCGGCCGGCACGTCATCACCGTCGGCCGCGGGGGCGCCGATCTGCGCTGGGACGACGCATCGGGCCTCGCCCGCGCCGTGGACGGCGCGGCGCTCGTGCTCGGCCTCGCCGGCAAGAGCGTCAACTGCCGGTACACCCCGGCGAACCGTGCCGAGATCCTGCGCTCGCGCGTCGGCACCACCGCCGCGCTGTCGCGCGCGATCCGCGCCGTGGACGCACCTCCCCCGCTCTGGATCAATGCGTCCACGGCGACGATCTACCGGCATGCCGAGGACCGCCCGATGACGGAGCGCGCGGGCGAGCTCGGAGCGGGCTTCTCGGTCGGCATCGCCCGAGCCTGGGAGCGCGAGCTCTTCTCGGGCGAACTGCCGGGCACCCGCCGAGTGGCGCTGCGCACGGCGATCGTGCTCGGTCACGGCGGAGTGCTCGGCCCCATCGGCGCGCTGGCCCGCCTGGGCCTCGGCGGGGCGCAGTGGGATGGCCGCTGGCCGAGCCCCGGGCGCCGCCGCCGGGCGGGCACCGCGCATCGCTTCGGCGCGCGGTGGGGCGCGCAGCGTTTCAGCTGGATCCACGTCGAGGACGTCGCGCGCATCGTCGGGTTCCTCGAGTCCCACCCGGAACTCGACGGGCCGATCAACGTCGCCTCGCCGAATCCCTCGACCAACCGGGAGCTGCAGGCGGCGGTGCGCCGCGTGCTGGGGATCCCGTTCGGCGTGCCGATGCCGCGGTGGATGCTCGAGATCGGGGCCGCCGCGATCCGCACCGAGACCGAGCTCGTGCTGAAGAGCCGCTGGGTGCTGCCCGAGCGGCTCCAGGAGGCGGGATTCCGCTTCGCCTACCCGGATCTCGAGCCGGCGCTGCGGGAATCCTTCGCCTGACCCGCTGCGCGGCCCGCGTACGGAACATCGTGCCGACCCACTAGGGTTTTGCCATGCCCAGTGACATCGAGGTCGCAGCGCGCGACGGCGCGGCCGAGCGCCTCTCGCGCATGATCCAGCTGCCCACCGTCTCGGCCGAGCACGAAACGCGGGGCGACGCTCCCTTCGAGGCCTTCGTCGAGCTGCTACGCGAGCTCTACCCGCTCGTGCACGAGCGACTCGACCTGGAACGGCTCGGTCCGCTCGGTCTGCTCTACCGCTGGCGAGGTGCGGCGCACGAACGGGAGCCCCTCGTGCTCATGGCGCACTTCGACGTCGTCCCCGTCGACGAGAGCGACGAGTGGACGCATCCGCCGTTCGCCGGAGTCGTCGACGACGGCTTCGTCTTCGGGCGCGGCGCTCTCGACGACAAGGGCCCGCTGCTGGTGGTGCTGGAGGCGGTCGAGAACCTCCTGGCCGCGGGATTCGTGCCGGCCCGCGAGGTGTACCTCTCGTTCGGCGGGAACGAGGAGACGTTCGGCGATGCCGCTGAGGGGATCGCGCAGACCCTGCAACGGCGGGGCATCGTTCCCTGGATGGTGATCGACGAGGGCGGCGCCGTCGTCGATGCGCCGCTCCCCTTCGTGCGCGGGGCCGCCGCCATGGTCGGCGTCGGCGAGAAGGGCATCGCGACCCTGCAGCTCAGCGCCCGCGGCGACGGCGGTCACGCGTCCGCTCCCCGAGCCGCACCGCGGTCGGCCGGATCGCCCGGGCGGTCGACCGGCTCGGCCCCACGACGTTCCGCCCACGCACGCCCGCGGGGATCTCGCGCATGCTGCGGCTCCTCTCCGCTCGGGCCAATCGTCCGGCCGGCATGCTGCTCCGCGCGCTCGCCGCGATGCCGCCGGTCACGGCGCGGCTCTTCGCACGGCTCGGCGGCGAGCCGGCGGCGCTCGTGCGCACCACGATCGCCGCGACCATGCAGTCGGGCGGCACCGCCGCGAACGTGCTGCCGTCGCAGGCGACGGCGACCCTGAACCTGCGCATCGCCCTGGGCGAGAGCGTCGCCTCGGCGACGCGCCGGGTGACGCGCCGCATCGGGGACCGACAGGTGCGAGTCGAAGTGCTCGAGGGGAGCGAGCCGTCGGCGGAGTCCCGCACCGACAATGCGCAGTTCGCGCTCATCGCTCGCTCCGTCGGCGCGTCCCATCCGGAGGCGGCGACGGTTCCCTACGTGATGATGGCCGCCACCGACTCGCGCTACTTCCACCGGTTCTGCCCGGCGGTCTACCGGTTCGCGCCGCTCGCCATGTCGGCCGAGCTCCGCGCCACGATCCACGGCGTCGACGAGCGGGTCGCCGTGTCGGAACTCGAACGCGGCGAGCGCTTCCACCGCACGCTCCTGCTGGGGCTGTGACCGTGTCGCGCGTCACGCTCCGCAGCGTCGCCGGCATCGTGGGCCTGCTGGCCTTCGTGGAGTTCACGAGCGGGATCCTGCAGGGCTACTACACGCCGATGCTCACCGACATCGCGCGCCACCTCCAGGTGCGCGACGCCGACGTGAACTGGCTCGAGGGATCGCAGCTGATGCTGTCCGCGCTCATCGTGCCCGCGCTCGCGAAGCTCGGCGACATGGTCGGGCACAAGCGGATCCTGCTCGTCTCGACCGCGGTGACCGCTGCGGCGAGCGCGGTGCTGCCGTTCACCGACAGCTTCGGGGTGTTCCTGGCGGCGTGGGCGCTGCAGGGCTTCTATGTGGTCTGGCTGCCTCTGGAGATCGCGATCATCTGGTCGCGGACCCGGGGCAGCGAGGGGCGTTCGGTGCTGACGACGCGCGCCGCGGGCATCCTGGTGGCGGCGCTCGAGCTGGGTGCGATCCTGGGTGCGCTGGGCGGTGGGGCGCTCGTCGACGTGCTGCCCCTGCCCGTCGTGCTCTCGGTCCCCGCGGTGTGCGTGGTGATCTGCTTCTTCGTCGTCCGATTCGGGGTGTCCGATGTCGGGATCCCGAATCGGGGCGAGTTCGACTGGGTCGGTGCGTCACTCATCTCCCTCGCGCTGCTGGCTTTGACCGGTGGTTTCAGTCTGCTCCGCCTGCAGGGCGCGGGCGAGCCGCTGCCCTGGGCGGCGCTGGGGCTCGGTCTCGTGCTCATCGTTCCCTTCGCCCTGTGGGAGCTGCGTCATCCGGATCCGCTGATCGACGTGCGCATGTTCCGGTCGCCGGCGCTGCTGCCGATCTTCCTGACCGCCGGTCTCTTCGGGATGAGCGTGCTGGGGGCGCAGGCTCCGCTGTCGACCTTCGCGCGCACCGATCCCGATCGCTACGGCTACGGTCTCGGGGCGTCGGGGTTCGGCGCGTCGCTCCTGATCGGGTTCTACCTCATCGCGATGATCTCGGGTGCGCTGCTGTTCCCGAAGCTGGCCCGGCGCATCACGCCCCGGCTGGCGCTCGTGGTCGCGTCGACCTGCATCGGCGCGGGGTACCTGCTCTTCCTCCCCTTCCACGACGGGTACGGCCAGGTGGTCGCGAACATGGTCGTCGCGGGGCTGGGGTCCGGGGCGCTCGTCGCCGCGCTCCCGGCCGCTGCCGCGTCTGCTGCGCCCGAGACGCAGACGGGCGTCGCCACGGGGCTGACCAATTCGGTGAAGACCGTCGGCGGTGCACTCGCCTCCTGCGTGTTCGGGATCGCGCTGCTGCACGGCGCCACGGGGGCCGCTGCCGACGAGTCGGCCACGGCGGGGTCGCTGTCCGGGTACCTGATCGTGTGGATCGTGTGCGGCGCGAGCGCGCTCTGCTCGGCCGCGCTGCTGTGCTTCGTCCCGCGTACCGCGTTCCAGGATCGCGAGCCGGTCGCCGTCGCCGGCGAGTAGCGGCGCCGTTCCGGCGACGGTCGGCTAGATGAACGCTCCTCCGGGGCGCGCGAGGTCGGCGATGCCGCGCAGCACCGCCTGGGACACGATCCCGCTCGACGCTGGCCGTTCGGGAAGCGGGGCGTTCGCGGCGGTGAAGCGGTACTCCCCTGCGGGGCCGGACGCCTCGATCGCGTGCTCGGTGCGCGGGGCGCCGGGGTCCGCGACCAGCCGCACCTCGGTCTCCTCCCACAGACCGGTGGCGGCGGCGAGCGCGACGGCGACGTTGAGCGAGCCGGGGAATCGTTCGATGGCGTCCCGCACCGAGCCGGTGAGGATCCGGGTCGGTGCGTCGACTCCGAGCAGGGCGGCGCGTTCCGTCCCGGTCATCCAGGGCTGCACCAGCGCCTCGGGGCGTTTGGTGGTGGTGAGCGCGGCGCGGGTGATGCCGCCGTCGCGTGTCGCGGCGCGCAGCAGGTCGAGGCCGCCGATCGCCCCCGTGGAGAGCCGGCAGACGCCGGGGCCGTCGAGCAGCCGCGCGCGGTCCAGCGGGTCGGCGAGAGCCCCGATCGAGACGAGCAGCAGATCGCGTCCTGCGGAGACGACCCGCGGGCCGAGTTCGCGGGCGGCGGGGACTCCCGCGCACTCGACGACCAGGTCGCTGGAGGCGACGGCGTCGTCGAGGTCGAGTTCGGTGATCCCCCGAGCAGTCGCGGTTCCCGGTGTGCGTACGACCGCGCCGATCAGGACGGCGCCGGGCGCCGCGCCGGTCCGCAGTCCGTCGGTCACGCGCGCGCCGATCGCGCCGAGCCCGAGGAGGGTAACGCGGAGCGGGGACTGCTGGGCCATGGGGCCAGCCTAGGTGCCGTGCGACGCCGCTTCCAATCGGGGTTCGCGCGGGTGCGTCTCGATAGGCTGCTGCGGTGAACAGAACCATTCGGGTCAGTGCGGTCGTGATGCGGGACGAGTCCGGGCGGGTGCTGAACGTGCGCAAACGCGGCACTTCGATGCTGATGCTGCCGGGCGGCAAGCCGGAGCCCGGCGAGGATCCCCGCGATACGGCGGTGCGCGAGTTCGCCGAGGAACTGGGGGTCGAGCTGGATCCGCTGCTGCTGCGCGGCCTCGGCCGCTTCACGACGAGGGCCGCGAACGAGCCGGGGCACACCCTGGTCGCCGAGGTGTTCGAGCACCCGTTCCGCGTCGTCGATGCGCCTCGCGCCGAGATCGAGCACCTGGAGTGGGTGGACCCTTCGGCGCCGCACGGGAGCATGGCGCCCCTCAACTCGGAGCACGTCTTCCCCGGGCTGGTCGGTCGCGCACCGCTCACCGGGATCGCGCCGCAGCGGATCGCCGTGTACACGGGGTCGGCGCTGGGACTGGATCCCGGTATCGTCCGCGAGGCCGGGGCGTTCGGCGCGGCGCTGGCCGCGCGGGGCATCGACCTCGTCTACGGCGGTGGCAAGGTCGGCCTCATGGGCGTCGTCGCTGATGCCGTCCTGGCGGGCGGCGGGGACGCGTTCGGGGTGATGCCGCAGCGCCTCGTCGACGGCGAGATCGGCCACACCGGCCTCACGCGCCTCGAAGTCGTTCCCGACATGCAGACCCGCAAGCGGCGCATGATCGCCCTCGCAGATGCGCTCGTCGCGCTCCCGGGCGGGCCCGGCACGCTCGAGGAGTTCTTCGAGGCGTTCACCTGGATGAACCTCGGCCTGGCCAATCGCCCGGTCGCGCTGGTCGACCTCGACGGGTACTGGCAGCCGATGCTCGCGGCGCTGGTCGACATGGCGGACCGCGGCTTCCTCGCCGAGCGGTACCTCGATTCGCTGATCGTGGAGCGCGATCCCGAAACGCTGCTGCGCCGGCTGTCGGAGTGGACGCCGCCCCCGGCGAAGTGGGGGTGATGCTGGCGCTGCCGAGCCGCGACGTTCAGCGGATGTAGACGTCGAGGTGGTTGCCGACGGTGCCGCGGTCGTAGATCTTGCCCTGGTATCCGAACGGGGTCGGGAACACGGTTCCCTTGGGGGCTGAGCCCGCGAGCACGATGAAGCCGTCGCCGTCGCTCACGTAGCCGTCCTCGTTGACGTGCCGCCCGGGCACCTCCAGGCCCTGCCCCGGCAGCACCTGCTGGCTGTAGTAGGTGAACTTGTAGCCGCCCCACTCGATCGCGCCGCTGAACATGAACTGCGCGAGCGTGTAGAGGGGAGCGCCGACGAGCTGCTTGCTGGGCGACTTCGCCGCCGCGTTCGTCGCGCCGATCCGCTCGATGTCGGAGATGCCGAGGTCGACTACGGGTTCGGCGCTATCGGCGGCGGCGAAGTTCTGCGTCCGAGCGGCCACGGCGACGCCAGTCCCATCGCTCGCGAAGGCGTTCGGCATGGAGAGCGGTGCCAGCGCGGCCGTGCCGAGCAGCACGGCGACGCCCGCGACGGCCCCGATCCCGCGCACGCGCGACCACCGGACGGATCCGGTGCGGGCGGTCTGAGTGAAAGCGGTCACAGTGCTTCGATGGTAACCCGCGCCCCTGGGCGCCCGCACCCGGCACAGCACCCACCGCACTTCCCGTACTCTAATCAGGTATCGACTGGCGCCCGTCGGCGCCCGACCCCGAGGAGCCGCCATGCCCACCGACCCCGCCGGATCGCTCGAACAGTACCTCGCCGCGCTGTCGGACACGCGCGCCCGGACCCACGCGGCCGTCACCGCGGCCATCGCCGAGCGCGCTGCGACCGCCCCGCGGGAGCAGGAGCTGCTGTTCATCGCGGGCCACCGGCACCCCGACTACGAGGACGGCGCGGACCGCTTCTGGCACGCGGTCGAGCAGCTGGTACTCCCGGAGCCCGCCGGCGCGGACGAGCTCCCGCTCGCCTGGATCGGCTACGACGTCGTCAACCGGTTCACCGGGCGCCGGGAGGCGCAGGGCTTCCTGCTCACGGACCGTCGGCTCGTGGTCAAGGACCAGGTCGACGGCGTATTCGGCACGGCGACCACGCGGCAGTATCCGCTCTTCGTCGGGAGCGGGGGCATCGCGGGCTCCGCGTCCGAGATCGTATCCTCCGCCTCGTCCTCCTACGACTGGGAGTTCGCTCGCTCGCTCATCGATACGGACACCGCGTCCGGCCTCGGCGTCCTGCTCTCCGAGCTGCTCGTCGCCGCGATGGAAGCACTCCAGCGCGCCGGCGCGGAGCTCGCCCCGCTCCCCCGACCTCGACCGGACTGCTCGGACGCGTCCGCGAGCTGGGGCTGGGGAACGCGGTGAAGCTGCCGGACGATCCGAAGCACGCGAAGCACTTCGCGAAGCTCGCGAAGAAGCTGCCCGTCGACGCCGGGGAACGAATCCTGTTCGCCTGCACCGACAGCACGCTGATCGGCGCGTACGGGTTCCTGCTCACCGACCGCGGCGCACGTTCGAAGGACCTCGGCGAGGATCCGGTGTTCACGCCGACCGAGCAGTTCGTCCCCGAGCAGATCCGGCGCGCACCCGACGCCGCGCACCGGATCCTGCTCGGCGCGGGCGAGGCGCACGAGATCCCGGCGCGGTTCACCGAGCAGCAGGTCGCCGCCCTCGTCGAGCTGCTCCGCGAGTGGGGCGAGGGCCGGCTGCACGCCGAAGTCGCCTGATCCGGGCCGCCGGACCGCTACTCGGGCAGTACGGCGACCTGGCCCGCATAGGCGAAGCCGCCACCGAAACCGAAGAGCAGCACCGTGCCGCCGTGCGGCAGCTCGCCACGATGCCAGGCCTTCGACAGGCCGAGCGGTACGGACGCCGCGGAGGTGTTCCCCGATTCCTCGATGTCGCGGATCACGATCTGCTGCACGGAGGCCCCCAGGGCGTCCGTCAGCGGCTCGATGATCCGCAGGTTCGCCTGGTGCAGCGCGAACACGTCGATCTCGCGCGCACTCACCCCCGCGGAGTCGAGGATCCGCTCGGCGATCGGCGCCGCCCCGGTGAGCGCCCAGCGCATGATCTTGCGTCCGTCCTGGGAGAAGCGCTGGGGCGACCCGTCGATCCGCACCGCTTCGGTGAGGCCCGGCACGGTGCCCCAGACGACCGGGGAGATCCGCGGCTCCTCCGACGCCCCGACCACGACGGCTCCGGCACCGTCCGCGGTCAGCACGCAGGTGCTGCGGTCCGTCCAGTCGGTGAAGGCGCTGAGCGCCTCGGCGCCGATCACGAGCGCCGAGTCGGCGCTGCCGGTGCGGACGGCCTGCTCGGCGATGCCGAGCGCGTACTCGAATCCCGAGCAGGCGGTGTTGATGTCGACGGCGGCCGCGCCGTCGAGTCCGAGCTCCGCGACCACGCGACCGGCCGCGTTCGGGCTCCGGTGCTCGGACGTGGTCGATGCGAGCACCACCAGGTCGACGCGCGCGACGCCGGCATCCTCCAAGGCCATGCGCGCGGCGGCGACCGCCATCGACAGCACCGAGTCGCCATCGCCGATGATGCGGCGCTCGCGGATGCCCGTGCGGCTGCGGATCCACTCGTCGTTCGTCTCGACCATCGTGGCCAGGTCGTCGTTGGTCACGATGCGCTCGGGCTGGAAATGCCCGAGACCCAGCAGGCGCGAACCGCGCATCTCGAAAATTTTCACGGCCGCACGCTACTCCTCACCGCATCCGGGACCCGGCATGCGCGAGCGCGGTCCGCGGACCGGCCGGTGCTTCGCCACCGCCGCCCCGCGGACCGCGGGTTCATCACGCCCGGGCGGCGGGATCCGCCTCGTAGGTGACCCAGCGGGTCCGCTCGGCCAGGGTGTCGTAGAGCGCCTGCGCCCGGTGGTTGTCCTCGGCGGTCACCCACTGCACGACGCTCCGCCCCTCGGCGTCGGCCATCTCGGTGAGGCGGCCGATGAGGGCGCGCCCGACCCCGCGGCCGCGCGCCCCGGGATCGGTGAACAGGTCGTCGAGGAAGATGCCGGTGCGGCCCGTGTAGGGCGACGAGAAGCGGCGATGGTGCGCGAAGCCGACGACGGTTCCGTCCGTCTCGGCCACGAGCGCGCCGCACTCGTGGGCGGGATCCATCATCCAGGCCCAGGCCCTCGAGACGACCTCCTCGGACTCCTCGAGCCGGTAGAACTCGCGATACGCGCGGAACAGCTCGCGCCACCGCGCCTCGTCGGCGGGCACGAGTGCGCGGATCGTGGGGGCGGTCGTGATGGTGGTGTGCTGCGTCATGGGAAATGCTCCGGTTTCGTCACTGTGGTGTCGGGTTGCAGGGGTGCCGAGCTCGCGGCCCGGCCGGGAGGCGGCCCGCGCGGGATCGGGGTCGCACGGGATCGGCGCCGCGCAGCGACCGGCCGCTCAGCAGCACCCCCGCTCGCTGCGGCGCATCCGCGCGCGCCCGACTCGGGGATCGATGAAGCCGCCAGCGGCACAGAGAGAAACACTCTTGCCCGAAACTGGGTAACGTTATCTAATAGCTTCATGAACAACGATAACAGATCGGCAGCGCTCGCCGCCGAACTGCGCAGCCGCATCGTCTCCGCCGCCCCGGGCTCGAAGCTGCCCGGCGTGCGTGAACTCTCGCGCGAGTTCCGAGCGAGCGCCGCCACCGTCTCCGCCGCACTCGCCGAACTCGGCGCCCTCGGCCTCGTCCGAGCCGAACCGGGCAGGGGCACCTTCGTCGCCGAACGCGCACTCCGACGCGACCCCGACTTCGCCTGGCAATCGCAGACGCTGGGCCGCACGCGCGTGGACCCCGATCGCGCCTCCCGCCTCGGCGGCCACGGCTCCGCCGATCAGATCCCGCTGTCCTGGGGTTACCTCGCGGCTGAGCTCCTGCCGGCCGAGGAGCTTCAGCGGATCGGCGCCCGCGCCGCGCGCGGATCGCGCGCCTGGCAGCTCACGCCGCCCGCCGGTTCCCCCGAGCTCCGCCGCGTCTTCGCCGCCGACTACCGCGCCGATCCGGGTGACGTCCTCATCGTGCCCGGAGGCCAGCAGGGTCTCGTCTTCGCCATGCGCACCCTCGCCGAACCCGGGTCCACCGTCATCACCGAGAGCCCGAGCTATCCGGGGGCGATCCTCGCCGCGCAGAGCGCCGGGCTCGGGCTCGCCGCCGTCCCCGCGGACGCCGACGGGATCCTCGTCGATCGCCTCGCTGCCGAACTCGAGCGGACCCGTGCACGCGTCATCTACCTGCAGCCGGGCTTCGCGAACCCGAGCGGCGCCGTCCTCAGCCCCGAAAGACGCGCGCGCGTGCTCGAACTCGCCGCGCAGCACGGCGCGTTCGTGATCGAGGACGATTGGGCGCGGCACCTGGGCCTGGATCGCAGCACTCCCCCTCCGCTCTTCACCGAGGACCCGCACGGCCACGTCGTCGCAGTGACCACCCTCGCCAAGCCCGCCTCGCCCGGCCTGCGGATCGGCGCGGTGATCGCCAGGGGTCCGGCCGGCCAGCGGATGCGAGCCTCGCGCACCGCCGACGATCTCGGCGTCGCTCCCCTGCTGCAGGAGATCGCAGCCGGCCTGCTCACCTCTCCGGCCTGGCCCCGGCACCTCAAGCGGCTGCGCGGCGAGCTCGGCGCACGGAGGGACGCGCTGGTCGCCGCGGTCAGGACGACCCTGCCCGACGCCCGCATCCCCCGGGTCCCCGGTGGCGGCCTGCACCTCTGGGTCCGACTCGCCGAGCACGTCGACACCCGGGAGCTGGCCGACCGGGCGGGCGCGGGAGGCGTGCTCGTCGGCGACGGACGGCACTTCTTCGTCGACGAACCGCCGGCTCCGTTCATCCGGCTCTCGTACGGCGCCGCGACGCCGGCGCAGATCGCCGAGGGCGTTCGCAGGATCGGGTCGCTGCTCGCCGCGTGACCGGGACCTCCGGGCCGCCGGGCACCCGGGATCCGGCGGCGCGCCCCGCCGGATGGGGAGTTCCAAGGTCGCCTGCGGAATAATCTTCTGATGTGCGCAGGCCTGTGAAGAAGATCCGTCGGTACGCTCGGCGAGCCAAGATGGCGGTGACCGCCGAGCGGATCGCCCTCCAGCGACGTCGCCCCATCCAGCCCGACGAGGTGCTCTACGAGTCCTTCGCCGGCAACGGGGTCCTCTGCAACCCGGAGGCGATCTTCCGCGAGCTGCTCGACGACCCGAGGCACGCGCGCCTCTCGCACGTCTGGGCCATCTCCGATCCGACCGTTCTGGCTCGCTTCGAGGCCGAGTTCGGCGACCACCCTCGAGTGTCCGCGGTGCGGCGCGGCGGCGTCGACTACTGGCGCGCGCTGTCGACCTCCGGCTTCCTCGTGAACAACGCCACGTTCCCGCCGGCGTTCGGCAAGCGCACCGGTCAGGTGTACCTCAACACCTGGCACGGCACCCCGCTGAAGCTCATGGGCTTCGACATGCCCGACGGCGCGCACCAGTCGGCGAACACGCTGCGCAACTTCCTCAGCGCCGACTTCCTGCTCGCCGCGAATCCGTTCATGGCCGAACGCATGTACGAGCAGTCCTACCGGCTCACGAACGTATACGGCGGCGAACTGATCGAGGAGGGCTACCCGCGCATCGACCGCCAGCGGCTGAGCCCCGAGCAGCTGATCGAGGTCCGCGCAGAGCTCCGCCGCGCCGGTCTCGACGTCGGCGAACGCCGGGTCGTGCTCTACGCCCCGACGTGGCGCGGTGCATCGTTCGGGTCGCCGGAGGACAACATCGACGCACTCGTGGCCGATGCGAGCGCCATGCAGGCCGCCCTCGGCAACGACGAGGTCCTGCTCCTCAAGACCCACCAGGTCGTGCACGGCTTCGCCGAGGATCGTCCGGAGCTGCGCCGCATGCTGGTGCCGAACAGCATCCCGACTAACGTCATGCTGGGCGCGGCCGACGCCCTCGTCACCGACTACTCCTCGATCTTCTTCGACTACCTCGCGACCGGCCGCCCCATCGTCTTCTTCACGCCCGACGCCGATGATTACGCCGATACCCGAGGCACCTACATGCCGCTCGACGAGCTGCCCGGACCGGTCACGGCGGACCCCGCCGAAGCGGTCGCGCACGTCGCACGGCTGCTTGGCCCGGTCGGCGGTGCCGCGCCCGAGCCGCACGAACGCTATGCGGAGTGGGCCGAGCGCTTCACGCCCTTCGAGGACGGCGGAGCGACCCGACGGGTCATCGACATCGTCTTCGGCGGCGACCGCGAAGGGTACCGCGTGCGCCGCGCCCGCACCGACGGCCGCAAGCGTCTGATGTTCTACCTGGGCGGCATGCGCTCGAACGGCATCACGAGCTCGGCCATGAACATGCTGAGCCGCATCGACCACGATCGCTACGATGTGACGGCGCTCACGCCGTACTTCAAGGCGGCGACGCCGCGCGCCAATCAGGACCGGATCGACCCCCGCGTTCGGCTGGTCATGCGCATGGGCGGTATGAACGGTTCGAAGTTCTTCCAGCTCCGCCGTCGCGTACGCGACCTCGCCTCGATACCGCTCCTGCCCGGCAACGAGCAGTGGCACGACTCGCTGTGGAAGGACGAGTGGCATCGGATCTTCGGCTCCGCACGCTTCGACTGGGTCGCGGACTTCAGCGGATACAGCCCGTTCTGGGCGAACCTGCTGCTGCAGGCCCCCGAGACGCCCCGCGCCATCTGGCTGCACAACGAGATGGCGTCCGATCGCATGCGGACCGTCGGCGGACGTCGGCCCATGCAGCGCTCCCTCGGCCTGGTGTTCCGGCTCTACCGCGGGTTCGACGCGCTCGTCTCCGTCTCCCCGCGGCTCACGGAGGTCAATCGTCGTGAGCTCGCGGAGTTCGCTCCGCCCTCGCACTTCACCACCGTCCGGAACTTCCCCGCGACCTCGGCGATGCCGTCGCCCGAGCACCGCATCTCGGACCTCCTCTGGGAGGACGAGGAACCGCCGGTGTGGATGCGGGAGCTCGAGAATCCGGAGCGGACCACGAAGTGGTTCATCTCGGTCGGCCGGCTCTCCCCGAGAAGAACCACGCACGACTCATCCGGTCATTCGCCGAGGTGCACGCCGAGGACCCCTCGGCCCGCCTGCTCATCGTCGGCGGCGGCCCCCTCCAGTCGGACCTCGCCGCGCAGATCGTCGAGGCGGGTCTGCAGGATTGCGCGTTCCTCTCCGGCCGCCGGAACCAGCCCGTCTCGCTCCTGATGGCGGCCGACTGCTTCGTCCTGTCGAGCAACTACGAGGGCCAGCCGATGGTGCTCCTCGAGGCCGCCCTGTGCGGACTCCCGATCGTGTCCACCGCGTTCGCGTCGGTGGAGGATGCCCTGCCGGAACCGACGATCCGCGTCGTCGCCACCGACGACGCGGCGCTGCGCGACGGCATGCTCGCCTACCTGCGCGGAGAGGTCCCGCCGAGCCGCCTGGAGTTCGACGACTACGTCGCGGACGTCACCGTCGAGCTCGAACGCGTGCTCGAACTCGGCGATCCCGCGGCTCCTGCGGCCTGACGCCGGTCCGCCGTCCCGCCCGGCGGGCTACGATGGCAGCAGCATCGGCGATTCGGGAGGCATCGAGCGTGTACGTCAAGATCTGCGGGCTCACCACCGCCGAGGCCGCGACACGCGCCGCCGACCTCGGCGCGGACGCGGTGGGCGTGGTGATGAGCGAGCCGAGCCCGCGGCACGCCAGCCCCGAGCAGGCCCGCGCCGTGCTCGAGGCGGTCGCCGGTCGCCCGGTCGACACCGTGCTCGTCGTACGCGAGATGCCCGTGCAGGAGGCCGTCGAGACCGTGGAGGCCCTCGGCTTCGACGTGCTGCAGCTGCACGGCCGCTACTCGGACGACGACTTCGCCGTCGCCGTCGCACGGCTCCCGCGGGTCTGGCGGGCGACCTCGCTCGATCGCGAGCCCGAGCTTCGAGCGGGCGACCACGGCGAAGAGCTCGTGCTGCTCGACGGCGCCCGCGCAGGGTCCGGAGAGACCTGGGATCTCGGCACGATCGACCGCGGGAGGCTCGGCGAACGCTGGATCCTCGCGGGCGGGCTCTCGCCGGACACCGTCGCGGCTGCGATCCGCGAGGTCGAGCCATGGGGCGTCGACGTTTCGAGCGGCGTCGAGTCCTCGCCCGGAGTCAAGGATCTCGGCGCGATCGAGCGCTTCGTGCGCGCGGCGCGCGCCGCCTGATCGGAGGCCGGACGCCCGGCCGCGCCCTTCGTGGTCCATCGCGATTCGTCCGGACTGGACCACGACCTGGACCAGTGCCAGGATCGAAGACTATGAAGGTCCTCTCGATCCAGTCCTCCGTCGCATACGGCCACGTCGGAAATTCGGCCGCGGTCTTCCCCCTGCAGCGCATGGGGATCGAGGTGATGCCCGTGTTCACGGTGCACTTCTCGAACCACACCGGCTACGGTGCCTGGCGCGGCCCGTTGCTCAGCGGGACGGACGTGCGCGAGGTCGTCACCGGGATCGAGGAGCGCGGCGGTCTCGACGACGTCGACATCGTGCTCTCGGGCTACCAGGGAGCCGACGACATCGGCGATGCGATACTCGATGCCGTCGACCGGGTGAAGCGGCGCAACTCCGACGCCGTCTACGCCTGCGACCCCGTGCTCGGCAATGCGACTTCCGGCTGCTTCGTGAAGCCCGAGGTGCAGGAGCTGATCCGGGACCGGGTCGTGCCGCACGCCGACCTCCTCACCCCGAACCAGTTTGAGCTCGGGTTCCTCACGGGCACCGATCCCAGGTCGATCGACGAGACCCTCGACGCGGTGGAGCTGCTGCGCGCGCAGGGCCCGCGCACCGTGCTCGTCACGAGCGTCGAGCGTCCCGACCGTCCCGCAGACACGATCGAGATGCTGGCGGTCGGCGAAGATGGCGCCTGGGTCGTGCAGACGCCGCACCTGCCATTCCACGCCAACGGCTCCGGCGATGTGACCGCCGCGCTGTTCTCCGCGCACTTCCGGCGCACCGGAGACCTGTCGTTCGCGCTCGAGCGCTCGGCCGCGAGCGTCTACGGCCTCCTCAAGAACACGCTCGAATCGGGTCAGCGGGAGCTGCAGCTGGTCGAATCCCAGGAGGAGTACGTCGCCCCGACCGCGTCCTTCACCGCGCGGCGCCTGCGCTGAGCGGTCCCGTGCGGGTGCGGCGTGCGCCGTTCCCGCACCTCCCGGCCCCTCAGGCCGTGATGGCCGCGGACCGCGCGCCGAGCACGCGGCGCAGGTCCTCCGGGGCGAGCTCGAGATCGAATCCCCGCCTCCCGCCCGAGACGAGCACCGTTTCGAAGCCCCACGCGCTCTCGTCGATGACCGTCGGCACGGGCGTCCGCTGACCGATCGGGCTGATCCCGCCGACCACGTATCCCGTGCGCCGCTCGGCGAACGCGGGATCCGCGAGCTCGATCCCCTTCTCGCCGAGCACGGCGCCGAGCTCGTGGGTGGAGAGCCGTCGACCGACCGGGATCACCGCGCAGGCCGCGCCGCCGCGGTTGCGGTCGGACGGCGCGAACCGGACGATGAGCGTCTTGAACACGCGCTCCGGCTCGGCCCCGAGCAGCTCGACCGCCTCCGCACCGTAATCGGTCGTGCGCGGGTCGTGCGCGTAGACGCGCGGCTCGAACGGGATCCCGGCGCGCTGCAGTGCACGGGTCGCCGGAGTCGCGGGCACTCGGCTCGATCTGGCCACGGCATCCCCTCGACTCGTCGACGGAACCGCCGTCAGGCGGCGGCCTCGCTGGTCGCGCGCGCCCAGGCGTCGAGCTTGGCCGAGGCCGCACCCGAGTCGATCGCTTCCTCCGCGTTGCGGATTTGCTCTGCGAGCCGCTCGAGGATCGGCCGGTCGACGGACTCGGGCGTCTTCGCGAGGTCGAAGGCGACGAGGCCTGCTGCGGCGTTGAGCACCGCGATGTCGCGGACCGGGCCCCGCTCGCCCGCGAGGACGCGGCGAACCGTGTCGGCGTTCTCGTCCGGCGTCCCCCCGACCAGATCCTCGATGCGTGCGCGCGCGATCCCGAGGTCCCGCGGGTCGAGGTCGTGCTCGGTCATGCTACCCCGGCTCACCTCCCAGATCCGGGAGTGCCCGGTGGTGGTGAGCTCATCGAGCCCGTCGTCGCCGCGGAACACGAGGGCCGAGGCCCCTCGGATCTGGAACACTCCGGCGATCAGCGGTGCGCGCTCCACGTCGGCCACGCCGACGGCCGAGGCCTCCGGACGCACGGGATTGCACAGCGGGCCGAGGAAATTGAAGACCGTCGGGATCCCGATCTCGGCTCGAACGGGAGCGACGTGCCGGAACCCGGTGTGGAACTTCGCCGCATGCACGAACGCGATTCCGGCGCGGTCGAACGCCGCGCGCAGCTGCGCGGGCTCGAGCATGAGCTGAACGCCCAGAGCGCTGAGCACGTCGGATGAGCCGGACTTGCTGCTCGCCGCGCGATTGCCGTGCTTCACGACCGGCACGCCCGCCGACGCTGCGATGAGGGACGCCATGGTGGAGACGTTGACGGTGCCGAAGCGGTCGCCGCCCGTCCCGACGATGTCGAGCGACATGGCCGGGAGGTCGATCGGCTGGGCCGCGTCGAGGATCGCGTCGCGGAACCCGACGATCTCGTCGACGGTGACGCCCTTCGACTGCAGCGCGACGAGGAACGCACCCATCTGCCCCTGGGTGGCGGAGCCCGCCATGAACTCCGCCATGGCCCACTCCGCCTGCGACACGCTGAGGTCGTCTCCGGAGAGGAGAGATGTGAGCACGGTCGGCCAGGTGCGTTCGTCGATCATGCGGCCATCCTATCGGCGCGGAAACACGCGCCCGCGAGCGGCGCCCGGCGCCCGCGGGGCAGGAATCCCCCGGCCCGCACCGAGCTTCTGCGCAGGATCTTCGGGCATGGCGCCGCCTGAGCGGCCAAGATCGGCTCCGAACCGCGGTAGGCTTTCGAGAGGTCTCGCCGAAAGTTCGGCACGCCGCGCTCGGGTGCGATTTCCACACCGAACTTTCAGCCATAATGGAGAGGTGACAACGACCACTATGAATACGAAGTCAGCCGTGCCCACGGTGAAGCGACCCAATATCGTCGCTGTCGGCACGATCGTGTGGCTCGGCAGCGAGGTCATGTTCTTCGCTGGCCTCTTCGCGATCTACTTCACGCTGCGGGCGATGAACCCGGAGCTGTGGGCCGAGCAGACCGAAAAGCACAACTTCACCTTCGCGCTGATCAACACGCTGATCCTGGTTGCCTCCTCGTTCACGTGCCAGGCCGGCGTCTTCGCCGCCGAGCGCATGCAGCCGCGCGCCACGGGCAAGAGCCCGCTCAAGTGGGGCGCCGTGGAGTGGTTCTACCTCACGTTCTTCATGGGCGCCATCTTCGTGGCTGGCCAGGCATGGGAGTACGCGACGTTCGTCTCGGAGGGCGTGACCCTCGGCGGCGAGGGCGCTGACCCCTACGGCGCGGCCTTCTACATGACCACCGGCTTCCACGGCATCCACGTGTCCCTCGGCCTCATCGCCTTCCTCCTCGTGATCGGCCGCATCTACGCGGTCAAGAACTTCACGCACAAGGAAGAGACCACGGCCGTCGTCGTGTCCTACTACTGGCACTTCGTCGACATCGTCTGGATCATCCTCTTCCTCGTCATCTACGTCCTCAAGTAAGGTCAGGAGCACTCGTCACATGGCTCGCGCCAAGAAGCACCTCCGCAAGTCCGGCCGTCGGCACCCGCTCGCGACCGTGGCCCTCGTCGCCATCGGTCTGCTTGTCACCGGCGGCGCGTACGCCGGGTTCAGCCAGACCTCCGCGACCGCCGAGGTCGATATGAAGGCTCCCTCGACCATCGAGGCCGGTCAGAAGCTGTTCGGCGCCAACTGCGCCACCTGCCACGGCATGAACGCCCAGGGCACCAAGGACGGCCCCACCCTCGTCGGTGCGGGTGCCGCCGCAGTGCACTTCCAGGTCGGCACGGGCCGCATGCCCCTCGCCTTCCAGGGCCCCCAGGGCATGGTCAAGCCGAAGCAGTTCACCGAGGAGCAGACCCTCGAGCTCGCCGCATACGTCGCGTCGCTGGCTCCCGGGCCCTCGATCCCCGACTCGAAGTACCTCCAGGCCGACGGCGACGCGGCCAAGGGCGGCGAGATCTTCCGCATCAACTGCGCCATGTGCCACAACGTGGCCGCGGCCGGCGGTGCGCTCACCCAGGGCAAGTTCGCGCCGAAGCTGACCGGCGTCGCACCCTCGCACATCTACGAGGCCATGATCACCGGCCCGCAGAACATGCCCGTCTTCAACGATGCGAACATCTCCCCCAGGAGAAGGCCGACATCATCACCTACCTGAAGTACATCGAGAACAAGCCCGCCGTCGGCGGTATCACGCTCGGTTCGATCGGTCCCGTGGCCGAGGGCCTCTTCATCTGGGTGATCGGCCTCGGCATCGTCATCGCCTTCACCGTTTGGGTCACCGCGAAGTCGAACTGACGACGAACGCGGATCAGCAGTGAAACATCACGAATCAAGGAGCAACATGGCAGAGGAAGCGATGAACAGCGGCAGCGATAGCGCCGCTGTCGCAGCCCGCAGCCACGGCGCAGCAGGAGACGTCGCGGTCGGTACCGCCGTCATCTCCGACGACGCCGTTCAGAACCCGGGCCTTCCTGCGCACCGGAAGCGTGTCACCGACACCGATCCGAAGAAGGAGAAGCGTTCCGAGCGGATCGTCTTCACCCTCTTCTACCTGTCGATCGCGGGCAGCCTCGGCTCGGTCCTCGCCTACATGTTCTTCCCCATCGAGACCGGGGATCTCATGGCGATCCGCCTGAACACCCTCTTCGTGGGTCTGGGCATGGCGCTCGCGCTGCTCGCCGTCGGCATCGGGGCCGTCCACTGGGGCAAGGCCCTCATGGCCGACCACGAGTCGATCGACGAGCGCCACCCCGTCGCGAGCGACACGGCCACCCGCGAGGCCTCGGCCGAGGTCTTCGAGCTCGCCGACAAGGAGTCGGGCTTCTCGCGCCGCTCGCTCGTGCGCAACAGCCTCATCGGCGCCCTGGTCGCGTTCCCGCTCCCGGGCATCACCCTGCTCCGCGGCCTCGCTCCGCAGGACAAGGACCCGGTGGAACTGCTGAAGCACACCATGTGGGACAAGGGCGTCCGTCTCGCCCGCGACCCCTCCGGCGTTCCGATCAAGGCCTCCGACGTCACCATCGGCTCGGCCTTCCACGTGATCCCCGAGAACCTGCACGAGGCCGAGCACGTGCTCGACGAGAAGGCCAAGGCCATCGTCCTGCTCATGCGTCTCGATCCGGCGGACCTCAAGGAGCTCCCCGAGCGCAAGACCTGGTCGTACAACGGCATCGTCGCGTACTCGAAGGTCTGCACCCACGTCGGCTGCCCGGTCGCGCTCTACGAGCAGCGCACGCACCACCTGCTCTGCCCCTGCCACCAGTCGCAGTTCGACGTGTCCGAGCACGCCAAGGTCATCTTCGGCCCGGCGAAGCGCCCCCTTCCCCAGCTCCCCATCACGGTGGACGAAGAGGGCTACCTCGTCGCGCAGAGCGATTTCCATGAACCCGTCGGCCCGAGCTTCTGGGAGCGTCTCAAGTGAGCAGCACCGCCACCACCACCTCGACCGCGAGCGGATCGAGCCGATTCACCGCCGCCGCGGCGAACTACATCGACGAGCGCACCAAGATCGGTGTCGCCGTCAAGGAGTTCGGCCGCAAGGTGTTCCCCGACCACTGGTCGTTCCTGCTCGGTGAGGTCGCGCTCTACAGCTTCGTCGTCATCCTGCTGTCGGGCACCTTCCTGACCCTGTTCTTCCAGGCGTCCATGGTCGAGACCCACTACACCGGTCCCTACGTGCCCATGAAGGGCCTCGAGATGTCCGCCGCGATGGCGTCGACGCTCGACATCTCCTTCTCGGTGCGCGGCGGCCTCCTCATGCGTCATGTCCACCACTGGGCCGCGCTGCTCTTCGTCGCCTCCATCGGCCTGCACATGCTGCGCATCTTCTTCACCGGTGCGTTCCGCAAGCCGCGCGAGCTCAACTGGGTGATCGGCTTCGTCCTCTTCATCCTCGCGATGGCCGAGGGCTTCACCGGCTACTCGCTCCCCGACGACGTGCTCTCGGGCAATGGCCTCCGCATCATCGACGGCATCATCAAGGCGATCCCGGTCATCGGCACCTACCTCTCCTTCTTCTTCTTCGGCGGAGAGTTCCCGGGAACCGCGATCGTCGGACGCCTCTACATGCTGCACATCATGGTGCTCCCCGCACTCGTGATCCTGTTCGTCGCGCTGCACCTCGCGTTCGTGGTCATCCACAAGCACACGCAGTACGCCGGACCGGGCAAGACCCAGCAGAACGTGGTCGGCTTCCCCGTCCTGCCCGTGTACGCGGCGAAGGCCGGCGGCTTCTTCTTCATCGTGTTCGGCGTCATCGTGCTCATCGCATCGTTCGTCGGAATCAACCCGATCTGGAACTACGGCCCGTACGACCCGTCCCCCGTGTCGGCCGGTACCCAGCCTGACTGGTACATCGGCTTCGCGGACGGCATGCTGCGACTCGTCCCGCCGGGGCTCGAGGCGGAGTGGTTCGGCTACACCTGGTCGTTCAACATGCTCCTGCCGCTGATCATCATCGG
The DNA here is from genome assembly GCF_047946755.1 of Leucobacter sp. HNU. Classification (GTDB taxonomy): domain Bacteria; phylum Actinomycetota; class Actinomycetes; order Actinomycetales; family Microbacteriaceae; genus Leucobacter. Next base: position 1,074,618 of record NZ_CP178837.1, on the reverse strand, counting down.
CCTGTTCATCGTGATCGTCATGATCTACCCCTTCATCGAGGCGTGGGTCACCGGCGACAAGCGCGAGCACCACATCCTGGACCGTCCCCGCAACGCTCCGACGCGTACCGCGATCGGCGCCGCCGGCGTGACCTTCTACGCGGTGATGTGGGCCGGCGCGAGCTCGGACCTCATGGCGACGCACTTCCAGCTCTCCATGGAGGGCGTGATCCACGCGCTGCAGGCGCTCCTGATCCTGGGCCCGATCATCGCTTACCAGGTGACGAAGCGCATCTGCATCGGCCTGCAGAAGAAGGATCGCTCGATCGCCCTGCACGGCTACGAGTCGGGACGCATCGTGCGCATGCCCGGTGGCGAGTTCATCGAGGTGCACAAGCCGCTCAGCGACTACGAGTCCTGGAAGCTCGTCAGCTACCACGACTACGAGCCGCTCATGCTCCGCCCGAACGACGAGGGCAAGATCCCCTTCTCCCGTCGTCTGCGCGCCGGTGTCAGCCGCTGGTTCTTCGAGGATCGCATCGTTCCCCCGACCAAGGGTGAGATCGAGCAGGGTCACCACGAGGGCCACTGACCCTCGGCTTGAGAAACGGGTGGGCCTCCGCAGGATTCGTTCCTGCGGAGGCCCACCCGTTTTGCTGCGAGTGGGTCGGTCCTCGTCCAGCAGATCCGTCGGGCAGATCCGTCGGGGAGACCTCGGGCGAGCAGGTTTCGGTGCAGAAGCGCTCACCGCGAGGACCTCGGATCAGAGAATCTCGCAAGGGAAGATGTTGCGACAAAGGAACAATCACTCCCCTCGCGAAACCTGCTCGCGCAGGCTCCGCTCACATGGCGCTCCCCTCCTGACGACTGCATCCGAACTCTGCCCCCGGCAGCTCCCTCCCGGCTCACCCGGTCCGGCAATATCACCAGGACGCTGTCCACCCGAGTCGGCGGATCCGACCGCACGCAGGACCCGAAGCGGAGATACGCACAGTCGAGGTGTCCGGACCAGACCCGCTGCAACTCGTCGCCGGGTCTCACGCTATTCCTGCGAGGCGCTGCTGGCTGCCGAGCCCACGCGGCAGCTCCTCGCCTCGCACGCGCCCGTTGCCCGTTCCCGGCACACCGCCGTTGATACCGAGTGGCGCCAAAGCGGTCTGATGAGCGCGGCGTTCGACCCATTTGCCGCCACTCGATGCAGGCGGGTGCGTGATGCGACGGCGGCAGCACGTCGACGAAGCAGGTGATCGCAGACTTCGGGGCCCGCTCCCCTGCCACCACGCGTCCCAACGTCGACCTCGAGCGCAGAGGGTCCGTTCAGGCTCACCCGCCGGAAGGAGATTCGCGTTCAGACTGACGAACTTCGCGTTCATCTCCTTCTGAACACGAATCTCCTCCTGGACGGGAGCACGCTCCGCCAAGCCCGCCGAGTGAGAGGCCGAACGCAGCGCAGCGGGGCCAGCCACAGCGAACGCACGCCGATGCCGGCTCAGAACCAGGTCCCAGGCAGTGAGAGGCCCTGTTCAGAGCCAGGTGGCAGGTCCCACCGGGGACGTCGACCGCGCCCCGGCAGCCAGCGGCCGGCTAGGCCCCGGGTCGGGTGAGCAACAGCTCAGCGCCGCGCAGCACCAGCTGGTCGAACGCAGACCCGCCGATACGGGTGCGCAGCGTCGAGAGCTCGAGGTGGATTTCGTGCCCCAGCTGCGGATCCGCGGCAAGTGCGATCGCCTGCAGCAGCACTTGAGCCGCATCCGCAGCATCGCTCTCGGTCGGGCGCCCACCCGCACCGTGTGCGCGAAGAGCCGGGCTGTCTGCGGCGGCAGGCGCATCGGCACTGGGCCCACCGGCAGCCGGCTCGGGAGGCACGCCTTCGGCGCGGACGCCGGGGGCGGTCGCGGTCGCGGTGGCGGTGGCGGGTCCTTCACGGTCCGCACCAGGGAGGTTCAGCTTCGCGAGCGGCCCTGCAGCCGGCTCCGCAAGCCGCTCTGCGACGCGACGCACGACCGCCAGGAACAGGGCCCGCTTGGAGGGGAAACTCGCGTAGACGTGCGGCTGGGGAACCTCGGCCCGGGCGGCGATGCCCGCGGTCGACGCCCCGTGATAGCCGAAGAGGCCGAACTCGATGAGTCCGGCCTCAATCAGGCGCTCTCGGTTCTCGCCCGGTGGACGCCGGGAGCGGACGGGAGCGGACGACTGGCTACCCGAGGTCAAGGATCTTCCGGTAGTGCTCTCCGACTGCCTCGAAGCCTCGATGGTTGTAGAACGAACCGATGCGCGCGGTCGATGCGGACAGCTGCCGCACCCCGCGTCCCATGCAGTAGTGCTCGTTGGCCTGCATCAGGCGATCCCCGATGCCGTGCCCGCGGGAGTTCGAATCGACGACGATCTCCTGCAGGTGCGCGGTGAGGCCGGGGGCGTGCAGCAAACGGGAGACGGTGGTCAGCGAGTAGCCGACGACCTTCTCGTCGAGCTCCGCGACGAAGAGCACATTGGTCTCGTGATCGCGACGCCGGAGCACGTTGTCGAGGCCGACGAGGAACTCGTCGCGACCGATCGGCTCGCGGCCCGTCTGATACTGGCGAGCCAAATCGAAGAGCGCCGCAGCGTCTTCGATCTGGCCTCGTCGAATCGTGATTCCCACGCGAGTTCCTTAGCGGGCGAAGTTGCCGCGGTAGTACTCGTAGACCCAGCCGACGACACCGACGATGACGATCGGCGCTGCCAGGAACGCGAGCCAGAACTCGAACCCGATGCACAGGCCGAGGACGACCAGCGACGCACCGAAGGCGAGGACGATCGGCCACCAGCTCCACGGGCTGAACTCGCCCAGCTCGGGGTCGCCGTCGTCGATGTCCGAGTCCTCGAGGTCCTCGATCAGTTCGCCGCCCTGCTTGCTGCGGGTGAGCTGCAGGTAGAAGGCGATGAAGCCGGTCAGGCCGCCCGAGAGCAGGATCGCGGTGGATCCGACCCACTCGACGCCGCCGTGGTCGATGAGGTTCCAGACGGTGTAGACGGCCGCGAGCAGCACCAGGTACGCGGTCAGGATCCAGAAGATGACGATATTGGACTTCATGTCGTTCGTTGCCTCTCAGTCGTCACTTCTTGGGGGCGAGCTCGTGCTGCTCGCTCTCCTGGCCGACCTGCTGGATGCCGCTGACCTCGGGGTGGTTGAGGTCGAAGGCGGGCGACTCGGTGCGGATACGCGGGATCGAGGTGAAGTTGTGACGCGGCGGCGGGCAGGAAGTCGCCCACTCGAGCGAGCGGCCGAAGCCCCACGGGTCGTTCACGGTCACCTTCGGTGCACGGCGCGAGGTGATGTACACGTTCAGGAGGAACGGGATCATCGACGCGCCGAGGATCATCGCGCCCACGGTCGACAGCTGGTTCATCCAGGTGATGCCGTCCTCGGGGAGGTAGGTGTAGTAGCGGCGCGGCATAGCCATGACGCCCAGCCAGTGCTGGATGAGGAAGGTCGTGTGGAAGCCCACGAAGAGCACCCAGAAGTGGATCTTGCCGAGACGCTCGTTGAGCATCTTGCCGGTCCACTTCGGCCACCAGAAGTAGAAGCCCGCGAACATCGCGAACACGACGGTACCGAACACGACGTAGTGGAAGTGCGCCACCACGAAGTAGGTGTCGGACAGGTGGAAGTCGAGCGCCGGCGAGGCGAGGATGACACCGGTGAGGCCGCCGAAGACGAAGGTCACGAGGAAGCCGATCGACCAGAGCATCGGAGTCTCGAAGGTGATCGAGCCGCGCCACATGGTGCCGAGCCAGTTGAAGATCTTCACGCCGGTCGGAACCGCGATGAGCATGGTCATCAGGGCGAAGAACGGCAGGAGCACCGAACCGGTGACGTACATGTGGTGCGCCCACACGGTCATCGACAGGGCCGCGATGGAGATGGTCGCGTAGATCAGGGTCTTGTAGCCGAAGATCGGCTTGCGGCTGAACACCGGGAAGATCTCGGAGACGATGCCGAAGAACGGCAGCGCGATGATGTACACCTCGGGGTGTCCGAAGAACCAGAAGAGGTGCTGCCAGAGGATGGCACCGCCCTGCCCGTCGTAGATGTGCGCGCCGAAGATGCGGTCGGCCGCGAGGCCGAAGAACGCCGCGGCGAGCACGGGGAAGACGAGGAGCACGAGGATCGAGGTGATGAGCGTGTTCCAGGTGAACACCGACATGCGCCACATGGTCATGCCCGGAGCGCGCATGGTGATGATGGTCGTGATGAAGTTCACGCCGCCCATGATGGTGCCGAAGCCGCTGACACCGAGGCCGAGCACCCAGAGGTTGCCGCCGATCCCCGGCGAGAAGGTCATTCCGGAGAGGGGCGAATATGCGAACCAGCCGAAGGAGGCCGCGCCCTGCGGGGTGAGGAAGCCGCCGACCGCCATGAGCGAGCCGAAGGTGTAGAGCCAGAAGGCGAAGGCGTTGAGTCGCGGGAAGGCGACGTCAGGAGCGCCGATCTGCAGGGGCATGATCACGTTGGCGAAGCCGGCGAACAGCGGGGTCGCGAACATGAGCAGCATGATCGTGCCGTGCATGGTGAACAGCTGGTTGTACTGCTCCTTGGTGGCGACGATCTCGAGGCCGGGAGCGAACAGCTGGGCGCGGATCACGAGGGCCATGAGGCCACCGATCAGGAACCACACGAAGGAGCTGATCAGATACATGTATCCGATCACCTTGTGGTCCGTGGACGTGATCCACGTGACGAATACGTTGCCCTTCTTCATGTGCCTTATCCCTCGTGCTTTTCACCGGCGGCGGCCGGAGCGGCGAACAGATCCTGGTTCGGGTTCTGGTCGTTGCCGACCAGACCCGTCTTGCCCTGCTCGCGCAGCGACTTGACGTATGCGTCGTACTCGTCCTGGTTCACGACCTTGACCTCGAACAGCATCATCGAGTGGTACTCGCCGCAGAGCTCGGCGCACTTGCCCATGAAGGTGCCCGTCTTGGTGGGCGTGAAGGTCATGTAATTGGTCTTGCCCGGGATCATGTCCTTCTTGTAGAGGAAGTCCACGACCCAGAACGAGTGGATGACGTCGCGCGACTCGAGACGGATCTCGGTCGTCTTGTTGACGGGCAGATAGAGCACCGGCATGGTCTCGGGCTTGGCCGAGCCCTTCTTGTCGGTCTGGACCTGCACGCCCTGGAAGTGGACGTCGTCCTTCACGTAGTTGAAGTCCCAGGCCCAGCGCTTGCCGAAGACCTCGACGACGTTCTCCGGGTTGGGATCGCGGGCCTCGATCTTGGACTGCTCCTGCGCGGTGAAGGCGAAGAAGCCGATGACCAGGATGACCGGGACGATCGTGAAGAACGTCTCGATGGGCATGTTGTAGCGCAGCTGCACCGGCATGCCGGTCTGGCCCTTGCGGCGGCGGTATGCGATCGCCGCCCAGATGATCAGACCCCAGGTGATCACACCGACGGCGAGCAGCACGATCCAGGAGTTGACCCAGAGGCTGGTGATGCCGTCCGTATGGTTCGTCGCGCCTTCGGAGCCAGCGGGGAGGAAGCCCCGCTGCTGCTCGGAGGTGCAGCCTGCGAGCACCAGCGCTGCAGCCAGCGCGAGTGGGGTCGCGACCCATTTCATTCGACGATTGGAACGCACCGCATACCTTTCGAAACGTGATGTTCGCCACCCGGCGGGCAGGCGAAACTGATGACTCCCTGACAGCTTAGCGCGATCCGGCAAGCGCCCAGGACACGCGCCGGTGCGTCGCAGGATCTTCGGTTCAGCTGAAGCTGTCGCCGCAGGCGCAGCTGCCCTGGGCGTTGGGGTTGTCGATGGTGAAGCCCTGCTTCTGGATCGTGTCCTCGAACTCGATGGTCGAACCGTCCAGGTAGGGCTTGCTCATCTGGTCGACGATCACCTCGACGCCGGAGAAGTCGACGATGGCGTCGTTGTCAAGCACGCGCTCGTCGAAGTAGAGCTGGTAGATGAGCCCGGAGCACCCCCGGGCTGCACTGCGATGCGCAGGCGGAGGTCGTCACGACCCTCCTGCGAGAGCAGGCTGCGGACCTTGTCCTGGGCCGTCTCGGACAGCTTGACTCCGTGCGCCGGGGCGTCGACCTCGGGGGTCTGGGTATCAGTGCTCACACCGACTCCTTGCTCGCGATGAACATGTCTGGATCAAGTCTACGCCCGCGCGCGTCGCTCACATGCGCACCGGGTATCCTGGAGGACGGCCCGCACAATCGTCGGGCGCACGAGGGCGGCGTCGCGGTCGACGCGACGCCCAGAAGCAGTCAAGGAGTCGGGCGTGGCACCGAAGCGGACCGAAGATTCGTCGAAGCCGAGCGTTGAGAGCGAAGCGACGGAGCCGGTCGTCGGCAAGGGACGCCCCACTCCGAGCCGGAAGGCCGCGCAGGCCGCGAACGCGCAACCCCTCGTCGGCAGCCGGGACAAGGCCTCGATGAAGGCGGCACGCCAGCGCCAGATGGCCGAACGCGATCGCGCGCGTCTCGGCATGATGAACGGCGAGGAGCGGTACCTCACCGCCCGTGATCGCGGCCCGCAGCGCCGCTACGTGCGCGACTACGTCGATGCGCGCTTCAGCATGGGCGAGATCCTCATCCCCCTCATGCTCCTCATGCTGCTCGGCACGTTCCTGCCCGGCATGGCCGGCGTCTACAGCGTCTTCGTCGTCTGGGGCTTCGTCGCCCTCGCGGTGCTCGACTCGGTGCTCCTCGGGGTCCTGCTGAACACCAAGCTCGCGGCGAAGTTCGGCAAGGACAACGTGCAGAAGGGCTTCCGCTGGTATGCAGCCATGCGGGCGTTCCAGATGCGCTTCCTGCGGATGCCGAAGCCGCAGGTCAAGCGCCGCCAGTACCCGAGCTGATCGGTGCGACGTGAACAGGGAGCGGAGGCGATGCCTCCGCTCCCTGTTCTCATGCGCCCTGCCGCCAGCCGCTGGCGGCGAGTCCCCGGTTGATGCCGCGGGCCCAGAACGGGCCCTCGTAGAGGTACGCGGTGTAGCCCTGGACCAGGGTCGCGCCGGCGTCGAGCCGCTCGCGCACATCGTCAGCGGTGGTCACCCCGCCGACGGAGATGACGCAGAGCTCCGCCGGCGCGGCCTCGCGGATCCGACGCAGCACCTCCAACGAGCGCTGCTTCAGCGGCGCGCCGGAGAGGCCTCCCGCTCCCATCGCCTCGACCTCTGCGGCCGGTGCGGTCAGTCCCTCACGCGAGATGGTCGTGTTCGTGGCGATGATCCCGTCGAGCCCCAGCTCCCCTACCAGCTCGACGATCCCGTCGAGCTGCGGGTCGTCCAGGTCGGGGGCGATCTTCACGAGGAGCGGCGTGCCCTGGGCCGCGTCGCGGACCTCGGCGAGCAGCGGGCGGAGCATCGAGAGCTCCTGCAGACCGCGCAGGCCGGGAGTGTTGGGCGAGCTCACGTTGACGGCGAGGTAGTCGGCGACCGGCGCGAGACGCTGCGCGCTCCACACGTAGTCCTGCACCGCGTTCTCGACGTCGGTGACCCGGCTCTTGCCGATGTTCACGCCGATGACCGGCCGGTGCCGTGACAGCCGCGCGCGCTCGATCCGCGCGACCGCGGCCGCGGAACCACCGTTGTTGAACCCCATGCGGTTGATGAGCCCGCGATCGTCGACCAGGCGGTGCAGCCGGGGCTTCGGGTTGCCCGGCTGCGGGTGACGGGTCAGCGTGCCGACCTCCACGTGGCCGAAGCCGAATGCGCCGAGCCCGAGGATCCCCTCGGCGTTCTTGTCGAATCCCGCGGCGAGCCCGAAGGGGCTCGGGAAGTCGAGCCCGAGTGCGCGAACGCGCAGCGAGGGATCCGGAGCGCAGAACGCGCGGAGCGCGGCTCCGGCGAGGGGGCTCCCTTGATGACGCCGAAGGCCAGGTGGTGCGCCTGTTCGGGGTCCATGCGGCGCAGCACCGTGTTGAAGAGCTGGGGGTACAGACGCATGGTGCGGCTACTCCTGGATGTTCGAGGTCGGGGCGGGCTCGTCGATGCTCGGCATCGATCCCGTGCGCGGGTGCGCCCGCAGCTCCGCGATCGCCGCGTCGAAGTCCGAGAGCGATTCGAAGGCCTGGTAGACGCTCGCGAACCGCAGGTAGGCGACCTCGTCGAGCTCGCGGAGGTGCGGCAGGATCGCGAGGCCGATCTCGTTGGCCTCGAACTGCGCGATGCCCGCGGAACGGACCGACTCCTCGACGCGCTGGGCCAGGATCGCGAGGTCGGCTTCGGTGACCGGGCGTCCCTGGCAGGCCTTGCGGACCCCGCTCATGACCTTCTCGCGGCTGAAGGGCTCGACGACGCCGGAACGCTTGATCACGGTGAGGCTCGCGGTCTCGGTCGTGCTGAAGCGCCGTCCGCATTCGGGGCACTGGCGGCGACGGCGGATCGAGAGGCCGTCGTCTGAGGTGCGGGAGTCGATGACCCGGGAGTCGGGATGGCGGCAGAACGGGCAGTGCATCAGACGGTCCCCTCGGTGTCGGATTCGAAGCGGGCGGTGACCGCCTCGCCGTGCGCCGGCAGGCCCTCGGCTCCGGCGATGGCGAGCAGCGGTTCGTGCACCTCCGCCAGGGCATCGCGTTCGTAGGAGATGACCTGCTGCGGACGCAGGAAGGTGTGCGCACCGAGCCCCGCGGCGAATCGGGCCGTGCCGCCCGTCGGCAGCACGTGGTTGGATCCGGCGAGGTAGTCGCCGAGGCTCACCGGAGTGTGCCCGCCCAGGAAGATCGCGCCGGCGTTCGACAGGGAGCCGAGCAGCGCCTCGGGGTCGGCGGTCTGCACTTCGAGATGCTCAGGACCGTAGGCATCGCTCACCCGCGCCGCCGTCGCGAGGTCGTCGACCAGGATCACCGCGGACTGCGGGCCGCCGAGCGCCTGACGCACGCGGTCCGCGTGCCGGGTGCGCGCCGCACGGCGTTCGACCTCGATCCCGACGCGCTCCGCGAATTCGGGCGAGTCGGTGACGAGCACCGAAGCGGCGGCTTCGTCGTGCTCCGCCTGGCTGATGAGGTCCGCGGCGACGAACCCCGGATCGGCCGAGGCGTCGGCGATCACGAGGATCTCGGTCGTACCGGCCTCGGAATCGATGCCGACGAGTCCGTTGACGACGCGCTTGGCCGCGGCCACGAAGACGTTGCCGGGACCCGTGACCACGTCGACCGGGTCGAGGCCGATGCTCGGCACCCCGTGGGCGAACGCCGCGATGGCTCCGGCCCCGCCGATGGCGTAGACCTCGGTGACGCCGACGATCGCGGCGGCCCAGAGCACGGCGGGATGCACGCCTCCCCCGTGGTCCCGCTGCGCGGGCGACGCGAGCGCGAGGCTCGGCACGCCGGCGGCCTGCGCCGAGACGGCGTTCATGAGCACGGACGACGGGTAGGCGGCCTTGCCGCCGGGCGCGTAGAGCCCCACCCGCGACACGGGCTGCCAGCGCTGGCGGATCACGGCGCCGTCGCCGAAGCGCGTGGTGCGCGCCTCGGGCACCTGCGCGGCCGAGGCGACCCTGAGCCGCTCGGCCAGCAGGCGCAGTGCGCGCTCGATCTCGGGCGGGCAGCTCTCGAGGAGGCCGTGATCTCGGCCTCGGGCACGCGCAGCGCGTGCCCCTCGACGCCGTCGAAGTCGCGGGCCTGCTCGCGCAGCGCGGCCTCGCCCCGATCGCGGACCGCGTCGACGAGCGGGCGGACCCGCTCGACGGCGATACCGGTGTCGACGGCGGCCCTGGGGACCAATTGCAGCAGTTCGGCGCGGCTCAGCTCGCGGCCGCGGAGGTCGATCGTGCGCATCATATTGCGCTCAGTCTATCGGCTGGAGCATCCCGAACCACGCGAGCTCCCGGGCACCGGCGACGAGCGCTTCGCGGGCGGCCGCCGCGTCGACCTCGAGGAGCGTGGCGAGGGCGTCCGCGATCTGGCCGAGGGTGAGCTCGCCGTCGCAGGCGCCCACCGCGGCGGCGAGCAGCGTGTCGGCGCTCACCCGCCGGGCGATGGGCCGGTCGGTACGCAGCACGATCGCGCTCGGTGCCTCCTGCCCCGGCACGTGCTCGCGCTCCTCGACCACGGCCCGATCGAGGATCCAGCGGGCGCCGAGCGCGTCCGCATCGGACTTCCGCTCCGCGGCGATCCCGGAATCGAAGGCCGATTCGAGCAGCGAGCCGAGGTGTTCCGCCGCGAACGCACCGGTCGCCTGCTCCAGATGGATCCGCGGCGCGCCGCCGATCGCCTCCGACGCGGCGAGTCGCCGGACCCGGATCGCTCCCAGTCCGATGGAGACGACCCGCCGGGCCGCGAAGTCGCGCAGCCACGAGGCCACGAGCGTATCGAACGCGGGATCGCCGGGCCGGGCGCCGCCGTCGCGCGCCCAGGTCTCCGCGTACTGCACGGGGAGCACGCGATCCCGCTCGATCACCCAGGCGGCGAGCGAGTCGTCGCCCAGCCGCTCCGACGCGTCCTCGATCCACCCGCGCACCCGTTCGAGGCCGTTCTCGCCCCACGGGGACTCCCAATTGGCGAGGCACAGCGCGGTGCCTCCGGTGCGCAGATGCTCGGGTGCGGCTCGGACGACGTCGGCGGCCAGCTCGTCGCCCGTGCGCCCGCCGTCCCGGTACTCGTACACGGGCGCTCCCGGCTCCCTGGGCGTGATTACGAACGGCGGATTCGACAGGACCAGGTCGAACCGGTCCCCGGCGACCGGGGCGAACAGGTCGCCCCGACGGAACTCGATCCGGTCGGCGAGCCCGTTGAGCCGCGCGTTCGCCCGTGCCAGCGCGAGCGCCCGTTCCGAGATGTCGGTGGCGACCACCGGGCCGCGAAGAGCGAGGTGCAGGGCCACGATGCCGCACCCGGTGCCCAGGTCGAGCGAGCGTTCGACCTGCTGCGCAGGGGCCTGCGAGATGAGGGAGCGCGTCGCTCCCCCGACGCCCATCACGTGATCGTTCCGGGCCGGCCCGCGACGCAGTTGGTCGTCGAGGTCGGAGAGGATCCACCAGTGCTGAGGCTCGTCGCCGATCGCGTCGTTCGCGAGCACCGGGCTCAACGACAGGGCGATCGCGAGCGCATCGCCGTTCGGAGCGAGCAGCCCGAGCGCACGGGCGCCCGCGGCGCCGAGCTCGGGCAGGGCCGCATCGATCCGCTCCGGTCGCAGCGGTTCGCCGAGCAGCAGCAGGCGGATCAGGGTGCCGAGCGGATCGGTTCCGGCCTCGGCCTCGGCCGCATCGAGCACCGCGATCGCGGCAGCGAACACGCCGCGCTGCCGCGCATCGTCCGCGGCGGCACCCAGGCGCTCGCGCACCGCGGGGACGCGATAGTCGGCGGCGGCGAGGTCGGAGGCGAGCCGATCGATCAGTTCGGGTTCGAGATGCACCGTTCCAGCGTAGAGCGTGCCCGGCGTCGCCGGGCACGCTCCCCGCTGGACCCGCGTCCGGTTTCAGTAGGCGACGGTGAACCGCGCCCGGTGGTGCTTCGGGTGCTCGATCTCGTCGACCACGGCCACGCCGAAGTCGGCTCCGCCGATGGTGGAGCTGCCGTCGTCGGCGACGACGGGGAGGTCGCCGCCGACGCGGTATTCGCCGCGGAATTCGCCCGCGATCCAGGGACCGAAGTCGCCGGGAGGCGAGATGACGAACCAGTCGAGGCTCTCGGGGGTTCCCCGCAGGTCGTCGAGCACGCCGGCCATGGTCAGTGCCTCGGGGCGGTACTCGTCGCCGAACTCGGGCGTCTCCGCGGCCATCGGGCCGCCCTCGCGCACCAGCAGGGATCCTGCTCCGCCGACCACGCCGAACCGCACGCCGGCGGCGTCCGCCTCGGCGGCGAATTCCGCGATCGAGGGACGCAGCGCATCGACCATGTCCCCGCGGGGCGACGCCGCGACGACGACCACGTCGGATTCGGCGAGCACGCGCGCGCGGTCGGCCGGATCGGTGAGGGAGCCGGTCGTGTAGCGCACGTTCGCGATCTGGTTCGGCGCTTCCTTGCGGGTCACGCTGGTCACCTCGAGTCCGCGCACCGCCGCGGCCTCCACGATGTGGGAGCCCGCGTAGCCGCTTCCGCCGACCACTGTCACACGAGTCATGTTCCGTCCTTTCACCGAGTGTTGGGGGTTCGTGGGCCACAACCGACCCGGGCCGGCGCCTATTCCGACCGCTTCCGGTGTTTCTCCGGATCAGGCGAATGCGCGGTCGTTGGCTCCGACGGGAGCGGGGAGGGCGGTCGATCCGGTCAGGTGACGATCGACCGCCGCAGCGGCGGCCCGCCCTTCGGCGATCGCCCAGACGATCAGCGACTGACCGCGACCGGCATCGCCCGCGACGTAGACGCCGGGAAGCTCGGTCGAGAAATTGGCCGCACGGGCGAAGGCGCCGCGGCGCGCGACGGGAAGCGCGAAGCCCGCCTCGTCGATCGCCTCGGGCCCGGTGAAGCCCATCGCGATGAGCACCAGGTCGGCCTCGAGCAGGTGCTCGGTTCCGGGGATCGGCACCCGGCCCTCCTCGGTGAACCCCGTCTCGGCGACCCGCAGGCCCGTCACGCGACCGGCATCGTCGCCGACGAACTCGACCGTCGAGGCCAGGTACTTGCGTTCGCCGCCCTCCTCGTGCGAGCTCGACACCTCGAAGAGCGTGGGATGCACCGGCCACGGCTGCTCATCGGTGCGGCTCTCCGAAGGACGCCGCCCGATCGCGAGGCTCGTGACGGACGCGGCCCCCTGGCGGTGGGCGGTGCCGACGCAGTCCGCGCCGGTGTCGCCGCCGCCGATCACGATCACGTGCTTCCCCGCCGCATCGACCGGCGAGCCGGGGAGCCCGCCCATGCGGTTCTGCGCGGTGAGGTACTCCATGGCGTAGTGCACGCCGGCGAGGTCGCGGCCGTCGAGCGGCAGCGGCCGCGGGATCGTGGATCCGGTGGCGACCACTACCGCGTCGAAGCGCCGGCGCAGCTCGGCCCAGCTCATGTCGCCGCCGATCTCGATCCCGCAGCGGAACCGCGTGCCCTCGGCCCTGAGCTGCTCGACCCGGCGGCTGACCAGGTCCTTCTCGAGCTTGAAATCGGGGATGCCGTACCGGAGCAGGCCCCCGGCTCCTCGTCGCGCTCGTAGACGACCACGGTGTGTCCGGCGCGGGTGAGCTGCTGCGCCGCGGCGAGCCCCGCGGGGCCCGAGCCGACGACCGCGACCGTCTTGCCCGTGAGCCGCTCGGGTGGCCGCGGCTGCACCCAGCCGTTCGCGAACGCCTGGTCGATGATGCTGTTCTCGATCTGCTTGATCGTGACCGCCGGCTGGTTGATGCCGAGCACGCAGGCCGACTCGCACGGAGCCGGGCAGGCGCGCCCCGTGAACTCGGGGAAGTTGTTCGTCGCATGCAGCCGCTCGATCGCTTCGCGCTCGCGTCCCCGGTACATCAGGTCGTTCCACTCCGGGATCAGGTTGCCGAGCGGGCATCCCTGGTGGCAGAAGGCGACGCCGCAGTCCATGCAGCGCGAGGCCTGGCGCTGGACCATGCCGGGATCCGCCGACTCGACGACCTCCCGCCAGTCCATGAGGCGCAGGGCGACCGGCCGCTTGGGCGCGAGCTCGCGCTCGCGCGTCTTCAGGAATCCGCGCGGGTCAGCCATGGGTCGCCTCCAGAATCTCGTTCCACACCTGTTCGCCGTCGGGGTCGGCCCCGGTCGCCCCGGCGCGCTCGCGGATCTCGAGCACGCGCGAGTAGTTCTTCGGGATGATCCGGGTGAACCGCGCGAACACGGCTTCGGGATCCGCCCCGAGGTCCTCGAGCAGCGTCCCGGCGAGCACCGATCCGGTCTGCTCGAAGTGCCGCGTGAGCAGACCGATGATCCGCTCCCGCAGCTCCTGCGGGACCGGAGTCAGCAGCAGGTCTCCGGATCCGAGCTCCGCCGCGTTGACGTCGGCCGGATCGAGGTCGAGCAGCACGGCCTCCCCGCCCGACATGCCGGCGCCGATGTTGCGCCCCGTCGGACCGAGGATCAGCGCGAAGCCGCCGGTGAAGTACTCGAGCGCGTGATCGCCCGTGCCCTCGACGACCGCGGTCGCGCCCGAGCCGCGCACCATGAACCGCTCCCCTACGACGCCGGCGATCCAGAGCGATCCGCTCGTCGCACCGTAGCCGATCACGTTGCCCGCGATCACGTTGCCGGCGGCCGGATGGCCGGCGTTCGGATCAGGCCGGATCGAGATCTCGCCGCCCGACAGGCCCTTGCCGACGTAGTCGTTGGCGTCTCCCACGAGGCGCAGGGCGATACCGGACGGCAGGAAGGCGCCCAGCGACTGCCCGGCGGACCCCGTCAGCGTGACGTCGATCGTCGCGGGCGCGAGCCCCTCGGCGCCGAATCGGCGCGTGACCTCGTGCCCCAGCATCGTGCCGACGGCGCGGTCGATGTTGCTGATCGGCAGATCGACGATCACCGGCTCGCGCCGCTCGAGCGCATCGGCGGAGAACTCGATCAGCCTGGCATCGAAGTGCTCGGCGAGCTCGTGATCCTGCCGCCGGCCGCTGCGTCGCGGCGCCGACGCGTCGAACGCCGGGCCGCGCAGGATCGGCGAGAGGTCGAGGCCGTCGGCCTTCCAGTGCCGGATCGCGTCGTCGACTTCGAGGGCGGCGGTGTCGCCCACCGCTTCGTCGAGGGTGCGGTAGCCGAGCGAGGCCAGGATCTCGCGCACCTCCTCCGCGATGAAGCGGAAGAAGTTGACGACGTGCTCCGCCTGCCCGGTGAAGCGCTCGCGCAGCTCCGGGTTCTGCGTCGCGACCCCGACCGGACAGGTGTCGAGGTGGCAGACCCGCATCATGATGCAGCCGGACACCACGAGCGGCGCGGTCGCGAAGCCGAACTCCTCTGCGCCGAGCAGCGCGGCGACCACGACGTCCCGGCCGGTCTTCAGCTGCCCGTCCGCCTGCAGCACGACGCGCTCCCGGAGCCCGTTGAGCATCAGGGTCTGCTGCGCCTCGGCGAGGCCGAGCTCCCACGGGGATCCCGCGTGCTTGAGCGAGTTCATGGGGCTCGCGCCCGTGCCGCCGTCGTGCCCCGAGACCAGGATGACGTCGGAGAGCGCCTTCGCGACGCCCGCGGCCACCGGGCCGATGCCGGACTGCGCGACGAGCTTGGTGGAGATGCGCGCCGAAGGGTTCGCCCGCTTGAGGTCGAAGATCAGCTGCTTCAGATCCTCGATGGAGTAGATGTCGTGGTGCGGCGGCGGCGAGATGAGCCCGACCCCGGGCGTCGCGTGCCGGGTCCGCGCGATCCAGGGATACATCTTGGCGGGCGGCAGCTGACCGCCCTCGCCGGGCTTCGCACCCTGCGCGAGCTTGATCTGGATCTCGTCGGCGTTCGTCAGATACATGGAGGTGACCCCGAACCGGCCCGACGCGACCTGCTTGATGGCGCTGCGTCGCTCCGGATCGGTGAGCCGGTCGTCGCTCTCGCCGCCCTCGCCCGTGTTCGACTTGCCACCGAGCCGGTTCATGGCGATCGCCAGGGTCTGGTGCGCTTCGGGCGAGATGGAGCCGTAGCTCATGGCGCCCGTCGCGAAGCGCTTCACGATCTCGCTCACCGGTTCGACCTCCCCGAGCGGCACGGGCGGCCGCTGCGCGGAGAACCGGAACAGGCCGCGCAGGGTCATGAGCCGCTCCTGCTGCTCGTTCACCCGCCGGGTGTACTCCGAGAAGATCTCTCGGCGCCCAGTGCGGGTCGCGTGCTGCAGCTTGTAGATCGTCTCGGGATCGAAGAGGTGCGGTTCCTCGCCGCGCCGCCAGCGGTACTCGCCGCCGGTCGCGAGCCGCTGGTGCGCGAGCGTCGCCGCATCGTCCGGATAGGCGGTCCGGTGCCGCGCGGCGACCTCCGCAGCGATCACGTCCAGGCCGACCCCGCCGAGCCGCGATGCGGTTCCCGTGAAGTACCGGTCGACCACGTCCTGCGCGAGCCCGACCGCTTCGAAGGTCTGCGCCCCGCAGTAGGACGCGACGGTCGAGATGCCCATCTTGCTCATCACCTTGAGCATGCCCTTGCCCAGGCCCTTGATCAGGCGCGCGATGGCCTGCTCCTCGGTGACGCCGCCGATCGAGCCGTCGCGCACGAGCAGGCCGACGGTCTCCATCGCGAGGTAGGGGTTGACCGCGGCCGCACCGTAGCCGATGAGCGCGGCCACGTGGTGGACCTCGCGCACGTCGCCCGCCTCGGCGATGAGCGCGACGCGCATGCGCTGCCCCTCGCGGATGAGGTGATGGTGCACCGCCGAGACGGCGAGCAGCGAGGGCACGGGCGCGAGGTCCTTGGTGGAGTCTCGGTCCGAGATGATCAGGAACTCCGCCCCGGCCTCGACCGCCGCGCTCGCCTCCCAGCACAGCGATTCGAGGCGGTCGGCGAGGCCCTTCGCACCGAAGTCGACCGGATAGAGGCCGCGCAGCGCGACCGCGCGCTCGCGCTCGAAGTCCTCGCCGAAGTGCTGGATCCGCGCGAGCGCGTCGTTGTCGATGACCGGGAAGTCGAGGATCACCTGGCGGGCATGCGCCGCCGACTGGGTGAGCAGGTTCTCCTGCGGCCCCATGCCAGCGCGCAGGCTCGTGATGAGCTCCTCGCGCAGCGCATCGAGCGGCGGGTTCGTGACCTGGGCGAACTGCTGCACGAAGTAGTCGAAGATGAGCCTGGGCCGTTCGCTCAGCACGGCGATCGGGGTGTCGGTCCCCATCGCCGCGATCGGCTCGATGCCCTCGCGCGCCATGGGCGTGAGCAGCAGCCGCAGTTCCTCGTCGGTGTAGCCGAAGGTGCGCTGCCGGCGGGTGATCGAGGCCGGCGGGTGCATCAGGTGCTCGCGCTCGGGCTGGTCCGACAGCCGGATCCGCCCCTCGTCGAGCCACTCGCCCCAGGGCGCGAGCCCCGCCAGTTCGTTCTTCACCGTCTCGTCGTCCCGGATCTCTCCGGTCGCGAGGTCCACCGCGAGCATGCGGCCGGGCTGGAGGCGCCCGCGCTTCACGACGCGTTCCGGGGCGATGTCCAGCACGCCGGTCTCGCTGGCGATCACCATCGTTCCATCGCTCGTCACGAGGTAGCGCCCCGGGCGGAGGCCGTTGCGATCGAGCAGCGCCACGAGCTCGGTCCCGTCGGTCGCGATCATCGCGGCGGGTCCGTCCCACGGTTCCATGAGCAGCGAGTGGTACTCCAGGAAGTCGACGAGTTCGGGGCTGAGTCCCCGCTCGGATTCCCAGGCCTCGGGCACCATCATCGCGAGCGCGTGCGGCAGGCTGCGTCCCGCCATCACCAGGAGTTCGAGGACCTCGTCGAAGCTGGCCGAATCGCTGCCGCCCTCGGAGCAGATGGGCGCGAGCTGGCGGACGTCGCCGAGGCGATCGCTCTCGAGCTGCGCTTCGCGTGCGCGCATCCAGTTCCGGTTGCCGCGCACGGTGTTGATCTCGCCGTTGTGCGCGACGAGGCGCAGCGGCTGGGCGAGGTGCCAGGACGGGAAGGTGTTGGTCGAGTATCGGGAGTGCACGATCGCGAAGCGGCTCGTGAAGCGTGCGTCGGACAGTTCCGGATAGAAGCCGGAGAGCTGCAGGGTGGTGACCATGCCCTTGTAGACGATCGTGCGCGCACTGAGCGAGGGAAGGTAGACGCCGGTCTCGTTCTGCACCCGCTTCCGCGTGCGGAAGGCTCGGCGTTCGAGCTCGTCGGTGTCGATCGGGCGCGCCTGGCCGAGCAGCGCGGCTCCCCCGGCTTCGTCGATGCGCGGCGCGAGGATCAGCTGCTCGATCCTCGGCGCCGCCTCTCGCGCACTGTCGCCGAGGACTTCCGGGCGCACCGGGACCGGACGCCAGGCGATGACGTCGAGCGACTCCTCCGCCGCGATCGCCGCGATTCGGTACCGGACCGCGCGCCGCTCGGTCGATGACTGCGGCAGGAATGCCAGACCGGCGGCGTAGCGACCGGCCTCCGGCAGCACGGCGCCGGGGTCGTGCTCGGCGAGCTCGGCTCGGATCAGGGCGTCGGGCAGGTCGCTCAGGATGCCGGCGCCGTCGCCGGTGCCCGCGTCGGAGCCGACCGCGCCGCGATGCTCCAGGTGCTCGAGCGCTTCGAGCGCCTGCGAGATGACCTCGTGTCCGGGCGCTCCGGTCAGTGCCACGATCGCGGCGAGACCGCACGCGTCGCGCTCGTCCTCCGGGCGGTAGAGGCCGGTGGCCGCGGGGAATCCGCTTGCCAGGACCGGGTTCGGGGTCGCAGGAGTCGTTCGCATCGACGTCCTCTCGATCATCGGGACGTCGGCGGCCCGCGTGGAGACTCGCTCGACGGGTGCGCCGGTCGGCGTCGTTGCCGTGCCGCCGTGAGCGGAGTGGGAGCTTCGAGAATAGCAGCGACTTCTTCGGCAAATGCAATTCGGAAGCGAACTTTCTGCGCAACACGCGGTCACATTTCAGGCACAACCGATGTTTCCGCGAAAATATATGATCTACGCCGCAGCTTCGCAGGACGGGTGCGGAGGTCGGCGCGCGAGATCTTCGGTGCGGGAATCCTCTCACGACACGCCGAAAAGCGGAACGGCCGCGCGGCCCCGTCGTGGACGGGGCCGCGCGGCCGTTCCGGAGCGCGCTGCGCCGAGCCTACTCGACGCCGAAGCTCGAGGTGTCTCCGACGAGACGGGTGTGGTCGGCGGGGACCGGCTCGACCGCGGCGAGGGCGACCTCGGCCGCGAACTCCGCCACGTTGTAGAGCTTGCCCGCCTGCTCGCGGCGCTCCTCGATGGCCCCCGGGTTGAGACGGTTGAGCAGCGTGGCCGTGACGGTGCCCTCGATCATGTCCCCGGAGACCACGACGAACTCGATCCCCCGCTCGGCGAGCGCCGGGATCCGCTCCCGCAGCGCGTCCTCGCCGGCGCGCTTGGAACGCGCGACGGGCTCGTACTCCGGCATCGTCGGCGTGGTGTTGATGAAGTGCGCCTGGTGGCTGGTCACGAAGACCACCCGGGCCCCCTCGCCGAGCAGCGGCAGTGCGGCATCGAGCACGCGCAGCTGCGCGTCGCGGTTGAGCTGCAGCGCGTAGTCCTCCGCCATGCCGCTCTCCATGCCCCCCGAGGCGTTGAGCACGAGGATGTCGAGCCCGCCGAACTCATCGCGCACCGCGGCCATCAGCTGATCCACCGACGCCGCGTCGGTGAGGTCGGCGCCCTGCACGAGCGCTCGGACGCCCAGCTCGCGGAGCTCGCCCGCCAGCTTCTCGGCGCGCGGCGCCTTGTTGCGGAAGTTGATGACGACGTCGGCGCCAGCCTCGGCGAAGTACCGGACGGTGTCGGCGCCGACGCCCCGCGACGATCCCGTCACCAGGGCTCGGCGTCCGGTGAGGCTCTGCGGTTCGAGTGGCTGTGACACGGGTGCTCCTTGCGTGGGAAACGAGGCGGTGATGAGGTTTCCACTGTACTCGAAGCCGCTCGCGGCCCCGGGATACGGGCGAATCGGACGAGACTCTATCGCCACCAAGGCGCGGCATGTACTCTGCAACCGAGGAGACACGATCGACGGGGCCTCGAACAGCCGGGGTCCCCGCACGAGGGGAGGATCCCATGGCCGAGCGAACACTCCGCGGAGCGAGGATCGGTTCGACGAGCCTGCAGGGCGAGGAGGGGATCGAGCTGGCTCCGCGCCAGCGGGTCGAGTACCTCACCGACAAGGGCACCCGGTTCACGGTCATGTTCGACGCGGACGCCGAACCACCGGCCGAGTGGGCCGATCAGCGCAGCGGCGAAGTGGGGTTCCTCGACGACGAGGCCGGACGCGCCGCGCGCGCCGAGTTCGAGGAGAAGGGCTCGTCGCAGCGCACCCACTGGGACATGCTGCTCGAGCGGCGCACGCGCGAGGAGCTCGAGGTCCTGCTCGAGGAACGGCTCGAACTGCTGCGTTCGCGGCGCTCGGGCGGCGCGTAGCCCGCGCGGACGTTCCCGCTATCCCGCGTCGCGCGCACGCCGACGTCGCGCGACCAGGCTCAGCGTCGAGCCGCCGATGAGACCGGCTGCTCCGAGGGCGACCCACGCGCCGCAGATCCACGCGCCGAAACGGATCGCGGGCGTCTCCCCCGCGTCAGCGGCACGTCGGCCACCATCGCCTCGGCGGTGAAGGGCTCCAGCCGCGCGAGGTCGCGGCCGTCGGGCGCGACGATCGCGCTCGTGCCCACGGTTGAGATGTTGACGAGCGCGCGCCCCGTCTCGACCGCGCGCAGTCGCGCGATCTGCAGCTGCTGGGCGCTCTCGGCGGTGCGCCCGAAGTCGGCGTTGTTGGTCTGCGCGAAGATGACCTGGGCGCCGTCGTCGACCATGCGCTCCGCCTGATCGTCGAAGATGATGTCGAAGCAGATCGCGATCCCCGCGCGGATCCGTTCCGCGGTCTCGCCCACGGGGACCTCGATGCTCGGCGACCGCGTGCCGGTCCGGTAGTCGAGCTGCACGAGATCCACGAGATCCGGCGCGAGCGCTCGGAAGAACTCGCGGTTCGGCATGTATTCCGCGAATGGCACGGGATGCATCTTGTCGTAGCGGACGCCGGCGTCGCCCTCCCCGTCCACACGAGCGAGCTGTTGCTGTAGCCGCCGTCGGCATCCTGCAGCACCGAGCCGAGCACGATCGGGGCGCCGGCCTCGCGGGCGAGCGCGGCGATCTGCACCTCCGCGAGCGGGTTCCTCGGCAGGTTGAACTCCGCGCTGTTCTCGGGCCAGACGATCACGTCGACGCGTTCGCCCTCGGCGCGGAGGCGGTCGACGACCTGCTGCGTGGCGTTCAGGTGCGCGCGCAGCACGTCGCCCGATTCCCGGTCGTCGAAGATTCCGGCCTTCGCGTTCCCCTGCACGGCGACCACGCGCAGCGTTCCGGTGCGCTCGACCGGCGCCACGGGCACGACGGCGAGCAGCGCGAGGATGAGCGCGGTGCCGAGCACGGCGAACGCGGTCGGGATCGCCACGATCCTGGCACGGGAGACGATGCTCGGCGCCCGCGATCCCGGATCTTCGTCCGACGCGGACGTGCGGGTGGCCTCGGGAGCCTCGGCGGCGGCGCGCTTCGCACCGAGTCGCTCGAACAGCACCGCTACCGGCACCGCGCAGGCCAGCGCGATGAGCGCGCTGAGCCCCGAGAAGCCGAGCCAGGACACGAGCGAGGCGAGCGGCGTCTCGGCCACGAAGTGGGCGAGACGCCCCCAGGGAACCCGCCGTAGGGCACGGAGCCCTGCAGTTGCTCGCGCAGCGTCCAGACCCCGGCGACGGCCAGTGCGACGGCGACGACGCGCAGCCAGGGACGAGCGGGGAGCAGCGCGAGCCCGCGGGTCGCGGCGGCGACCGCGATGCCCATGAGCAGGTACCAAGCCGCCATCACGACTCCGAGGCCGAGCCACGGAACCGGGCCGAGATACAGCGTGAGCCAGGAGAGCACCGGGAACCAGAAGCCCGCCCCCGCTGCTGCACCGGCGAGTGCGGCGACGCCGAGCCGCTGCCGCCAGACGGCGGCGAGCACGAGCGGCACCGCCGCGAACAGCATCGGCCACCAGGAGAGCTGCGGAGTGGCGAGACCGAGCAGCCAGCCGCCGAGCGCGGCGAGCGGGATCGCGACCCAGAAGCGCAAGCGCACGGCGGCCCCCGCGCCGATCAGGATCCTCACGACGTGCTCGACGCTTCGACGATGCCGCGCCGGATCCGCTTCTTGCCCTCGCGCGCGAGCGCACCCAGCTCGGCGAGGCCCGCAGCGGCGCCAGCCTCCGATTCGGCGGCCTGCGCCACCTGGTCGAGCAGATCGATGGTCTGCTTCGCCCAGCGCACGAAGTCGCCCGCGCTCATCATCCCGTCTTCCAGGATGCGGGTGAGGGACTGCCCGTTCGCCCAGGCGAACATCGACCAGGCGAGGCCGGCGTGCGGCTGCGCGGTGCGCGGCAGCCGGTTCCGCTCGGCGAGCTCGTCCAGCCCCTCCCAGAGCTCGAGCGTGCGTTCGAACGCGCCGCGGAACGCCCCGGAGGGCAGACGGCCCTCGGGCTCGTCATCGCGACGCGGCTCGTAGCTCAGGGCGCAGCACATGGCAACGATGCCGGAGGCGTCGAGACCGCGCCAGGCACCCCGACGGAGGCACTCGGCGACGAGCAGGTCGCGGTCGCCGTAGATCCGGCACAGGATCGTGCCCCAGTCGGTCACGGCAAGTTCGTCGCTCTGGGCGGACTCGGGCGTCAGGTACTCGAGCTCGGCGAGCATGTCGACCACGCGATCGAAGGTCCGGGCGATCGTGCCGGTGCGGGCGGTGATGCGGCGACGGCCGCGCTCGATCTCGCGGCGCAGCTTGCGAGCTCGCTCTTCCCAGCGCACGCGGTCCTTGCCGTGCGCGCGCTTCGCGGCGGCGTCGTATCCGGCGAGCGAGTCCTGCTCGGCGCGGAGCTCGCGCGCGTCGTCGACCACGGCGCGGTCGGCCTGGAACTGCGCGAACGAGAGCTCGAGCGTCTCGCGAGCGCGCTCGAAGCTCATGCGCTGCAGCAGGTTCACGGCCATGTTCGGCGTCGGGCGGAAGCTCGACCGCACCGGGAACGAGCGCGTCGACGCCAGGTGCGCGACCGCTTCGAGGTCGGTGCCGTCGTTCCACACGACCACGGCGTGCCCCTCGACGTCGATGCCGCGGCGGCCGGCACGGCCGGTCAGCTGGGTGTACTCCCCCGAGGTCAGCGGTACGCGCTGCTCGCCGTTGTACTTGTCGAGCCGCTCGATCACGACCGAACGGGCCGGCATGTTGATGCCGAGGGCGAGCGTCTCGGTCGCGAACACCAGCTTGACGAGGCGCTCCTGGAACAGCTTCTCGACGATCGATTTGAACACCGGCAGCAGGCCGGCGTGATGGGCCGCGATCCCTCGCTCGAGCGCGGAACGCCACTCGCTGACGCCGAGCACCCGGAGATCCTCGGGATCGAGCCCGTCGAGCTCGCGATCGACGATGCGCCGGATCTCGTCGCGCTCCTCGCGCGTCGTGAGCCGGATACCCTCGAACAGGCACTGCCGCACGGCCTGATCGCAGCCGTTGCGGCTGAAGATGAAGACGATGCCCGGGAGGAGACCCGTCTCGTCGAGCGCGCGTGCAATGTCGCCGCGGGAGATCCGGGGCGAGCGCCGCTGCGGCGGACGGCCCCGGCTGCGCTCGCGTCCGCGGCCGCCCGGGCGACCGCCGTCGAGCCGGAGCAGCTCCGGGTTGAGCCGGCCGCGCGCCGCCAGCTCGCCGTCGCGGTCGACGAGCAGCGGCAGCAGTGCACGGGTCGTGAGCACGTGCTGATAGAGCGGCACCGGGCGATGCTCCGAGAGGATCACGTCGGTATCGCCGCGCACCGCGTGCATCCAGTCGCCGAACTCCTCGGCGTTCGAAACCGTCGCGGACAGCGAGACCAGGCGCACGTGCCGCGGCAGGTGCAGGATGATCTCCTCCCAGACGGCGCCCCGGAATCGGTCGCCGAGGTAGTGCACCTCGTCGAGCACGACGAAGGCGAGCTCCGTCAGCGCCGCCGACTCGGCGTAGATCATGTTGCGCAGCACCTCGGTGGTCATGACCACGATGGGCGCATCGCCGCGCAGGTTCACGTCGCCCGTCAGCAGGCCGACCTGGTCCTCGCCGTACGCGTCGCAGAGCTCGCGGAACTTCTGGTTCGAGAGCGCCTTGATGGGCGCCGTATAGAAGATGCGGGCATCGCGCTCGCGCCGCGCGAGGGCGACGGCGAACTCGGCCACGGTGGTCTTGCCCGAGCCCGTCGGCGCCGCGACGAGCACGCTGCGGCCGGACTCGAGCCGCTCGCACGCGGTGCGCTGGAAGCCGTCGAGGGGGAAGCCGAGCGACGCGGCGAACGCATCGAGCGCGGGGAACGATTCGGGCTGCGCCGAGGTCTCCGCGCTCGGGATCGATTCGCTCACGCGATGCCGCCGTTCGGCTCGTCCAGGCCGTACTCGGCGAGCTCGGCGGCGCGTCTTCTGTCGACCCGTCTGTCGTGCAGCACGGCGATGAAGCCCGCCCCCAGGTAGAGCACGACCATCGGGATCGCGAGCAGGAACATGCTCATGACATCGGCGGCGGGAGTCGCCAGCGCGGTGAACACCATGATGCAGAGGATCGCGATCCTCCAGCTCCTGAGGATCGAGCGGCCGCGCAGCACGCCGATGAAGTTGAGGAGCACGAGGAACACGGGCAGGACGAAGCCGACCCCGATGGCGAGCATCAGCTTGAGGACGAAGTCGAGATACTTGCGCGGATCCATGAACTGCGCGTCCTCGGGCGGCGCGAAGCTCGTGAGCAGGTGCACGATGTTGGGGAACACCACCCAGCCCGCGTACGCGCCCAGGAGGAAGAGCGGAACGGCGGTGCCGATGAAGGCGACGCCCCAGCGCTTCTCCTTCCCGGTGAGGCCGGGAGCGAGGAACGCCCAGATCTGATACAGCCAGACCGGCGAGGAGATGATGACCGCGATGAAGAACGCGATCTGCAGCTTGAGGTCGAAGGCGCCGGAGACGTCCTGATACGCGAGTTGCGCGTTGCGCCCCTCCTTCGCGATCCGCTCGATCGGGCCGCGCAGCATGTCCCAGACGTAGTCCGAGAGCAGCCAGCCCACGACCATCCCGAGCACGATCGCGATACCGGCGATCATGAGCCGCTTGCGGAACTCGACGAGGTGGTCGCCGAGACTCATACGCCCCTCGGGATTGCGTTTGCGGCGGGTCTTCACGGGCACCACGACAGTCTAATCCCGCTCGTCGTCGTAGAGCCCGAGAGCCTGCTCCGCCCAGGCCCTCACCGCGGCGCGGGCGCTCTCGGGCGAGACGATCTCGACTGCGCCGGGCGCGGCCTGCACGAGGGCGACGGCGGTGCCGGGGTACCAGAGATCGACCGTGGCATCGGCCCAGCCGTCGCGTCCGACCGGGCCGGTCTCGAGACCGAAGTCGGCGAGGCGCGGTGCGGCGTCGAGACGCACGCGGATCCGACCGCGCTGCGCTGCGGGGCCCGACGCGGCGCCCGCGGAGAACCGCGTGGCCGGTGCCGCGGACGCGGGCCGGGCGGCTGCCTCGTCGAGCTCGCGCAGGTCGCGCATGCGGTCGATGCGGAACGTGCGCTCCTCACCGCGCTCCAGGCAGAACGCCCGCAGGTACCAGGCGCCCGAGGACTGCCGCAGCTGCAGCGGCTCGACGGACCGCGCGCTCTCGCTGCCGCGGGCATCGCGATAGGCGAAGGCCACTCGGTGGCCGTTGCCGATCGCGCCGACGAGCAGCGGGACACGCGCGTCCTGGGGGTCCGCGGTGACGGACAGCGCGCTCGGCGGCGCGGTGTCTCCGAACGCGCCGGCGAGCTTCGCCGCGGTCCGCTCGGCGCGCTCGCGCTCCTCCGTCGGCAGCATGCCGGTCAGCATCTGCAGGCCGGCGATCAGCGCAGCGCGCTCCGCCGCCGAGAACCGGGGCGTATCGTCGACCGCGACGACGTGCGTGAGGCTCACCAGGTCTTCGTCTTCGAGCGCGGTCCAGTCGATGTCGAACAGGTCCTCGTGCTGGTAGCTCTGCGTCTCGCCGGGAACGCCGGCGGTGCCGAGGAAGCGCACGAGCTTGCGCAGCAGGGCGGGCTCGACGTCGAAGGTCTCGGCGAGCTCGGCGACGGGAGTCGGACCGTGCTCGCGCAGGTAGGGCACGAGCGCGAGCAGGAGCACCACTCGGTCGGGTGTCTGGAGCTGGCTGCGCATCAGTCGGTCTCCCGTTCGGCGGCAACGGCCGCGGGCGCCGCATGGCGGCCGGCGATCCCGCGCAGCTCGGCGATCACGGCAGCGCGCAGCTCGGGCGGCTCGACGACCGCCACATCGGCGCCGAACGCCGCCAGCTCCTCGGCGAAGGCGCGGTAGTCGAGCGTGCCGAGCTCGAGCCGCACGGTCGCCTCGCACCCGGGCTCGGCCGGGTCCTCGTGCAATGCGGCGCGCGGGCTGAGCCGGGCCTCCGCCACGCTGCCGCGACGCACCTCGAGGGTCGCGCGCTGCACGCGCTCGAGTCGCAGCAGTTCCTCGATCTCGGCATCGACGCGATCGCGCAGCGCCGGGTCGAAGGTCTCGCGTTCGGTGCGCACGCCCCCGACGATGCGGGAGAGCAGGAACACGCGCTCGTCGTCGCGATCCAGATCGTGGGCGATGAGATGCCAGCGCCCATCGGCCCGGTGCAGGCGCAATGGCGCGACACGGCGTCCGAGCGGAGCGTCGCGGTGCGGCAGCTGATAGTCGAAGCGCACCACCCGGCCCGCGTCGATGGCGCTCTGCAACGCCGGCGCCGCGGGCTCCGGGATGCCGAGACGCAGGGAGACCCCGAGGTGCTGGACGTCGAGGCCCGCGCCGAGCGATTCCAGTTTCATCGCGGCGCGCCGGGACTCGGCGGTGAGGCTGCCCTCGCGCCACGCCATCGCGGCGAGACGGAGCAGCGTCAGCTCGCGCTCCGAGAATCGCAGATCGCGCGGCACCTGGAGCAGTTCCTTCGAGATGCGGTAGCGCGTGAGCTGCGTGTTCCCGGGCTCCTCCGGGGAATCGATCGTGTCGATCGGGATCCCGATGGCGCGCAGCTGATCCTTGTCGCGTTCGAACTGCCGCTCGAGCGCGTCGGAGCGCTCGCCGTGCTGGTAGCGATCGGCATAGCCGTAGACGCTCGACAGCAGCTCGCGCTTGGTCGCACCCTGCGGGCTCGCGACGAGCGCGAGCACGAGGCTGAAGACGCGCTGCTCGCCGGGGACCGACGAACGGGGCGCGCCCGAACGCTGCGATGCTGCTGCGGCCACGACCTACCCTGCGGCGAGGATGTCGACCACGCTGACCGTGGCCTTGCCGCTCGCCTGTGGCTCCATGATGACGACCTGGGATCCGACGCGGAGTCCCGTGAGCTGCTTGCGGAAGGTCACGCCCGACTGGCTCATCTGGGCCTCGTTGCCGAGGCCGACCGGACCGGTCGTCCAGGTGTTGTTCTGCTCCTGGCCGTCCCAGTCGACGGTCAGCACCTGGGCGATCACGTTGTTGTCGGCGGTGACGCGCAGTCCATCGCCCTCGATGCGGGTGGCGGTCTTGACGGACTTCGGAGCAGCCTGCGGGGGCAGGACGATGCCGGGGCGACCCGAGTCGAGGTTGGTCACCGCCGGGAAGCCCGAGGGCAGGGTGCCGGGGGACGCGACGTTGCCGGTGTTGCGCACCGCGAGGACGTCGACGATGAACACGACCGAACCGCCGGACTTCGCGCCCGACTGCTCGAGCAGCTGCGCGCTCTCCTTCGGCTCCATCGCGACCACGACGCGGTCCCCCGGAGCGGTGCAGCGGAGGCCGTCGGTGAGCGCCGGAATGCCGCTCCCCTTCTTCAGCAGGACGAACTCGCTCGGGTTCTCGGTGCCCATGCGCTGGCTCTGGTGCACCGTCTGACCGGTTTCGGCATCGATCGCCTGCATGTTGATCGAGAGCAGCGCGCCATCGCGGGCGACGGTGGTCGAGTCGCCCGTGTGCGACACGATCGTGCGCTGCGAGTCCTCGATCGAGACGCCCTTCGGCACGGTGGCCTTCGGGACCGAACCGGCCTTGCCCTCGACCGTGACGCTGTTGCTCAGCGACCCCTCGCTGAGCGCCGGGCCGCAGTCGGTGCGGTCGAGCTGCGGCGCGGAGCTGCACCCGGTGGTCGCACCGACGAGCAGCAGCGCCAGCGCAGCGGTGGCGGGAAGGATGTGACGGCGCATGGAGACCTCTCGAAGCGATTCTGTCGAACCCCGTCATCCTATCCGGTGCGGGGCTTCGGATACTGTCAGCCGATCACTCGGCGGTGGGCGCGGCGTCCTCGGCGGCAGCGCCGAAAACGGCGTCCTCGGACCCGCTCGCCCGCTGCGCGGCGAGCTTCTGCGCCTCGCGGGCCTTCTTGCGGAGCACCTTGTCGCTCTTGCTCCACTGACCGATCGATTCGGGGGTCCACTCGCTCTCGCCGCCCTCGACGAGGTCGGGCATCCAGGCCGCCAGGTCCTCGTCGGTGAACTCGCCCTTCGACGCACGACGCTTGAGCTGGGGCAGCTGGGTGCCCGGCGCGAGCCGGCGCGCGGTGATGAGGAAGCCCGTGTGCGCGACCATGCGGTGGTCGGGACGCACGGCGAGCCCCTCGACGTGCCATCCGCGCACCATCGTCTCGGAGGCCTGCGGGTGGGTGTAGAGACCGCTGCGGCGCAGTTCCTCGGCGACGCGCGACAGCTGGGTCACGGTCGCGACGTAGCAGATGATCACACCGCCGGGCTTCAGCGCCTCGGCTGCGACGCCGACGCACTCCCACGGAGCGAGCATGTCGAGCACGACCCGGTCGATGCTCCCCGCTTCGCAGGTCGCGGGCAGCACCTCCTGGAGGTCGCCCACGGTGACGGACCAGTTGTCCGGCACGGACCCGCTGAACGCCTCGATGTTCGAACTCGCGATCTCGGCGAACTCGTCACGGCGCTCGAACGAGAACAGGCGGCCTTCGCTGCCGACGCCGCGCAGCAGGTGCAGCGACAGCGCGCCCGAACCGACGCCGGCCTCGACCACGCGCGCCCCGGGGAAGATGTCGGCGAGCGAGAGGATCTGCGCGGCGTCCTTCGGGTAGACGATCGCGGCCCCGCGCGGCATCGACATGACGAAGTCCGAGAGCAGCGGGCGCAGGGCCAGGTACTCCTCGTCGTTGCTGTTGCGCAGCACCGAGCCGTCGGGCAGGCCGACGAGCTCCGAGTGGCGGATCATGCCGCGGTGGCTGTGGAACTCGCCGCCGTCGACGAGCGTGATCGTGTTCAGACGGCCCTTCGGGCCGGTCAGCTGCACACGGTCGCCGTAGCGGAACGGGCCGCTCAGCGCCGGACTGGCGGTCTCGGTCTCGGAGCGTTCGACGTCGCGGCTCATGCGCGGCTTCCCTTCGGGTCGGACACGAGCGCTCCGCGGGCTGCGGGCTCGGTGACGGTTCGGGGACCGGGATCGGTCCCGCGGAGTTCGGTGAACGCGCGCGCCACGGCGGCGACGTCGGCGCCGGCGAGCGAAGCCCAGAGGGCATGCGCGGGGGCGCCGCCGAGGTCGACGAGATGCGGCAGGCCGATCGCGACCGCGCCGGAGGCCGCCGCGGAGCGGAGCCCCGTCGGCGAGTCCTCGAACGCCAGGCACGCCTCGATGGGCACGCCGAGCGCCGCGGCACCGCGCAGGTAGGGGTCGGGGTGCGGCTTCTCGTGCGCGACCTCGTCGCCCGCGACGATGGCGCCGAAGGTGCCCGGGGGCAGCAGCTCGGCGACCTGGTCGGCGAGCGAGCGGATCGACATCGTGACGAGGGCGCACGGCACGCCGGACTCGCGGAGCTCGGCGAGCAGTTCGACTGCGCCGGGCCGCCACGCGGGCTCTCCCGCGGCCAGCTGCGCCCGGACCTCCCCCGCCAACTCGGCGACGATCTCGTCGGCGCTGAGGTCGACCCCGCGCGCGCGGAACAGCTCGGCGGCGTCCCAGAGGCCGGAGCCGATGAGCTGCTCGCGCAGCTCCGCATCGAGCTCGACCCCGTAACGGGAGAGCATCGCGTCCTCCGCGACGATCCAGAGCGGTTCGGAATCGATGATCGTGCCGTCCATGTCCCACAGCACGGCAGCTGGTTGCGCGGTATTCATCGCCGCCCAGTCTACCGAGCGGCCGGGGACTATCCTGGTTGGCATCCCGATCCCGGGCCAGCCGCCTCTCCCGGCACCGACGCGAAGGAGCCCAGCCCCGTGACCCGACAGCCGCACCCCGACCCCGCTCGGGTGCTCATCGCCGCCTTCGAGGGCTGGAGCGACGCCGGCTCGGCCACCACCACGGCGCTGCAGCACATCGGAGAGCTGATCGGCGCGGAGGTCCTGCACACGATCGGCGCCGACGGCTTCGTCGACTTCCAGGTGCACCGCCCCCGTGTGCGATTCGACGAGCAGGGGCATCGCGTGCTCGAGTGGCCCGAGACCCGGCTCTACGGGACGGTGCAGCGCCCGGGCGAGCCGAAGGATCCCGCGGCCGAGACCGTGCGTCGGATCGACGGCACTCCGGTCACCGACCTGTTCCTCCTCGCGGGCGTCGAGCCCGCGCGCGACTGGACCGCGTTCGCCGACGAGGTCGTCGACGTGATCGAGGCCTGGGGCATCGACACGGTGATCCTCCTCGGCGCGATGTTCTCGGACGCTCCGCACTCCCGCCCGATCGCGGTCTCGCTGTCGAGCGACGATCCCGAGCAGCGTGCCCGCACCGGAGCCCAGCGCAGCGACTACGAGGGGCCGGTCGGCATCGCGTCGATCCTCGCCTTCTCCCTCGCGGAGGCCAACATCAGCTCGGTGTCGCTCTGGGCGCAGGTCCCGCACTACGTGCACAGCGTGCCGTCCCCGAAGGCGACGCTGGCGATCCTCGACAAGCTCGAGGAGCTGCTCGACGTCGTGATCCCCCGGGGTGAGCTGCTCACCGAGTCGAACGACTGGGAGGCGAGCATCAACCGCATCGCCGCCGACGACGAGGACATGGCGAGCTACATCCGCCGACTGGAGGAGGCGAGGGACGCGAGCGCGTCCCCCGAGGCCACGGGCGACGCGCTCGCGTACGAGTTCGAGAAGTTCCTGCGCGACGACGAACCGGACGCGGACGGCGGGACGCCCCCTACAGCTTGACGCCGAGCAGCGCCTCCGCCGCGTCGGCGAGCAGCTGCGGCTCGTCGACCCCGCCGTCGAACGCGGCGTCGAGCGTCGCGAGCATGACCGGAGTGTCGAGATCGTTCGCGAGCGCCGCGCGCAGGCGCTGCAGCACGGTCGCCGCGGGCTCCTCGCCGGTGCGCTCGAGCCCCGTGCGCCACGCGGCGAGCCGGCGTGAGGCGACCTCGAGGTCGGCGTCGTGCCACTCCCACTCCGAGCGGTAGTGGTGCGCGAGGATCCCGAGCCGGATCGCCGACGGGTCGGCGCCCCCGTCGAGCAGCTTCGAGACGAAGACGAGGTTGCCGCGCGACTTCGACATCTTGTGCCCCTTGTAGGAGACGAGGCCGACGTGGCAGTAGGCGTGCGCGAGGGGGTGCCCGAGAGCGCCGTGGCGTGCGCGGCGGTGAACTCGTGATGCGGGAAGACCAGGTCCTCTCCGCCGCCCTGCACGGTGAACGCGTTGCCCAGCGCGCGTGCGGCGATCACGGCGCACTCGATGTGCCAGCCGGGCCGGCCGAGCCCGAGCACGGTGCCCCAGCTCGGCTCTCCCTCGCGGGCCGCGCGCCAGAGCAGCGGATCGAGCGGATCGCGCTTGCCCGCGCGATCCGGATCGCCGCCGCGCTCGGCGCTGAGCAGCGACATGAGCTCGCGGTCGTACGGCGCGACATCGCCGAGCCGCCACTGGGTCTGCTCGGATGCCGCAGCAGTGTCGAAGTAGAGGTCCTCGCCCGTGGCGCCCGGGCTCGGCACGGTGTAGGCGAGCCCGCGCTCGCGCAGCCGCTGCACGGCGTCCGCGATCTCGTCGATGCACTCCGTGACCGCCACGAAGTGCTCCGGCGGCAGCATGCCGAGCCGGTGCATGTCGGACCGGAAGAGCGAGATCTGCGACTCGGCGAGCTCGCGCCAGTCGACGCCCGTCGCGTTCGCCCGTTCGAGCAGCGGGTCGTCCACGTCGGTGATGTTCTGCGCGTAGACGGCCTCGATACCGGCGTCGATCCAGGCGCGCTGCAGCAGGTCGAATGCGAGGTAGGTGGCCGCATGCCCGAGGTGGGTGGCGTCGTACGGGGTGATCCCGCACACGTAGAGCGTGGCGCGGCCGCCCTCGATGGGCGGGTGCTCGAGGCGTCCGGTGGCCGTGTTGAAGACGCGCGGAGCCGCGCCCTCGCCGGGCAGCTCCGGGATCTCGGGTCTGGTCCAGGTCCTCACAGGGCGGCTCCGACCGACGCGGTCTGCGCGATCTGGCCCGCCGCGTTCGCCGAGCCCGCATCGGCCGCGAGCACGCCGGTGGCGAGCAGCACCATGAGCACGACGCCCAGCAGCACGCGGTAGATCACGAAGGGCAGGAAGCTCCCCTTCGAGATGTAGCGCATGAACAGGCCGATCACGAAGATCGCGACCACGAACGCGATGACGGTCGCCACGAGCGTCAGGCCCATGGGCGTCTCGCCGGCGGGCTCCTTGAGCGCCTTGAAGAGCTTGTAGAAGCCCGAACCGAAGACGGCGGGGATCGCGAGCAGGAACGAGTAGCGGGCCGCGGCCTCGCGCTTGTAGCCCATGAGGAGGCCCGCGGTGATGGTGCCGCCCGAGCGGGAGACGCCGGGGATCAGCGCGAGCGCCTGGGCGAGGCCGTAGATCAGGCCGTGCTTCCAGCCGAGCTGGTCGAGCGTGTGCACGCGCTTGCCCACCCGGTCGGCGATGCCGAGGAGGACGCCGAAGACGATGAGCATCGTCGCGACCACCCAGAGCGACCGGAAGGTCGTGTCGATCTGGTCCTGGAAGAGCAGGCCGAGCACGACGATCGGGATCGAGCCGAGGATGATCCACCAGCCCATGAGCGCGTCCGGGTCGTTGCGGGGCACGGTGCGACCCGCGAGCGAGCGGAACCAGCGCCCGATGATCCGGACGATGTCCTTCCAGAAGAAGACGATGACCGCGGCCTCGGTGCCGATCTGGGTGATGGCGGTGAACGCCGCACCGGCGTCGCCGATCCCCATGAGCTCGCTCGCGATGCGCAGGTGCGCGCTCGAGGAGATCGGGAGGAACTCGGTGAGTCCCTGGATGATCCCGAGGAGGATCGCCTGAATGAAGTCCATGACCGCCCTTTCTGGCGCAGGAAGGTCCGTGCCCCCGCACAGACCAGCGTCCACCCTAGTACGGCGGGCGGACCGGTTCCCTCAAGATTGCCAGCGCGCCACGGCGCGCCGCCGCCGTCTCAGTAGTCCCTCAGCAGGTCGACGAGCACGCGGTGCCCGAAGTCGAGGGCGTCGAGCGGCACGCGCTCGTCGACCCCGTGGAACATGCCGGGGAAATCGAGGTCGGCGGGCAGGCGGAGCGGGGCGAAGCCGTAGCCCGTGATGCCGAGCTTCGACAACGCCTTGTTGTCGGTGCCGCCCGAGAGCAGGTACGGGAGCACCCGCGCCTCGGGGTCGTGCTTCCGCAGGCTCGCGGTCATGGCGTCGACCAGCTCCCCGCCGAACGGCACCTCGAGGCCGATGTCGGAGTGCAGCGCCTCGATCTCGATGTCCTCTCCGACGATCCGCTGCACCTCGTCGAGGATCCCGGCCTGGTTGGCGGGGAGGGTGCGCACGTCGACGAGCGCCTCGGCGGTGTCGGGGATCACGTTGTGCTTGTAGCCCGCCTGGAGCACGGTGGGGTTCGTGGTGGTGCGCAGGCTCGCGTGGATGAAGCCGCCGCCCGCGCCGGTGCTCAGCACGAGCTGCTCGGGATCGATCTCGTGCGGGTCCTCGCCGAAGATCTCGGCGATGGCGTCGACGAGTTCGCGGGTGGTGTCGCAGAGCGCGACGGGCCACTCGTGTCGCCCGAGCGCGGCAACGGCCTCGGCGAGCCGGGTCACCGCGTTGTCCCGCCAGACCCGTGACCCGTGCGCGGCGGTGCCTCGGGCCCGCAGGCGGATCCAGTCGAGCGACTTCTCGCCCGTCTGGATCAGGTAGGCACGGGTGCCAGCGATGTCGACCGAGTACCCGCCGACCTCGCTGATCGCCGTACCGGCGCCCG
Organism: Leucobacter sp. HNU; assembly: GCF_047946755.1. Taxonomy (GTDB): domain Bacteria; phylum Actinomycetota; class Actinomycetes; order Actinomycetales; family Microbacteriaceae; genus Leucobacter. The sequence goes on along the minus strand of NZ_CP178837.1, from coordinate 1,040,971 downwards.
CGAACAGTTCGGGATGGTGGTCGACGAGATGGTGGGAGCCGAAGATCCCGCCGTTCTCCTCGTCGGCGAAGAACGCGACGATGACGTCGCGCCGGGGACGCTCCCCCGCGCGCAGCAGTTCGGCGATCGCGGTGAGGATCATGGCGTCCATGTCCTTCATGTCGACCGCACCGCGGCCCCACAGCATGCCATCGCGGATCTCGCCCGCGAACGGGTCGACGCTCCAGTTGACGGGATCGGCCGGGACGACGTCGAGGTGGCCGTGCAGCACGAGCGCGGGCAGCCCGGGTTCCCGGCCCGAGACGCGGGCGACCACGCTCGCCCGCCCCGGCTCCGACTCGATCGTCGTCGGCTCGAGCCCGAGCTCGGCGAGATAGGCCGCAACGTACGCCGCGGCGTCCGCCTCCGGGTTGGCGTCGCCGTTCCCCCGGTTCGAGGTGTCGAACCGGATCAGATCCCGCGCGATGCGGGCCGTCTCGGAGAGGTGCGGTTCGGTGGTCTCGGTGCGCTCCTGACTCATGGGTCCAGGCTATCCGGAGCGGGGCCGGCGGTGGGCGGTTCCCAGCGGAACCCCGCAATCCGGGGTCACAGTCGCCTCGATCCGCTCACTCGAAGGTCAGCACGCGGTCGCCCCAGCCCAGGCGGAGCGCGCGATCCAGGTCCGGCGCGCTCCGGTCGACGCCGTCGATCACCAGGGTGTCGCGGACGTCCGCGGTGTACGGCAACCACTGCGCCGCGCCGTCCGCGTCGGGATCGCGGCCGTGCGCAAACCCGGTCCACCGCTGCTGCATCCGGGCCGAGATCCGACGCGCGATCCGCCGCCCGCCGAGCCGGAACGTCGGGTCCTTCGGACCCCCGTCGAGATTGCCCCAGAGGTACGGTAGCTCTGTCGCGTGCGTCGCGCCGAGCCCGATGAGGTGCAGGAAGGGGCTGCTGTGGTCGAAGCGGTAGCACCAGACCGGCGCGACCCGGGCGTGCCCCTCGGCGGCCCAGAGACTCGGCATGCGGAATCCGATGTCCCGCGCGATGCCGAGTCCGAGCGCGCGATGCCGGGCTCCTCGTAGGCCCCCAGTACCTGGGATTCGGAGGGCAGATCGGCGCCCGGGAGCTGGGCGCGCATGTCGTCGAACATCCGCTGCAGGCGGTCTCCCGTGATCGGGATGAGCGGCGACTTCATGAATTTGAACAGCGACGCCTCATCGCGGTTCGTGCCGATGATGAGCGGGATCGGGATTCCCCGCCCCTCGCTGAGCACCGTCACGGGAGCCTCGGGCACGAGCGCGCCGTCGATCACCGGAGCAAAGGCGAGCGTGCCCGGAGCGTCGTCGGGCACGCTCGCGTAGACGGCGGTTCCGGCCCGCACGATCTCGTCGACCGGGAGTTCCCGGAGACCGGCCGAGTCGACCTCGCCGCCTTCGAGCGTCTGGCCGACCTCGGCGAGGAAGCGCTCGGCGACGCGCAGCGCCCGCTCCGGCCCGTAGACGCTGGAGACGGGCGAGGACTGCGCGATCGCCCGGTGGAACAGTCCCTCGGCCGACGGCGTCGCGAGCAGCGTCGTCACGAGCCCGCCGCCGGCCGACTCGCCGAAGACCGTCACGCGGTCCGGATCCCCGCCGAACGCGGCGATGTTGCGCCGCACCCACCGCAGGGCGAGCAGCACGTCCTTGAGCGCGAGGTTGCCGTCGAATTCTCCGGGCGCGATGCGCGAGAGGTCGAGAAAGCCGAGGGCGCCGAGCCGGTAGTTGATCGTGACGAGCACGACGTCGCCCGCCCGGACCAGGGCGGCGCCGTCGAACAGCGGCTGCGACGCGGAGCCGAAGGTGTACGCGCCGCCGTGGATCCAGACCATCACCGGACGGGCGTTCGCGGAGCCGGGCGCGGACACCGACTCGGGCGCCCACACGTTCAGGAAGAGGCAGTCCTCGCCCATGGCCGTGTCCGGACCGAGCGGCACCGCCGGGTTCGGCTGCTGCGGAGCGGCGGGACCGTAGGACCTCGCGGGAACCACGGCATCGCCCAGATCGGGTGCGGCGGCCGGATCGCGCCAGCGCAGCGCTCCGGTCGGTGCGAGCGCATAGCGGATCCCCAGCCATCGACGGATCCCGTCGCGGTCCTCTCCGTCGAAGCGGCCGGCCGGCGCCTCGGCGATGCGATGTTCGGAAGTCATCTTCGGTCCTCTCTCGGGTGCGGGTTCGGGATTCGGTGCGGGGTCAGTGCAGGAGCATGCGGATCAGGTGACCGGCCTCGGAAGCCGCCAGGATCGCGAAGAGCACGGTCATGATCACCGCGTTGTGGGTGATCATCTCGGCCTTGAGCCGGGCGAGTGATCGCACGATGCGCGCCGATCCGGTTGCGGCGAGCGCCGTCAGCGCGAGCACTCCGCCCGTCGCTCCGAGTGCGAAGATCGCCGCGAGTCCGATCATGCCGAGCAGCGGCAGGTCTTGGGCGCCGATGAGCGCTCCCGCTTTGAGCTCGATGGGGAGGTTCTTCGCGTTGGTAAACCCCATGACGAGGCCCAGGCCGGCTGCGCGGACCGGCGAGATGGAGTCGACGGCGGCGAGCCAGCCCGGCGTCTGCGCGGGTCGTCCGTCGCGGGGTCGGGTCGCCCAGCTGATCGATGCGAGCGCCGCGAAACCGAGCACGAGCGCCGTCGTGACGATCATGACGACGAGCTCGTCGCCGTCGGAGCGGTGTGCTCCGGCGCGGGAGGAGGTGAGTGCGGCGATGAGCGTCAGCGCGAACGCGACGAGGACGGCCGAAACGGCGAAGGCGGCGCCGTTCGCGCGGCCACGGGTCGAGAGCAGGATCGCGACCGTCGCCACGATGGGGAGCGGAGAGATGACCGCGCCGACGGCGAGCGGGATGAGCTGTGTCAGATCGTTCACGCCGGTCCTCTCGAGGCGGTTCGCGCGGGGCGACCGCGACTCTAGCCCGCGGCGTTCGACGCTTCGGCTCGATGTTCGGGTGGCACGACAGCGGGCGCACGGAGCCGGGCGCGGAGCACCGTGTCGGTGCCGCTCTGCAGCAGTTCGGCGCCCAGCGCGGCCGCGGGGGCGTTCGGGCGGAGCGCGGCGGCGGGCGGGAGTACGCCGGGTGCGACGACATCCACCTGCACTATCGGCCCGCCACCGGTCGGGATGCGGGTCGCGCGCACGGAGGCCGCACGGCCGTGGGTGTGCTTGACGGCGTTCACGAGTCCCTCGGTCACGACTTCGAGCGCCCGTTCGGCGAGCGCGTCCGAGCGCTCCAGTTCCTGCCTGGCCCCGGCGTCGATGCGCACGTCCAGTGCGAGCACGAGGCTCCAGGAGCGCAGCGTCGCGGCGAGTCGTTCGCAGCCGGGGGCCGGCTCCGGCTCCGTCTCGAAGATCCGGTCCACCCGGTCGAGCGCCGCGCCGCATGCGGCGCGCCACGCGCTGGCGCCCCGATCGTCGGCGCCGGCGTTCGCGTTCGCAGCGGCGAAGTGCACGCACGCGCCCTGCACGTCCCGATGCAGGACCCCGGCAGCCGCGCGCAGGGCGCGAGTGGTGTCCGCATCCCCCTCGGCCAGTCGTCGTCGACGGGCGAGCAGGGCGGCCTCGAGCCGTCGCTCCTCCGAGCGCAGCCCGTGCACCAGCGCGGAGGTCCGCTCGGCGGCCAGGGCGATCAGGGGGATCGCGATGGCCGGTACCCACGCGTAATGCGCGGGCAGCGCGGGATCCACGAGCTGAGCCGCGGCGAGCGAGAGGCCGACGATGCCCCAGAGCACCGCGAACAGCGCCGTGCCGTGCCTGAGCCGCCGAGCGGACAGGTCGACGACGACACCGCTGAGGAGGATCGTCAGCGCGCCGGCCGCGAGCGTGAGCGGAGCGACCGTGTGCACCGCGTACGGGAGCACGGCGAGCGCGTATGCGCACGGCACCGTGCCCATGGGCGGCAGGCGGAGCCGCGGGGTCGCCGTCTCGCGAGCGGCCGCTGCTGCGGGATCCGATGGACGGGAGAGCGGCACGGCATCGGCGAGATCGGCATCGGCGAGTTCCGCGAGTCTGCGAGACCAGTCGCGCACGGGTCCGGTCCCGAAGACCCGCACGGCATCGGGGCTCGCGTCGAGCCCTCTCAGCCGGGTCCGGAGCTCGACCGCGCACGCCGCGGTCGCGGAGCGGGCCGCGTCTTCGCGGGCGCGGAGCCGATCCGCATCGGTGCGGCCCGACTCGGTCGCCTCTGCGAGTCGCCGGTTGGCGATGCGCAGCCCCCTGAACGAGGCGACGATCACGGCGATGACGAGCAGCAGGATCGGCCAGACGACGACGTTCGTCGCGATGCGGAACGGAAGCCACTGCGCGGGTGGGGGGTCTGCGCCGAGGAGCGCGGCGCACAGGTCGGTGAGAAGCGGACGCGCCGCGGAGAGCAGGAGCACGGGCGCTCCGACCAGGACGGTCCGTGCCCCCGGAGAGAGGATCGCACGCGCAATGCCTGCGGGAATGCAGAGGAGACCGGCGATGACCACCCAGGAGGCCAGCGCGGCGAGCAGCAGCTCGGGGAACTGCTGCGGAGCCCTCGGTCCGAGGAACGGCCCCATGACGCTGAGGGCGATCGGCAGGGTTCCGCAGGCCGACCACCGGCTGAGCAGCGGACCCCGCTCGATCACGGTGCGCAGCGCCTGGGAGAAGCGCCTCACTGCCTCGGACCGAACGCGGCGAAGTATCGGGCGGCCGCCGCCACCCGCGGGCTGGTGGCGGGATCCCCGGAGACGCCGAGCCGGTCGAAGATGCGGCTGATGGATCGCTCGACGGCACGCACGGTCGCACCGGAGTGCTGGGCGATCTGCTCGTTGGACCATCCTCGGGCGACCATGCCGAGCACGGCGAGCTGGTGCCTGGTGAGGGCGGTCACTCCCCCGCCGGTCCCGCCGCACGCGGTCACCCGCGCCGAGGCCGAGAGGTCCTCCGAAGACGTGTTCGCCGGATCCGCTGGCCCACTGGGACGGAGCGCCCGTTCCAGGGCGGCGAGGATCTGCTCGGGCGATTCGAGCTCGGCCTTGCCCACGAACACGGCACCCGGCAGTCCGAACGCCTCCGTCCCCGCGGCCCGGCGCGGATAGTTCGTCAGGAACACGACTCCGAGGTGCGGCGCGAGGCGACGCAACGCCGTCGCGAGTTCGATGCCGTCCGGGCGGGAACCGAGGTCGATGTCGGCGACGAGCGCATCGGGATCGAACTCGGCGAAGACGGCGAGTGCGTCGACCCCGGACGCGCAGCTCTCGACGGCGAAGCCGCCGCGAGCGAACAGGTCGTGCACGAGCGCGCGCAACGCGCCCTGATCCTCGACGACCAGCACCCGTCGTACCCACTCCGCGGCCACGGGTCAACGGTATCGCGGGCGAGCACCCGTTCGCGGACGGTTAGAGGCCGAACCGACGAGCGGACCACCGCCGAACGGCTCCCGGCAGGAGAACGGACGGGGCATGCAAGGCCCCGGCCGAGAAGAATCTCGGCCGGGGCCTTTTCGTTCGCGTGCGCGGAGGGGGACTTGAACCCCCACGCCCTAATACGGGCACTAGCACCTCAAGCTAGCGCGTCTGCCATTCCGCCACCCGCGCGAACACTGCCTCCGGATCGAACCTCGCGGCTTGTTCCGGCAACAGAGATAAACTCTAGCACGGTTCCCGAGACCCGACGAACCGGATCGGAAACCCGCGCGCGTCGCGGCCCGTGGAGCGGATTCTCACGAGTCGATCCGCCCCGATCCGCACCGCGGTCCGGAGCCGCCTCCCGAGTGCTACGGGCTGAGCCGCCGACGCAGCAGCTCGATCCGTTTCTGCAGCTGCGACACGCTCGCCTGGGCGACGGCGGGCCCGCCGCAGATGCGGCGCAGTTCCGTGTGCACCGCGGGATGCGGATCCCCCGACACCTTCGAGTACATGCCGACGAGGCTGTTCAGGAGCTTGCGCTGCTCCCCCAGCGTGCGGTGCAGCGCCCCGGGGGCTTCGGCCTTCTCGGGCGCGTGCTCGAGGATCCCTTGCTTCGTCGCGCTGCTGCGCGCCTGCCGGGCCTGCCGCTGCTGCAGCACCGCCTTCACCTCGTGGGGCTCGAGCAGGCCGGGGAACCCGAGGAATTCGAGCTCCTCCTCGCTCTCGACCTCGGCGTAGCCGCCGAACTCGGCGCCGTCGAACACGGCGCGGTCGAAGTGCGCGTCGGAGCCGAGCGCCTGGTAGACGAAGCCCTCGCCGTCGGCGAGTTCGGAGGACGCCTTGTCCTCGCGCTCGGCCTCGGCCATGAGCGCCGCTTCGGCGTCCCACATCTCCTCAGCGCTCTTCGGCCCCTCGAGCACGTGCCCGCGCTCCTTCTCCATCTCCTGCGCGAGCTGCATGAGCGCCGGCACGTTGGGGATGAAGACCGAGGCGACCTCGCCGCGCCTGCGGGAGCGCACGAAGCGGCCGATCGCCTGGGCGAAGAACAGCGGGGTGGAGGAGCTGGTGGCGTACACCCCGACGGCGAGGCGGGGCACGTCGACGCCCTCCGACACCATGCGCACGGCGACCATCCAGCGGGACTCACCCTTCGAGAACTCGTCGATGCGGTCGGAGGCGCCCGCGTCGTCGGACAGGATCAGGGCGACCTCCTCGCCGGTGATCTCGCGGAGCTGCTTCGCGTACGCCTTCGCGGCGGCGTGATCGGTCGCGATCACGAGCCCGCCCGCATCGGGGATCGAGCGCCGCACCTCGCTCAGGCGGCGGTCGGCGGCGCGCAGCACCTGCGAGATCCAGTCGCCGGCGGGATCGAGGGCGGTGCGCCAGGCCTGCGAGGTCACGTCCTTCGTGTTGCCTTCGCCGAGCCGCGCCTCCATCTCCTCGCCCGCGGAGGTCTGCCAGCGCATCTTGCCCGCGTAGACCATGAACACCACGGGGCGGACGACCCCGTCGGCGAGGGCACGACCGTAGCCGTAGTCGTAGTCGGTGACCGAGACCTTCGACCCGTCGCCCTGCGGCGCGTACGTGACGAACGGGATCGGCGCGTCGTCGGAGCGGAACGGGGTGCCCGTGAGCGAGAGCCGCCGCTTGGCGGTCGCGTAGGCCTCGCGGATCCCGTCGCCCCAGCTCAGCGCGTCGCCGCCGTGGTGCACCTCGTCGAGGATCACGAGCGTGTCGGCGTTCTCGGTGATGAGCCGGTGCTGCACCGGCTTCATGGCGACCTGGGCGTAGGTGACGACGATGCCGTGGTAGTGCGAGCCGTAGCCGAGCCCGTCGCCGTTGGAGTAGTAGGGGTTGAGCCGGATCCCGGCGCGCGCCGCCGCGTCGGCCCACTGCGTCTTCAGGTGTTCGGTGGGCGCGACGACGATCACCTGCGAGACGGTGCGGTTCGCGCGCAGGATCGACGCCAGGCGGAGCGCGAACGTCGTCTTTCCCGCTCCCGGCGTCGCGGAGGCGAGGAAGTCGAGCGGTTCGCGTTCCAGGTACTGGCGAATCGCCTCTTCCTGCCAGGCCCGCAGGGTTCCCGCGGTGCCGTGCGCGGCGCGCTCCGGATAGGCCGGGGGCAGGTGCTCGGCTGCGCTCGTGCCCGGCAGGTGGAGGCCGTGGTCCGAGTCAGTCACAACGTTCTAGACTAGCCGGTGCGCCCGGACGACGTGCCCGGGTTCGCGACCGGCAGACGTCCGAGCACCGAGTTCGGCGCCGTTGCGCGGTCGCTCCCCCGCCGACCGAGAGGATTCCCGCGATGTCCGACGAATTGGCGAACGACGCGATTCCGCTGGAACTGCCCTGGTCGCGGTTCGTCGCGATCGGCGACTCGTTCACCGAGGGCCTCGGGGATCCGGATCCCGAGAGCCCCGGCGGCCTGCGCGGCTGGGCCGACCGTTTCGCGGAGGTGCTCGCGGAGCACGATCCCGAGTTCGCCTATGCGAACCTCGCGGTGCGCGGCAAGCTGATCGGCCAGATCTCCGAGGAGCAGCTCGACGTCGCCCTCGATCTGCGCCCGGACCTGGTGAGCGTCTGCGCGGGCGGCAACGACGTGATCCGCCCGGGCACCGACCCCGATGCGGTCGCCGAGCAGCTCGAGTCGATCGTGTCCCGGCTGCGCGAGACCGGCGCGACGGTGATCCTCTTCACGGGCGTCGATACGCGCTTCCAGCCGGTCTTCCGCTCAATCCGCGGCAAGGTCGCCATCTTCAACGAGAACGTGCGCAAGGTCGCGCAGCGGCACGACTGCTTCGTGGTCGACCAGTGGGCGCTCGAGCAGCTGCAGGACAGCCGCTACTGGGCGGGCGATCGGCTGCACCTGAACGCGCTGGGCCACCACACCATCGCGCGCGCGGCCCTCGACGCGCTGAACGTGCCGAACGACCTCGCCCCGCTCGACCCGCCGCCGTTGCCGGTGCGCACCTGGCGCGAAGCCCGCAAGGAGGACGTGGTCTGGGCGCGCGAGCACCTCGTGCCCTGGGTCATCCGACGCATCAAGCACGTCTCGTCCGGCGATCACATCGAGCCCAAGCGGCCGCAGCCCGGGGCCGTGCACCTGCCGCGGCACGACGCGGACCTCGCGTGACCCCGGACCCGAGCACGGCACCGGGGTCCTCTCCCGCCCGCAGCATCCGGCCGGCGCTCTTCGCGCTCGCCATCGGCGGCTTCGGCATCGGCGCGACCGAGTTCGCCGCCATGGGCCTGCTGCCCGAGCTCGCGGCCGATCTGCTGCCCGAGCTGCACCGCAGCGACCCGGACGCGGCGCTCGGCCGCGCGGCGATGCTCGTGTCCGCCTACGCGATCGGCGTCGTCGTCGGCGCTCCGACGCTCGCCGCCTGGCTCGCGAGGTTCCCCCGCCGTCCCGTGCTGATCGCGCTGGCCGGCGCGTTCGCGCTCGCCTCCATCGCGACCGCGGCCGCACCCACGTTCGAGCTCGCGGTCCTCGCCCGATTCGTCTCGGGGTTGCCGCACGGCGCGTACTTCGGCATCGCCGGACTCGCCGCGGCCGACCTCATGGGGCCGGGCATGCGCGGCCGAGGAGCGGCGTCGGTGCTGCTCGGCCTCGCCGTCTCGAACGTGCTCGGCGTGCCCCTCATCACCGCGATCGGCCACGCGACGAGCTGGCGCGTCGCCGTGCTCACGATCGCGGCGATCTTCGCGGTCGCGACCGTCGCCATCGCCCTGACCCTTCCGCGCGGCGAGCACGGTCCCGGTACCTCGATCCGCACCGAGCTGTCGGCGCTGCGCCGACCGGGCGTGTGGATCGCCGTCGCGATCGGCTCCATCGGCTTCGCCGGGTTCTTCGCGGTCTACAGCACCGTCGCGTCCCTGACCACCGAGGTCGCCGGGCTGCCCGCGACCGCGGTGCCGTGGCTGCTCGCGGTGGTCGGGCTGGGCATGACCGCGGGCAACCTGCTGGGCGGGCGGCTCGCCGACGGGGGCGCGATCCGCACCCTCATCGGCCTCATGCCCGTCTTCTCCGTGCTGCTCGCCGGCACGGCGCTGCTCGCACCGTTCCCGATCCCGCTCACCATCGGGCTGTTCCTCATCGGAACGGTCGGCTCCGTGATGGTGCCGTCGGTGCAGGTCCGCCTCATGGACGTCGCGGGCGATGCGCACACGCTCGCCGCCGCGCTCAACCACTCGGCGCTGAACATCGGCAACGCCATCGGCGCGGCCGTCGCCGGCGCACTCATCTCGTGGGGCTGGGGCTTCGTCTCGCCGCTCTGGGCCGGCGCGCTGCTGGGGCTCGTCGGGTTCCTCTGCGCGTGGCTGAGCCGCGCCGTCGAGCGGCGGTCCCGCCGATGAGCCGCCGCGCAGCGCTGGCCGCGCGCGGAGCTCCGCGCGCGCACGGACGCCTCGCCACCGCGCTCGCCGCGGTCGGGGCGGCGGCGCTGCTGCTCGGCGCGTCCGGCTGCGCACCCGAGCCGGCACCGGCCCGCCCGAGTTCCAGCGCCCCGAAGCCGACGCAGACCGCTCCGCCGCCGCCCACCCTCGAGGAGCTCCGGCACGCCGAAGCCCAGCGGCTCGTCGCTTCCTGGAGTCCGCGCGAGCGCGCCGGGTCCATCGTGATGGCCGGATTCGAGGGCACCGACCCGGCACCGGGGCGCGCCTTCGCCGCGCAGCAGCACCTCGGCGGGCTGATCCTCATGGGCGGCAACGTCCCCGGCACCCCGCAGGAGCTGCGCACGCTCACCGCCGGCCTGAGCCCCGACCCCGCACTCCCCCTGCTGACCGGCATCGACGAGGAGGGCGGCGAGGTCACGCGGCTCCCCTGGGACGACCTGCCCGGAGCCGGCGACCTCCGCGCGCAGCCACCCGCGCAGACCACCGCCGCCTTCCGATCGCGCGCCGCGCTGCTCCACTCCGGCGGCGTCACGGTCAACTTCGGCATCGTGGCGGACGTCACCGCCGACCCGAACAGCTTCATCTTCGGCCGCGTGCTCGGCGAGAACGCCGCCGATTCCGGGCCACGCGTCGCCGCAGCCGTCGCGGGCGAGCGCGGGCTCGTCGCCTCGACGCTCAAGCACTTCCCCGGGCACGGCGCGGCACCGGGCGACTCCCACAGCGGGATCCCCGGACCGACCTCGACCGCGCGAGCTGGCAGCGCGACGAGGCTCCGCCCTTCACCGCCGGCATCGAGGCCGGCGCCCAGCTGCTGATGTTCGGGCACCTCGCCTACACGGCCGTGGACGCCGAGCCCGCCTCGCTCTCGGCGGCCTGGCACCGGATCGCCCGCACGGACCTCGGATTCACGGGTGTCGCGGTGACGGACGACCTCGGCATGCTGCTGTCGTCGGGCGATCCCGCGTACGCCGATCCGACGAAGAACGCCGTGGACGCCCTCGCCGCCGGCAACGATCTGCTGCTCATGGTGATCGGTTCGGATCAGGCGACGGCAACCGGCGCGATCGACGGGATCGTCGCCGCGGTCGCCGCGAAGACCGTTCCCGAAGCGCGGCTGGCCGATGCCGCGACCCGCGTCACCGAGCTGCGCCTCGAGCTCGCGGGCTGGAAGCCGCCCGCGAGCTGACGCGCGAATCCGCTCGGATCAGAGCAGTTCGGCGAGTTCCCTCGCCACGGCCCCGCGAACCGCCTCGCGGGCGCCCTCCGGGTTCTCCGCGGCGCGGGCGAGCCCGGCGAGTCGTTCGCAGTCCGCGAGCTCGTGCACCGAGAGCGCGAGGCGCACGGCGGGCACCTTGCCCGGCGCCATCGAGAGGCTGGCGACGCCGAGGCCCGCGAGCACGAGCGCGAGCAGCGGGTCTCCGGCGGATTCCCCGCACACGCCGAGCGGCTTCCCCGCGGCGCGCGCGCCGGATGCCGCGGCGGCGATCACGTCCAGCACGGCGGGCTGCCAGGGATCCAGGAGTTCCGAGAGCTCTCCCTGCATCCGGTCCGCCGCCATCGTGTACTGGGCGAGGTCGTTGGTGCCGAGGCTGCCGAAGTCGACGGCGCCGAGCACCTGCTCGGCTCGCAGCGCGGCGGCCGGCACCTCGATCATCACTCCGGCGGAGCCGAGCCCCGCCGAACGAACCCGTTCGGCGAACCAGCGGGCTTCGGCCGGCGTCGCGACCATCGGCGCCATGACTCGCACGTCCGCTCCGGTGGCATCGGCCGCCGCCGCGAGCGCCTCGAGCTGCGCGTCGAGCAGTTCGGGCCGGGCCTGCGAGAGGCGGAGGCCGCGTCGTCCGAGCGCGGGGTTCTCCTCCGCTCCCAGGTCGGCGAAGGCGAGCGGCTTGTCGGCACCGGCGTCGAGCGTGCGGACGACGATGCGCCGGGCGCCGAACGGCGCGAAGACGCGTCGGTAGATCTCGGTCTGCTCGGCGACCGTCGGGGCCTGTTCGGCCGAGAGGAAGACGAACTCGGTGCGGAAGAGGCCGACGCCCTCGAGATCCTGCCCTGCGGCGATCTCGGCGTCCTCCGCGCCGCCGATGTTGGCGAGCAGCGCGACGGGGTGGCCGTCTGCGGTCATGCCGGGGCCGCGGGCCTCGGCCAGCGCCGCGGCCCGCCGTTCGCGCGTACGCCGCTGCGCCTCCACGGACTCCGGGTCGGGGTGCAGCACGACGATGCCGCTGTCGCCGTCGATCGAGATGGGCGTGCCGCTCGGGATGGCGGTCGCGTCCGGCAGCTGCACCACCGCGGGGATCCCCATCTGCGCGGCGAGGATGGCGGTGTGGCTGGTGCGGCCGCCCGCACGGGTCACGATGCCGAGCACGAGGGAGCGGTCGAGCGTCGCGGTCTCGGCGGGCGCGAGGTCCTCGGCGACGACGATGCTCGGCTCGGTGAGCTCCGGCACTCCCGGGGCCTGCACACCGAGCACCTCGGCGATGGCGCGCGAGCCCACGTCCCGCAGATCGGTGACCCGCTCCGCGAAGTAGCCGCCGAGCGCTTCGAACTGGGCGGCGAACTCGTCGATCGAGAGCGCGATGGAGGTCGCGATCCCCTGGCCGGTCCCGAGGTGTTTCGCGACCGCCCGGTGCAGGGACCGGTCGCGCGCGATCATCGCCGTGGCCTTGAGCACGTCGCGCGCGGTGGCATCGGCGTTCATGGCCTTCGCGTCGAGGGCTCCGGCCACGCGCATGAAGGCGGCGACCGCCTGTTCCGCGGCCGCGGCCGGATCCGCGGCCGCCGCTTCGTTGTGCGGCGGCTCCACCGGCGACGCGACCTGCACGACGGGGCCCGCGGCGGAGCCTGGGCTCACGCCGATGCCCCGACGGGTCTCCGGAGCCTGTCCCACTGCGGCCGACCCGGTCGCGCCGCCGGCGGAGGTCACTGGGCGTCCAGGTCCGTGGACAGCAGCGCGACGAGGCGCTCGAGCACGGCATCGGCGTCGGCGCCCTCGGCGGTCAGCACGACCTCCTCGCCGTGCTTCGCGCCGAGCGCCATGACGCCGAGGATGCTGCCGGCGTCGACCGCGGGTTCACCGGGTCGGCCGATCTCGACCTCGAGCCCGGACTCTCCGACGGCCTCGACGAACAGGGATGCGGGCCTGGCGTGCAGGCCGACGGACGATGCGATGGTGACGGAACGGGTGGCCATGATGACTCCTCAGTGCGATGCGGGGTGGATGGGCGACCGCCGGTCGGCGGCCGTTCGGGTCAGCGGGCTACCGGAGCGGCGACCGCGGTCGTGCCCGCGGCGCGGCGCGCGGCCGAGCCCTTCAGGATGATCACGAGGGCGGCCGTCACGAGGACGCCGGCGGCGAGCGCTGCGACGAACAGCAACGGCTGGCCGATGAGCGGCAGCACCCAGATGCCGCCGTGCGGGGCGCGGAGCGTCGCTCCGAAGAGCATCACGAGGCCGCCCGTCACGGCGGAGCCGATGGTCGAGGCGACGATGATGCGGATGGGGTCCGCCGCGGCGAACGGGATCGCGCCCTCCGAGATGAAGGAGGCGCCGAGCAGCCAGGCGGCCTTGCCGTTCTCGCGCTCGGGTGCGGAGAACAGCCTGGGGCGCACGGCGGTGGCGAGCGCGAGGGCGAGGGGTGCGACCATTCCGGCGGCCATGACGGCGGCCATGATCTTGAGCTGGGGCGCGTCCATCGCGGCGCCCGCGGCCGACAGCCCCGCGGTGGCGAAGCCGTAGGCGACCTTGTTGACGGGCCCGCCGAGGTCGAAGCCCATCATCGCGCCGAGGATCAGGCCGAGGACGAGCACGCCCGCGCCGGTCAGGCCGTTCAGCCCGTCGTTCATCGCGGTCATGAGGCCGACGATGGGACGACCGAGCACGGTGATGAAGAGGCCCGTCGTGAGGAGGGTCGACAGCAGCGGGATGACGACGACGGGCATGACGCCGCGCACGCCGCGGTGCACCTTCCAGCTCGAGATCCATCGGGCGAGCGCGCCCGCGAGGAGACCGGTGACGATGCCGCCGAGGAATCCGGCGTTCATGCTCGTCGCGATCGCACCGCCCACGATGCCGGGAACGAGACCCGGCCGGTCGGCGATCGCGAAGGCGATGTACCCCGAGAGGATCGGGACGAGGAAGCCGAAGGAGGCCGAGCCGATCACGAAGCAGAGCGCCGCCCACGAGGTGAGGCTCGTCACGTCGAAGTGCTGGGCGATGTTGAACTCGTCGGCGCTCGTCAGGCCGTACTTGACGATCTCGATCGCGCCCCGCTCGCCCAGGGCGATCTGGGCGAGCATGAACGAGAGCGCGATGAGGATTCCGCCGGCCGCGACGAACGGGATCATGTAGGAGACGCCGGTCATGAGCCACTGGCGCAGCTTCGTGCCCGCGCCGACCTTCTGCTCGGCCTGGGCGTCGGGTTCCGCACTCGCGGCGGCATCGCCCGTGGCCCGCGCGGCCTTCGCCGGATCCGCTGCCCACGCGGCCGCCAGCTCGGCGGCCTGCTCGAGCAGTGCGGGCCCGTCGGAGATCGCCTGCTTCACTCCGACGTCGACGGTGGGCTTGCCCGCGAACCGCGCGCGGTCCTTGACCTCGACGTCGTGCGCGAACACGACCGCGTCGGCCGCGGCGATCTGCGCGGCGGTGAGCGGGGTGGCTCCCGCCGAGCCCTGGGTCTCGACCGCGATCTCGTGGCCGGCCTCCCGAGCGGCGTGCTCGAGCGCCTCCGCGGCCATGTAGGTGTGGGCGATGCCCGTGGGGCACGAGGTGACCGCGACGAAACGCAGCGGGCGGGCGGGCGTGCCCTCCGCCGCTGCTGCCGCGGTTTCTTCCGCAGCCGCGGCCGGTTCGAGCCGCACGTGCTCGTCGACGATGGCGACGACCTCCGCGGGGGTCTCCGCGACGAGCAGCGCTGCGCGGAAGTCCTCGCGCATCAGCGCGCGGGCCAGCTGCGGCAGCACCTGCATGTGCGCGTCGCCGCCGCCTTCGGGCGCCGCGATGAGGAACACGAGCCGCGCAGGGCCGTCCTTGGCCCCCCAGTCGATCCCCTCCTCGTCGATCCGGCCGAACACGAGCGAGGGCTCGGTGATCGCCGCGCTGCGCGCGTGCGGGATCCCGATGCCGCCGGGAAGCCCGGTCGCCATCTTGGACTCGCGTTCGCGCACATCGGCGAGGAAGCGCTCCAGGTCGGTGCAGCGGCCGGTCGCCACCAGGCGCTCCGCGAGCACGCGGGTGGCCTCGTGCCGGTCGGCGCCGGTGAGCTCGAGCACCACCTGCTCGTCACTGATGAGTGGCATGTCGGGTCCTTTCGGGTGCGGTCGGCGGTGCGCCGACTCAGTCGTCGAGAGGCAGCTCGCGCTGCGGATCGTTCGTCAGGGTCACTTCGAGGTCGAGCAGGTCGGCGGGGCCGGGCACCTCGGTGCCCGGCAACCGCACGGCCGCCGCACCCCAGCAGACCCCCATGGAGAGGGCGCCGGCGGGAGCTTCGCCGCCGTCGAGTCCGTGCAGGAGGCCGGCGAGCATGCAGTCGCCCGCGCCGACGGTCGAGACGGGGTCGGAGATCACCGTGCGCGCGTGCACGGCGCCCTCGACCGACACGAGCACTGCGCCGTCGCGGCCCAGGCTGACCGCCACGAGCTCGATGCCGCGCTCGACGAGCTCGGCGGCGCTGTCGATCACGGCCCCGAGCGTGTTGAGCGGTCGGCCCATCAGCTCCGCGAGCTCTTCGCGGTTCGGCTTGATCAGCGTCGGAACGGCGGCCACCGCCGCGGCGAACGCGGGGCCCGACGAGTCGATGGCGACCCGGGCTCCGCGGGCGCGCGCCTCGCGGACGAGCGTCGCATAGAGCGAGTCCGGCGCCCCCGGCGGGAGGCTGCCGCATCCGGCGATCCACGCGCCGGCGACGAGATCGCCGAGCGCGGCGTCGAGCAGCGCATCGATGTCGGCCGGCTCGAGCGTCGGTCCGGCTTCGTTGAGCTTCGTCGTGGTCCCGTCGGGTTCCAGCACGCTGACGTTCATGCGCGTGCTCCCGGCGATCGGCACGATCCGGCTCGCGACTCCGGTGCGACTCAGCAGGACGTCGAAGAGCGCGCCCTCGGGGCCGCCGGACGGAACGACGACCAGCGCGTCCCCGCCCATCGACGCGAGCGCCCGGCCGACGTTGACGCCCTTGCCGCCGGGATCCACTCGCGAGGAGTCCGCCCGGAGCACCTGGCCCCGGTCCAGCATCTCGACCGTCACCGCGCGATCGACGCTCGGGTTCGGGGTCAGGGCGACGATCATGCGGTCACCACCGTCGGGCCGGCCGCGCGGAGCTCCTCGGCGAGGTCGCCGTCGAGCTCGGCGTCGGTGATCAGGAGGTCGATCTCGTCGAGCTCGGCGAACCGGTTGAGGTGCGCGCGTCCGGCCTTGCTGGAGTCGGCGACGAGCACCGTGGTTCGCGCCGCGCGCACCATCGCCCGTTTCACCGCGGCCTCCTCCTGGTCGGGGGTCGTGAGCCCGTGCTGCACGTCGAAACCGTTCGCGCCGAAGAAGCCGACGTCGACGGTCAGTTCCGCGAGCGACTCGCAGGTCCATCGGCCGACCGCGGCGCCGGTGACCGGGCGCACCCGACCGCCGAGCTGCATCAGCTCGATCCCGGGCTTCGCGGATAGGGCGGCGCCGATCATGAGGCTGTTCGTGATGACGGTGCACGACGCGTCGGCCGGGAGCGCCTGCGCGATCGCGAGCGTGCTCGTGCCGGAGTCGAGCAGCACGGTGCCGCCCGCCGGGATCTCTTCGAGGGCGCGGAGCGCGATCCGCTGTTTCACCGCAGCGCGCCGACCGATCCGGACGTCGAGTCCGACCTCCGGTTCGACCCGGTCAACGGGGATCGCTCCGCCGTGCACGCGCTGCAGCAGGCCGCGGCGTTCGAGGGCGGTGAGGTCCCGGCGGATCGTCTCGGTGGAGACATCGAGCTGCTCGGCGAGAGCGCCCACTTCGGCGCGGCCGTCGGCGCGCGCCGACGTCAGGATCAGCTGCTGGCGTTCTGCGGCGTACACGAAACGCTCCTCCCGTCGTTGCGTGGTGTTCACCCAACAGTGCCACACGAACGGGAGGATTCGCAACTAAAACCACATTGGTTTTCTGTTGCTATGTGGGATCCGGGTTCCAGACCCACGGATCCCTCGGCAGTCGATCGGGATCGAAGCGGGCGAGGATCCGCTCTGCCGGGACCGACTCGCCCGGTGCCGCCAACCCCAGCGAGACCGCCAGCTGCGTGCGCACGCGGTCCGCGCCGATCCCCGCCGCCCGCAGTTCACGCAGCGTGACCGCGCCGTCCCGCTTCGCGAGGCGGGCGCCGCTCGGCCCCAGCACCAGCGGCACGTGCGCATACTCCACCGCGGGAGGCGTCGGCAGCCCGAGCAGGCGCTGCAGCACGATCTGCCTCGGAGTGGAGGACGCGAGATCGTCGCCGCGCACCACCTGATCCACCCCCATCGAGGCGTCATCGACCACGACCGCCAGGTTGTAGGCGACGGCCCCGTCCCCGCGCCGCAGCACGAGATCGTCGACCACGCCGCTCACGCGGCCCATCAGCAGATCCTCGAACGCGAGCTCCCCCGCACCCTCGGGCACTCGGAGCCGGAGCGCGGGACGCCGCGGCAGGATCCGCTCGCGCGCGGCGGCGCGCTCGGCCTCGTCGCGGTCGCGGCAGGTCCCCGGGTACGCGCCCGGGGGCGCGTGCGGCGCGGTCGGCGCGGCGAGGATGTCCCGGCGCGTGCAGGTGCACTCGTAGACGAGCCCTCGCGCGGACAGCTCCGCGATCGCCGCATCGTGGTCGGCACCGCGGTCCGTCTGCAGCACGACGGGCCCGTCCCAGTCGATCCCGAGCTCCGCGAGGTCCTCCAGCTGACGATCCGCGGCGCCCGCATCGCGGCCCCGGTCGAGGTCCTCGATCCGCATGAGGAACCCGCGACCGGTCGACCGGGCGAACAGCCAGGCGAGCAGCGCGGTGCGCAGATTGCCCAGGTGCAGATCGCCCGACGGGCTCGGCGCATAGCGGCCGGCGCTCATCCCACGTGCACCCAGGGCCGCTGCGTCACGTCGGGCACCGCGATGCGCAGCACCTCGCGGGTCATCGGAGCGATCTCGCCCTCGCCGAACAGCAGGAAGCGGGCGAAGTTCGACGCCGGATTGCCCTCGGTCCAGCGGAAGTAGATGTGCGGGGCTTGCCCGGTCCGGTCCCGCAGATCGATGAGCACCGAGGCGAGGCTGTTCGGCACCGAACTGCCGCGCAGAGACAGCACACGGTGGCCGTAGCGCTCATCGCCGACCACGTAGATCTCGTCCTCGAAGTCCGAGCTGTCGCCGATCGTCACCTCGATGAACCAGGCGTCCTCCGCGATGAAGCGGTGAGCCGCCTGGGCGTGCGTGAACTTCTCGGCGTAGCGCTCGGGGCGCGCGTGCTTCGGGTCGTGCGCGATGAGCTGGATCGGGCGCCCCGAACTCACCGCCTCCTGCACCCACGACTCGACCAGCGGGTCGAGCTGCACCGTCGTCGCGCGCAGCTCGATGGAGCGGACCACGCGCGAGACGAAGCTCACGACGAGGATCCCGAGGATGAAGCACGCGGCGATCTTGATGCCGTCGGGGCGCTCGATGATGTTCGCGATCGTCGTGTACAGGAACACGAGGGTCACGATCCCGAAGCCGATGGTCTTGCCGCGCTCGCGCTTGCCGCGCGCGGACAGCGTCACCGCGACCGCGGCCGAGGTCATCAGCACCAGCACGCCGGTGGCGTAGGCGCCGCCCTGGTCGTCGACGCTGGCCTGGAAGATGATCGTGATGAGGAACGCGACGCAGGTGAAGACGATCACGAGCGGACGGATGGCCCGCGCCCAGCGCGGCGCCATGCCGTAGTGCGGCAGGTAGCGCGGCACCAGGTTCAGCAGCCCCGCCATCGCCGAGGCTCCCGCGAACCAGAGGATCGCGATGGTGATCACGTCGTAGACGGTGCCGAAGCCGTCGCCGAGGAACTGGTGCGCGAGGTACGCGAGCGCGCGTCCGTTCGCCTTGCCGCCGGGCTGGAACTCCTCCTGCGGGATCAGCACGACCGTCGCGATGGACGAGGTGACGAGGAACGCGCTCATGATGAGCGCCGAGGTGGTCAGCAGGCGGTGCGCGCCCCTGACGCGTGCGCGCAGGCTCGCTTCAGGATCGCCCTGCCCGCCGCGGATCTGCGGCATCACCGCGACGCCCGTCTCGAAGCCCGAGAGCCCCAGCGCGAGCTTCGGGAACACGATGAGCGCGATCGCGATGATCATCCACGGATCGCC
Organism: Leucobacter sp. HNU; assembly: GCF_047946755.1. Classification (GTDB taxonomy): domain Bacteria; phylum Actinomycetota; class Actinomycetes; order Actinomycetales; family Microbacteriaceae; genus Leucobacter. The sequence goes on along the minus strand of NZ_CP178837.1, from coordinate 1,021,876 downwards.
GTGCTGCGTGGTGAGCGCGGTCCACCAGTCCCCCACCTTCAGCGGGGTCTGCACGATGTGCGCGAGGGCCACGACGAGCACGATCGCGTTGATGAGCAGGAAGCCGCCGACGAGCACCGTCGCGATCCGGATCGCCTCCGTGAAGCCGCGGAGGAACACGATCCCGAGCCCGGCCAGCAGCGCCAGGGTGATGACGACCTGCTGCCCCTGCAGGAAATCGGGGGCGAACGGGTTCTCGATCGCGTGCGCCGTGGCGTCCGCGGCCGACAGCGTCATCGTGATCATGAAGTCGGTCGCTGCGAAGCCGAGCAGCGCGAGCACCGCGAGCTTGCCGCCCCACCTGGGGAGCAGCTTCGACAGCATCGCGATCGATCCGGCTCCGGTCGGACTCTCGCGGGCCACGCGCCGGTACACCGGGAGCGCGCCGAACAGGGTGATCGCCACGAGCAGCAGCGTCGCGAGGGGCGCGATCAGGCCCGCCGCGAGCGCCGCGATCGCCGGCTGGTAGCCGAGCGTCGAGAAGTAGTCGAGACCCGTGAGGCACATGACCCGCCACCAGGGCGCTCCGCGTCCGACGGCCTTGCCGTGGGGACCGGTGTGCTCGCCGGCTTTCTCTGCGGTGTCGGTGAGCAGCCATCGCCGCAGACGGGGGCCGGCGCCGTCGGCCGGTCTGGAGGGCTCCTCGAGCGGAGTGTGCGTAGTCACGCGGTCACATTACTCCAGTTTCGCCCCGTCGGCGCCAGCCCTCGCTCGCAAGTGGGCGCGCTTCCGGGAACTCGCCGGTGTCAACCCCTCGCCTTCCCGCGGAGAACGTGCCAGCATGCATGCATGGGTTACCTCATATACGGCGCTACTCAGGAGTACGAGTTCGAGGACCGGACCCTCGCACACCTCAAGGTGGCAATCACGACCAAACTGCGTCGACAGGAGAGCTTCCTCATGAGCTGGGTGCAGCCCGTGGAACGCGGCGGAGGCCGCCTGTCGATCTGGCTCGCCCCGAACATTCCGCTGGTCTTCCGGTTCTCCGGCGGCCGTCCTCCGCGGCTGAACCGGCACTGGATCGATGTCCTGACCGACTACTCCCACACCGCCCGCGGACTCGTGGTGATGTCCGAGGACGAGGCCGACCAGCACCAGCGAGAGCACCCCTAGTCCGCCATGGGATACCTCCACTACAGCGGCATGGAGAGCTTCGCCTTCGACGACCGCCTGCTCACCCACCTGCGCACGGTGATCCTCGGCAAGCTCAACCTCCAGGAGAGCCTGGTGCTCACCTGGACGCGTGACGGGCAGCAGCACAGCATCTGGCTGCACCCGACGGTCCCCATCCACTTCGAGTTCGACTCGGAGGCGACCCCTGAGCTCAACCCGCAGTGGATCGAGCAGATGGTGGCGCTCGCCAATTCTCCGGGCGGGCTCCGCTGCGTCGAGGAGCCGACCGGCACCTGAAGCTCGCCGGCTCCGTTCAGGCACGATCCACGAGCGCGTGCTCGCCTTCGGCGCGAGCGCAGTGCGCGCAGCAATAGAGCCGTTCCCGGTTCTCCACCCCGTGGCCGAGGATCCGGCATCCGCAGTTCGCGCAGCTCGGCGCCATCGCGTGCGCGGCGCACTCGAAGCTGTCGAACGTGCGGGTCTCCTCTCCCCAGGTCACCGTGAACGGCTTGTCGTAGGCGTTGCCGCAGGTGTCGCACACTCCGCCGTCGGCCGAGCGTTCGGACCCTGCCGAGTCTCGATTCCGCATGTCTCGTTCCCCTCTCCGGTTCACAGGTGCCGTCCGCCGGTGACCGGGATCACGGCGCCCGAGGTGTACGACGCGTCCTCCGATGCGAGGTACACATAGGCACCCGCGAGCTCCGCCGGCTGCCCGGGTCGCCCGAGCGGAGAAGTCGCGCCGAACTCCCGCTGCTTCTCGTCCCAGCCGGTGGCCGGGATCAACGGCGTCCAGATGGGTCCGGGGGCCACGGCGTTGACGCGCACTCCGCGTCCCGCCTGCTCCTCTGCGAGGGCGCGTGTGAAGCCCACCAGTGCCGACTTCGTCATGGCGTAGTCCAGCAGATCGGGACTGGGGTCGAACGCCTGCACCGACGCGGTCACGATCACCGAGGATCCGGGCTCCAGGTGCGGAGCGGCCTCGCGCATGAGCAGGAGGGGCGCCAGCAGATTGGTCTCGAAGACCTCGAGCGCGTCCGCGCGCGAGAGACGAGCGTTCGGAGCTCGCCGGTGCTGCACGCCGGCGTTGAGGACCAGCAGGTCCAGGCCGCCGAGGCCCGCGACCGTGCGCTCGATGACCCGCTCGCACACGTCCTCGTCGCGCAGGTCCCCGGGGAGGAGTACGCAGCTGCGACCCGCCCGCTCCACCTCCGCGGCCGTCGCCTCGGCGTCGGCGGATTCCTCGGGAAGATAGCTGATCGCCACGTCGGCGCCCTCGCGAGCGAACGCGATCGCGACGGCTCGGCCGATACCGGAATCTCCGCCGGTGATGAGCGCCCGCGATCCGGCCAGCCGTTCGGAACCGCGATAGCTGCGCTCTCCGTGATCCGGCTCGGGTCGCATCGCCGCGGTCGCTCCCGGCTGGTGGTCCTGCTGCTGCTCCGGGAAGGGCGGGACGGGATACTTGGTCCTGGGGTCCTGATTCGGGCTCATAGAGATGCGCTCCTCCCTCGTTCAGTGGTTCCGCAGCCGGTCGATGAGTTCGTCCTTGCGCAGCTTCGAGTACCCGGACAGGCCGAGTTCTCTCGCGCGCGCACGGAGTTCGGGCACGGTGCGGTCCTCGTAGTCCTCGGCTTCGCCGCCGCGTCGCCCGACGGCGGATCGCCCCTCCTTCGCGGACGCGTTCGAGATGCGGGCGGCCTTCTCCTTCGACGCTCCCTCGTCCCGCAGGCGCTCGTAGAGCTCGGGATCCTTCAGCTGAGACTTCGGCATGGCGCGTTTCTCCTTCCGATGCTTCGCCGCCGGGGTCGGGCTCCCTGCCCCTCTGCGGGCTTGTGCCGCCCCGCGGTCGTGCCTCCGACGGTAGGCCCGTCCACGATCGTCGGGCAGGGCCTCGACAGTTCGGAGGCGTATCGCTACAGTGCGCACCAGCGCCCGCGCGCCAGCGCCCGCGCACCAGCGCACGCGCGCCGCCTGCCACATCCGCACCAACGCGCGCAAGGGGCTGCGCATCGCAGCGCGCATTCCCTACGCTCGGCCGGGTGAAGACGATGTTCTGGCTCTGGATGGGGATCGTGGTCGTCGGCCTCGCCGCGATGTTCACCGTGGTCGCGATCGGGAGGTAGCCATGCGGGTGAAGGATCATGCGCTGTCGTTGGCGTTCGCCGCAGCCTTCCTGCTCGCGCTGGCAGGTCAGTCGGCCGCGGGGCTCGCCGACTACAACGAGGATCAGCTGGAGCACGGTGCCGCGACGATCGGCTGGCTCGATTTCGTCACATCGTCGAACTTCGTCGTCGACGTCGCCGAGAACTGGCAGTCCGAGTACCTCCAGTTCTTCCTGTTCATCTTGGCGACGGTGTGGCTCGTACAGCGCGGCTCTCCGGAGTCGAAGCAGCCGGGCGACGAGGGTCCGGGAACCGACGAGGACCAGCTCGTCGGCCGGTTCGCACGCGCCGATTCGCCGCGCTGGGCCGGGGCCGACGGGCTGCGCCGATGGCTGCTCGGCAATTCGCTGCTGCTCGTCATGGGCACGGTCTTCGTGCTCTCCTGGCTGGTGCAGGGGCTCGCCGGCACCGTCGTGGCCAACGAGGAGGCCGCACAGCACGGCCAGCCGCTCCTGAGCCTCGGAGAGTACCTGCTGTCGGCCGACTTCTGGAACCGCACCCTGCAGAACTGGCAGTCGGAGCTCCTGGCGGTCGGATCGATGGTGGCGTTCTCGATCTTCCTCAGGCAGCGCGGCTCGTCGGAATCGAAGCCCGTCGGCACCCCGCACGACCGGACGGCCGTCGAGTCGGAGTAGCTGCTCGTCCCGGCGCCCCGGCGTTCGCGCACGGACGTCCAGGGACGCCGACCGGGCCGCCTCAGCCGTCCTGCCCGAGGTCCTCGACGGCCGGACCCTCCAAGCGCTCGCCGCGCGAGCTGAACCGGGAGCCGTGGAGCGGGCAGTCCCAGCTGCATTCGGCACGGTTCCAACGGAGCACCCCGCCGAGATGCGTGCAGACCGCCGGCACCCGCCGCAGTTCGCCGTCCACCCGGGAGATGCCGACGGGAGCGACGCCGTCGCGCACCACTACGCCCTCGCCCTCGGCCGGCGGTCCCGCCGAATCGAGCGTGCGCAGCTCCGCCGTGGTCCAGCCGGAGACGAGGCGGGCGACCACGTTCGCATTCTCGCCGACCGCGTCCTGAACGGCCGCGAGCCGGGTCGCGTGGTTCCTCAGCTCGGCAGCCCAGTCGAGGCGCCCGCCCAGCACGTCGGCGGCGATGGTGAGCGCGGCGGCGACGCCGTTCGTCAGCCCCCACTTGCCGTAGCCGGCCGCGGTGTAGATGCGTCCGCGACCTCCGGGCATCTCGCCGGCGAACGGCAGCCGGGAGTGGGAGCGGTAGTCCTGGGCGGCCCAGGCCGTGATCCGCTCGGGCTCCGGGAAATACCGTCCCGTCCACTCGTCGAGCATGCGCAGATGACGCTCGGTGTCGTTCTCCCGGCCGGGCACGAACCCTCCGCCTCCGACCACCAGCGCGTCGTCCCCGTCGGGCCCGACCGCGACCCGGAGCGAGCGCGACGGCGACCCGAGCGACACGTACATCCCCTGCGGGATCGCGCGAGGGTCCGTGCGGTAGGCCGCGGCGAAGGAGCGCATCGGTCGCAGCCGGGCGAAGAACATGCCGCGATCCAGGATGGGGGTTCCCGTGGCGACCACGCAGACATCGGACTCGAGCGCACCATCATCCGAGAGGATCCGGACTCCGCTCTCGAGGTGCTCGACCCCGCGAACCCGGCAGTTCTCGACCAGACGCCCGCCGCGCCTCCGCAGTTCCTCGGCGAGCCGTGCGAGGACCGTCAGCGGATGCAGCTGCGCCTGCTGCTCGAGTACGAGCGCGCCGTAGGTCTCGAACGGCAGCCCGGGCTCGGCGGTCAGATCCGTCTCGATCCCCGCGATCGCGGACGCCTCGCGTTCCAGCTCGAGCGTTTCCGCGTCCTCGGCGCCCGAGGCGTAGGTGAACGCGGTCCTCCGGTCGGCGTCGACCCCCCACGCATCGAGCTGCCGGAGCATCCAGGCCTGGCCCTCGCGATTCGCCTCGCCGTATGCGCGCACCGCGTCGTCGCCGGAGCGCGAGCGGATCCCGGAGAAGACCGAGCCCTGCAGCAGGCTCAGTTTCCCCGTCGTGTTCCCGGTCGTCAGCCCGCCCGTGCTCCGCGCCTCCAGAACGGTCACCCGTGCGCCGGAGCGGGCCAGCAGCACGGCGGTCACGAGCCCGGTCAGTCCGGCGCCGACCACCGTCGCGTCGCACCGGTCGCCCGAGAAGACGTCGGAGTCGATCTTCGGTCCCGTCAACTGCCACAGTGAAGCCATGCGGCCGACGATAGGCGCCCGCGGCTCGCATTCACGAGGCGGTTGACAGCTCGGGGACTCCCCGGATAGGAGTCCGTCGGGAACCCGGGAGATACCGCACACCGCGGGTTCCGGCAAGCCCCTGCTCCCCGAGCGCACCGATGCGTACGTTCGGAAGCACCCGGGCGGATCGCCCGAGTCGAACGTGAGGAGTGCAGCATGACGGATCAGCAGCAGAATCGCCCGGAAGCGGAACCGGACCGCCCCCGCACGGTGGCGCCGGACGCTGCGCGACGGCACTCCGGCCCGGCCCACCCGGATGTCGAGAGCGATCCCGCCCGGGACGACCGGACCGGGTCGGACTGGGCCGACGAGGGCGGTGCCACCCCCACGGGGCCCGCGACCTCGGCTCCGGCTCCCGAGACAGACGATGACGACCAGGATTCGGAGGATGCGGATGCAACGGACGACGAAGCCGGAACGCCCAGGCAGCGCACGGAGGGCGCCGCTGCCCCCGTTTCGCTCGATCCCCCGACTGAGCCCGGACTCCGCTTCGAGCCCGTTCCGCCGGTCGGGACGAGGCGGACGGCGCGCACCGAAGCAGATTCGCGGAGTCGGCGCAACCTCGCGCAGGACCGCGAGCGCGAACGGAGAACTCTGATACGGCTGCGATCCGCGCGGCTCGCAGCCGACGCCGTTCGTCGGAGGACCGAGAACCGGGTCGTGCTCGACCACCTCGACCTCGCCGAGGCGCTCGCGAACCGGTTTCGCGGCACCGGCGCCGAGCACCGCGAACTGCAGCAGGTCGCGTACCTGGGTCTCGTGAAGGCCGTGCAGCGGTTCGACCCGCGAACGGGGACGAGTCTCGTCGCCTTCGCGGTCCCCACGATCCTCGGAGAACTCAAGCGGCACCTGCGCGACACGTCATGGGCGGTGCGGCCTCCCCGGGCCCTGCAAGAACTGGCGTTGGAGGCGCTCGAACTCGCGGAGAAGCTCGCGCAGCAGCGAGGCGTCGTGACGACGCGCGAACTCGCCCGGGAACTGCGGGTGCCGGAACGGCGACTCGAGGAGGCGCTCCGCTGCGCCGAGCACCGGCGGGCCCTCTCGCTCGACGCCCCCGTGGCTGCGGGGGACGGCGCGTTCGACGCGGTGCTCTCGGACGCGATTCCCGCGCACACCGACGAGATCGAACAGGCGGAGCTGCGCCTGCTGCTCGCGTCGGCGCTGCGAGACCTGAGCGAAGCGGAGCGGCGGATCGTCGAGCTGCGGTTCGCGCAGGAGAGGACCCAGGCCGAGATCGCAGCGGTGATCGGAGTGAGCCAGATGCAGGTCTCCCGCCTGCTCTCCCGGATTCTCGCGGTGCTCCGCGCCAGGCTGTCAGCGGCGGACTGAGCGGGCTGCGGCCAGCGCTTCCGCTGCCGTCACCGCGAGCAGGGCGGGATCGGGCCGGTCCGCGAACGCATCGCCGCGGCGCAGGGCGGCATCGGTGAGAACCCGGTGAGGACCCGGCGGCGGCCCCCACTCCTCCGGAGGGGCCGGGCCGAAGATGACCGCCGACGGCGTCCCGAACGCGGAGGCGAGGTGCGCGGCGCCCGTGTCGACGGAGACGAGAACGGCGGCGTGGCCGATCACCCCGGCGAGCTCGCGCAATCCGGCGCGCCCGGCGAGCACCCGTGACCGCGGCAGATCCGCCAGGCCTGCGGCGGCGAGCGCGCGGTCCCGGTCCTGAGCGCCTCCGGTGAACAGGACGCGGGTTCCGTCGGATTCCAGGCCCCGGGCGACCGCGGCGAAGCGGTCGACGGGCCAGTGCCGCGAGGCATAGGCCGCTCCGACGTGGATGACGGCTGCCCCGGCGGTGCCGGCCGGGGCCTCCGGCCGCTCGATGGCGACGTCGAGCGGGTCCGCGTGTGCGCCGTGCGCGGAGACCAGGCGCGCCCAGCGCTCGCGTTCGTGCATGCCGTCCCGCCAGCGGGGCCCGAAGGACTCGGAGGAGCGGTGTTCGACGCGCTGTCGCGCTCCGAGCTCCCGGAGTCGGAGCCGGCTGTCGGGACCGTTCCCGTGCAGGTTCGCGGCGATGTCGACCCCTCCCTCCGGGTGCGGGACGGGCGTGTCCAGGCCGGGGGTCGGGAGCAGCGCGTCGATCGGGCCTACGAGATCGGTGAGCGGACGCAGCCAAGCCGGGGCGGCGTAGAGGATCCGGTGCTCGGGGAATCGGCGGCGAAGCCCCTTGAGCGCGGGCACGGCGACCAGGAGATCGCCGAGCTTGAGCGCGCGCAGCACCACGAGGTTGGGCCGCCCGCTTCCCGGTGTCGACATCTTCCCCTCCGTTCCGTCGGTCGCGCACGAAACACGCCCCACGGCCCTCCCTAACACACTGCTCCTGCTCGGTTCAAGGGGCCCCCGCCCGGGTTTACTCCTCCTGCTCCTGGGCATCGGGGCGGTATGACTCAGAACTCGATCCGGCCGTTCCGCACGGCTGCGCCCGGCCCCGGATCCGTCGACGGCATCCTCTTCGACCGCGACGGGACGCTCATCGCCGACGTCCCCTACAACGCGGACCCGGACCTCGTGCGCCCGATGCCCACGGTGGTCGACGCCCTGGACCGGCTCCGCGCGCTCGGGATTCCGGTCGGGGTCGTGACGAATCAGTCGGGCATCGGGCGCGGCCGCCTGACCGCCGCGCAGGTACGCCGGGTGAACGCGCGGGTGGACGAACTGATCGGACCGTTCGACGTCTGGCGGGTGTGCCCGCACACTCCGGAGGACGGGTGCCGCTGCCGCAAGCCGGCTCCGGGCATGGTGCTCTCGGCGGCGGCGGAGCTCGGGGTCCCCGTGGACCGCGTCGCCGTCATCGGAGACATCGGTGCCGATATCGCCGCTGCGCGGAGCGCCGGAGCACGCGCGGTGCTCGTCCCGACGCCGCAGACACGCGCCGAGGAGATCGCTGCGGCTCCGTTACTCGCGGCGACGGTCCGGGGCGCGCTGGAACTGCTCCTCCCCGCCATGGTCGAGGTGCGCCGATGAACCGCCGGGTGCTCGTGGCGAGGCTCGACAGCCTGGGCGATGTGCTGCTCGCGGGTCCCGCCGTGCGGGCCGTGGCAGCGCGCGCCGAGGTGGTCATGCTCTGCGGGCCGCGCGGTGCCGCGGGCGCACGACTGCTGCCCGACGTGAGCGAGGTACTCGTCTGGGACGCACCCTGGATCTCGCAGCCGCCTCCCGAGGCGAGCGAGGATCACGTCGCGGAGCTGCTCGCGCTGCTGCGTTCCGCCCGCGTCGACGAGGCCGTGATCCTGACCTCCTTCCACCAGTCGCCGTTGCCCCTCGCGCTCCTGCTCCGCCTCGCGGGAGTCGCCCGCATCTCGGGTGCGTCGACGGACTATCCGGGCTCCCTGCTCGACGTGCGGCTGCGGCCCGGGGAGACCCTTGCCGAGGACATTCCCGAGCATCGGCGTGCGCTCGCGATCGCGGACGCCGCCGGATTCCCGTGCCCGGACGACGGGAGGCTGCGCGTGCTGCCGACTCCCGACACGGGCGAGCTGACGGGGGCCGGGCCCTACGTCGTGCTGCACCCGGGTGCTTCGGCGGAGTCCCGGCGCTGGCCGGCGGAGTCGTTCCGTCGCGCCGCGCGCATGCTGCTCGATCTCGGACAGCGCGTGGTCCTCACCGGAGGGCTCCCGGAACGCGCGCTGACGGCGAGCATCGCTCGGGGCGATACTCGGATCATCGACCTCGCGGGAGCCTGCTCGACGCAGGAGCTCGCCGGCGTGCTGGCGGGTGCCGATGCGCTCGTCTGCGGCAACACCGGGCCCGCGCACCTCGCCGCTGCAGTCGGCACCCCGGTGGTGAGCCTGTTCTCCCCCGTCGTGCCCGCGATCCGCTGGGCCCCCCACGGCGTTCCGGTCCGGATTCTCGGCGATCAGGACGCTCCCTGCCGAGATTCCCGAGCCGTCCACTGCCCCGTCGAAGGCCACCCCTGCCTGGCCGGGGTGCGCCCCGAGGAGGTCGTCCGGGCGCTCCTCGAGCTCGAGATCGCGGCCGGCCCGGAAGCCGGGGATGCCGTGACGGCGGTGGACGGACCGGGCGAGCGGAAGGGAGCCGCCTGATGCGGGTCATGGTCTGGCACGTCCACGGCGGGTGGATGGACTCCTTCCTGCGCGGCGGCCACGAGTATCTCCTCCCCGTGCCGAACGGCGCGCCCCTCGGACGGACGATGTCCGGAGTGCGGGAAGTGCCCGCGGAGCAGCTGCGGCACGAGGACGTCGACGCGGTCGTGCTGCAGCGCTTGGAGGAGCTCGAGTGGGCGACGCGCCTCCTGGGGAGGGTGCCCGGGCGCGATGTTCCGGCGGTGTTCGTCGAGCACAACACCCCGAAGCGGCACCCCGTCTCCGAACGGCACGCGCTCGCGGACCAGCGAGAGATCCCCATCGTGCACGTCACCCACTTCAACCGGCTCGCCTGGGACACGGGCGCCGCTCGCGTCACGGTCGTCGAGCACGGGATCCCCGATCCCGGGCACCGGTATACCGGGGAGGAGGCGTCCCTCGGGGTCGTGATCAACGAGCCCGTGCGCCGGGGGCGCGTGACCGGCACCGATCTGCTGCCGAGGTTCTCCGATGCCGGCCGTCTCGACTGCTTCGGGATCGACAGCGACCGCCTGCCGGCGGCGCTCGGGCTCGCTCCCAATCGGCTCCGCGTGCTGGGGGACCTTCCGACCGATCGGCTGCACTCCGAGCTGGCGCGCCGCCGCGCCTACCTGCACCCGTTCCGGTGGACCTCGCTCGGGCTCTCGCTCCTCGAGGCCATGTCGATGGGCATGCCGGTGCTGGCGCTCGCGACCACCGAGGCGCCCCGGGCGGTGCCGCCCGAGGCCGGAGCCGTGTCGGCGGACCCCGAGGAGCTCTTCGCCGCGGCGCGCACGCTCCTCGCCGACCCCGACGAGGCGCGGGAGCGCGGCCGCAGAGCGCGCGCGTTCGCCCGAGAGCACTACGGTCTCGACCGCTTCCTGAGCGATTGGGACGCCGTGCTCGCGCAGCTCAGCTGCCCGCGCGATCGGACACGACCCGCACCGCACCGCCCCCGCGTCGCTGCGCACACCGAGGAAGGGATACCCACATGAAAATCGCACTGGTCTCCGAGCACGCCAACCCTCTCGCGCCCCCGGGAAGCGTCGACGCGGGCGGGCAGAACGTGCACGTCGCCGCGCTCGCCCACGGTCTGGCCGAGCGGGGTCACACCGTCACCGTCTACACGCGGCGCGACGATTCCGCGACCCCGACCCGGGTTCCGCTCGCACCCGGCATCGACGTGGTCCACCTCACCGCGGGGCCCGCCGAGCGGATCCCGAAGGACGAGCTGCTGCCGCACATGGGGGCGCTCGCCGACGAGCTCGCGGCCGCGTGGACGCTGGATCCGCCCGATATCGTGCACAGCCACTTCTGGATGTCCGGCCTCGCGTCCCTCGGCGCACTGCGGCTCCTTCGCCCCGTCGCCCGGCCACCGCTCGCGCACACCTTCCACGCGCTCGGCTCGGTGAAGCGGCGTCATCAGGGCGCCGCCGACACGAGCCCGCCCGAGCGGGAGCGGCTCGAACCCCTCGTCGGGCGGCGCGCGGACGCGGTGATCGCCACTTGTCCCGACGAGGTCGCAGAGCTCGCGGCGCTCGGCATTCCCGAGTTCCGCACGAGGATCGCCCCCTGCGGCGTCGACCCCGAGCTGTTCCGGCCGGACGGTGCGGCCGAGCCCGCGGGTGCCCGGACACGGCTCCTCAGCGTCGGACGACTGGTGCCGCGCAAGGGCGTCGACCTCGTGATCCGCGCGCTCGGGCTGCTCTCGGAGCGCGGCATCGACGACGTGGAGCTCGAGATCGTCGGCACCGGCGACGATCCGGACGGCGTCGATCCCGAGCGCGACCGCCTCGCCGGCCTCGCCCGCGCCCTCGGCGTCGCGGATCGGGTGCACCTGCGCGGCCGGGTGCCCCGCGACCGGATGCCCGCGCTGCTCCGCTCCGCGGACGCGGTCGTCTGCACCCCTGGTACGAGCCGTTCGGCATCGTGCCGCTCGAGAGCATGGCCTGCGGAACACCCGTGATCGTCGCTGCGACCGGCGGCCTGCAGCACAGCGTCGTCGACCGCGTCACCGGCCTCCACGTGCCGCCGAGGAACGCGTCGGCGCTCGCCGACGCCGTCGAGCACCTGCGCCGGAATCCGAGGATCGCCCGCAGTCTCGGACGCGCCGGGCGCGCGCGGGTGGAATCGGAGTATGCGTGGACGCAGGTGTGCGAACGGACCGAGGCGATCTACCGCGAGCTGGTCGTATCGGCCCCGGAAGCACTCGCCCCGCTCGCGGAGGTCTCGCGATGAGCGCCTCGGCACGGGTCGTCGAGCGCTCCCGGACCCCGGCACCCGCCGCGGACGAACGCACCGGGGGCGGCACGGTGCTGGAGCACTTCCGTCGTCTGCATCGCGCCGTCGACTGCCTCTCCCGGCACGCCGATCACCTGGAGTCCTGGGGCGCCGACCTGGCCGCACGCCTCCGGACCGGTTCGCGACTGCTCGTCGCCGGCAACGGCGGTTCGGCGGCGGAGGCGCAGCACCTCGCCGCCGAGCTGGTGGGACGATACCGCGCGGATCGCGAGGCGTACTCGGCGATCGCGCTGAACGCCGAGACGTCGAGCCTCACGGCGATCGGCAACGACTACGGCTTCGCCGAGGTGTTCGCCCGCCAGGTCTCCGCCCACGGGCGCGCCGGGGATATCGTGCTCCTGATCTCCACGAGCGGGAAGAGCCGGAATCTCCTCGAGGCCGCGCGGGCGGCCGCACGGGTCGGAGCGACCACCTGGGCGCTCACCGGCGAGGGCCCGAACCCGCTGACGACCGTCTGCGATGACGCGATCTGCATCGACGGGGGCGCCCCGCAGGTGCAGGAGTGCCAGCTCGCGGCGATCCATGCCGTCTGCGAGGTCTTCGACGCCCGGGTCCTGGCCCGCGGGAGTGCTGAGGGATGAGGATCACCGTCGTCGGGGACGTCCTCCTCGACCAGGACTGGATGGGCACCGCACGGCGGCTCAGCCCCGATGCCCCGGTGCCCGTCGTCGAGGTCGGGTCGCGCCGGTCGCGCGCCGGCGGCGCCGGCCTCGTGGCCGCGATGCTGCGGCACGACGGACACGAGGTCGTGCTCGTGACCGCGCTCGCGGACGACGCCGGTGCCGACCGGATCCGCGAGGACCTGGAGGGGGTCGAGATCATCGCGGGCGACACACTGGCCCCCACACCGACGAAGACCCGGGTTCGCACCTCCGCGCACGGGATCTGCCGCATCGACGAGGCGTGCGAGACCCCGCCACGACCCCGGACCTCTCCCCGCATGATCGCAGCGGTCGAATCGTCCGACGCCGTCGTCGTCTCCGACTACGGCCGCCGGCTCCTCGAGGATCCGGCGTTGCGAGAAGCGCTCGCCCGCTGCGCATCCCGCGCACGTATCGTCTGGGACCCCCACCCGCGCGGCGCATTTCCCGTTCCGGAGGTCTCACTCCTCACGCCGAATCTGGCCGAGGCCGCCGCGCTCACCCGCGTCGACCGCGACGCACCGGACGTCGCGACCGCGGCCCGGACCCTGGGCGAGCGCAGCGCCAGCCAAGCCGTGCTCGTCACGCTCGGAGACCGGGGCGCCCTCCTGCACCGTACCGGCCACGAGCCCGTCGAGATCGGCGCCGACGCCGTACCCGACGCCGATCCCTGCGGCGCCGGCGACCGTCTGGCGGCGAGCGCCGCCGTCGCACTGGCACGCGGACGCACGCTCACCGAAGCCGCGACCCAGGCCGTCGACGACGCGAGCGCGTACCTCGCCGCGGGCGGCGTTCAGGCGCTCGGGATGCGCCGGCTCCGCTCCGCCGCCGCGCTGAACAGCGAGAACCCGAACGCCCTCGCAGCAGCCGTGCGGAGCGCCGGAGGAACCGTCGTGGCCGCGGGCGGCTGCTTCGATCTGCTCCACGCCGGCCATGTGCGCACCCTGGAGGCCGCGCGCAGGCTGGGCGACTGCCTCATCGTCTGCATGAACTCCGACGCGTCGGTCACCCGCCTCAAAGGACCCGGCCGGCCGATCATCGGAGCCGAGGACCGGCGGGAGATGCTCGCCGCCCTCGCCTGCGTCGATGCCGTCGCGGTGTTCGACGAGGACGGCCCCGAACGGCTGCTCCAGGAGCTGCGGCCCGATTTCTGGGTCAAGGGCGGCGACTACACGGCGGAGAGCCTCCCCGAGGCGCCCCTGCTGCGCACCTGGGGCGGACGCGCCGTGACCTTCCCGTACCAGCTCGCTCGATCCACCACCCGCCTCGCCGACGCCATCGAGCGCGTCGGCTGATCCGTCGATCCCCGACTCAAGGAGACTCGCATGCGCGACAGCCTGTACCCCCGTCCCATCGGCCGTGTGCTCATCACCGGAGGCGGCTCCGGCCTCGGAGCCGCCGTCGCCGAAGCCGTCGCCGAAGCGGGAGGCACTCCCGCCGTCGTCGACCTCGCCTTCCCGAGCCGCGCCGACGATCGCTTCCCCTCCTGGGTCGCGGACGTCTCGGACCGTTCCCGCGTCGAGGAGGTCGTCGCGGAGATCGCCGAACAGCTCGGCGGCATCGACGCCGTCGTGACCGCCGCCGGGATCGACCGCTGCGGCCGGCTCGACGACGTCCCCGCCGGCGAGTGGGAGCGGGTGATCGGCGTGAACCTGCTCGGCACCGTATCGACCGTGCGGGCCGCGCTCCCCCACATCGCGCGCAGTCACGGCCGGGTCGTCACCGTCGCTTCCTCCCTCGCGCTGCGCGCCCTGCCCGACGCGACCGCCTACTGCGCCTCGAAGTTCGGTGTGCTCGGATTCTCCCGCGCCCTCGCAGCCGAGACGAGCGGTCGCCTCGGCGTGACGACGCTCATCCCCGCGGGCATGCGCACGCGCTTCTTCGACGACCGGCCCGAGGACTACCGACCCGCGGCGGACGCGCAGCTCAACGAACCCGCCGACGTCGCGCGCACCGTGGTGTTCGCGCTGCAGCAGCCCCCGCACTGCGAGATCCGCGAACTGGTCGTCTGCCCGGAGGAGGAGCCCTCATGGCCGTGATCGTCCGACGCTCAGCGCTCACGCAGCGCGAGTTCGAGCATCCGTGCGACGTCGCGGCCGACGGCCTCGACCGGGACGTCGCCGACGAAGGAGACGTCGTGCGGGCAGCGCTCGGCCCCGGCATCGGTGCGCACGCACTCCCGTCCGCAGACCGGGCACTCGGTCGTCCAGGAGACCTGCACCCGGTGGCGCGCGCGTCCGAACGGACCGGCGTTGATGAGGTTGCCACACCAGAACACCGAGACGGTCCGGGCGCCCAGCGCCTCCGCCAGGTGGCGCGGGCCGCTGTCGTTGCCGACCATCACGTCCGCTCCCGCGAGCACCGTCGCGAGCTCCGGGAGCGCAAGGCGGCCCGAGAGATCCTCGACCGAATTGCGGCCCCGATCGGCGGGAGCGACGGCGGATGCGATCTCCGCGCACGCGGCGGCATCCGCGTCGCCGGACCCGACCAGCCGAACGGCGACCCCCGCCGCGACCAGCTGCGTAGCCACCTCCGCGAAACAGCCGACCGGCCAGCGGCGACGAGGATCGGACGCGCCCGGATGGATCACCACCGTCGGCTGCCGTCCGCGATTCGCGCGCGCCGCAGCTTCGGCAGCGGTGAGTTCGAGTGCCGGTCCCGCGACGCTCGGCACCGCGCCGACCAGAGCCGCGACCTCCGACCAGCGCACCACCTCGTGCTGCGCGTAGACATAGTCGATACTGCGATCCAACGCGATCGCGTCGGCCGCGCTCGGCCCAGCGGAGCACCGCGCGCGCAGACCGGCGACGAGCGGATTCGAGTAGCGACCGCCGCCGTGCAGCTGGACCGCGATGTCGAACCGCTGCTCGCGCATCTCGCGGACGAAGCGCTGCACGGCGCGCGGATCGACGGAGTCGGCCGCAGGCACCCCGACCCCCGGGACCGGGGGCAGCACCGCGAATCGATGCGGAGCACCGGGCCGCGCGCCGAGCAGCTCCCCCGCGGCCGCCGTGCCGAGCAACGTGATCTCGGCCTCCGGGTAGCACTCCTCCAGGGCCCGGATCGCCGGAAGCGCCAGCAGCAGGTCGCCGAGGCCCCCGCGCGCAGCACCGCGATACGGCGGACCTCTCCCAATCGCATCGAATCCCGTTGCTCGTCGTGCATGCCGCCTCCACTGCCGGTCCACTCGGCGACACGGCGTCCGCATCGCGCTTCCACGCTCCAGTGCCCCGATCCGTACCTCGGCAAACCGACCCGCGAGGAGTGACGGCATGACCCGAGCGGAGTGCATCGAACGGATCGCGCGCGTGCGACCGCGAGTCGCCGTCGTCGGCGACTACATGCTCGACGGCTGGTGGACCGGGCGGATCGAGCGCATCGCGCGAGAGGCGCCCGTGCCCGTCGTGGCGCTCTCCGAGCAGCGACACGTGCCCGGAGGCGCAGCCAACACCGCGCTCACCCTCGCCTCCCTGGGCGCGCACGTCCTCGCCGTCGGATCCCTGGGGCTCGACGGCGCGGCGGAGGAGCTCCGTGCGCACCTCATCCGGGCCCACGTCGACGTCGCACGGCTCGCCCGCGTGCCCGGCGCACGGACCACGACCAAGGTCCGCGTCGCCGTCGACGACCAGCTGCTCCTGCGACTCGACCGCACACAGCAGGGCGACTGGCCCAGCACCGCGCGCCGGGCGCTCGTCGCCCACACCCGCGAAGCGCTCGCCGGCAGCGACGCCCTCCTCATCTGCGACTACGGATCCGCACTCCTCGACGACACCGTGGTCGCCGCGATCGCGAAGCTGTCGCGTCCCCCGTGGTGATCGTCGACGCCCACGACCCGGCGAAGTGGCGCCGGCTGCGACCCGACGTCATCACCCCCAACGCCGTCGAAGCCGAACGCGTCCCCGGCGTCGCACTCGGCTCCGGCGACGGCCGGGCCGACCGCGCGGCGCGCGCAGCGGACCGCCTGCAGCGCGCCACCGGCGCACGCGCGGTGCTCGTCACGCTCGACCGCACCGGCACCGTCCTCCTTCGTCCCGGGCTGCCCCCGCACCGCACGACCGCGTCGCCCGCACCCGAGCACCAGGCATCCGGAGCGGGCGACGTGCTCGCCGCGACGCTCACCGCGGCGCTCGCCGCCGGTTCAGGCCTCGAGGACGCCGTCGAGACGGCGCAGGCCGCGGCGGATATCGCAGTCGCCAGGCCGGGCACCTGCGTCTGCACGTTGGAGGACCTGACCCACGAGCACGCGCACAGCGGCGGCGTTCCTCCCGGGGCCGTCCACGATCCCATCGGGGCGGTCGCGCAGTGACCCCGCGGAGCCGTCGCGGTGCGGCGCGGTGGGCGGCGCCACCGCAGCCGATCCCGCCCCGGGTCGACGTGCTGATCCCCACGGCCGGTCGTCCGGCCGAGCTCGCCGTCACCCTCGCGGGCCTCGCCGCACAGGACGATCCTCCGTTCGCGGTGGTCGTCAGCGATCAGTCCGACGAGGCGGTTTCGGAGCAGCCCGCCGTTCGCGCCATGGCCCGGGTGCTCGAAGCGCAGGGGCGGCCGGTCCGATTCCACCGGCATCTTCCCCGCCGTGGCATGGCCGAGCAGCGGCAGTTCCTGCTCGACCTCGCCGGCGCGCCCCGCGTCCTGTTCATCGACGACGACGTGTGGCTCGAGCCCGGTTCGCTCGCGCGCCTCGACGCCGCGATGACCGAGACGGGCTGCGGATTCGTGGGCTTCGCCGTGCAGGGCCTCTCCTATCTGGACGACGTGCGTCCGGACGAGACCGCGGGATTCGAGGCGTGGAAGGCGGGCAGGGTCGCACCCGAGCGCGTGCGGCCCTGGTCGCGGTCGTTCGAGCGCTGGCGGCTGCACAACGCCGCGAACCCGACCCACCTCGCGGCCCAGCGCCGCTTGGACGACGACGATCGTGTCGCGTATCGGGTGGCGTGGATCGGGGCGTGCGCGATGTTCGACCGCGGCGCCCTGCTCGAGGCTGGCGGCTTCGACTTCTGGCCGGAACTCCCGCCGGAGCATGCCGGCGAGGACCGAGTGGCCCAGTGGCGCGTCATGGAGCGCCGGGGCGGCGCCGGGATCCTGCCGAGCGGCGCGGTGCATCTCGAGTCGCCGACGACGGTGGTGGACCGGCGGTGCGAGGCGAGCGACGTCGTCTTCCCCCGGGACGAGCAGAAGCCCTCGCGATCACCCGATGGCGAGCACGGAGCGCATTCCCGCGCCGAAGAGAAGGAGAGGCCCATGACCGAGCATCCCAACCCCGTCCAGATTCAGAAGTACCTCGGCGGAGTGGACTACCCCGCATCGAAGAGCGACATCGTCGATACCGCGCGGAAAGCCGGAGCCGCGCCCGACGTGGTCGCCGCGCTCGAACGGATCGAGGACACCGAGTACGACGGGCCGACCGCGGTCAGCAGCGCGGTGGCGTCAGCCTGAGACCCCCGCGCGCTCCAGCTCGTGCAGCAGCCGGAGCGTCCGCTGCTCTGAGCGTTCCAGGTACCTCCGTGGCCGGGTGCGCAGACCGCGCACCCGGTCCAGCACCTCGGGGTGCTCGACGGCCGAGAGCACCCGCGGATCGACGTAGGAGGATCGCGCCACCGCCCGGGTGTTGCCGAGCCGCTCGGCGGCCGAGGAGAGCGCCGAGCGGACCACCGCCTCCCGTCCTCGCTCCGACGCGAGATCCGCGGGATCGGCGTCCAGGAGCGCAGCGGCCACCGTCACGGTGCCGCCCCATGTGCGGAAGTCCTTCGCCGTGTACTCAGCGCCCATGTGCCGTTTCACGTAGGCGTTCACGTGGCGGCTCTGGAGCTCGTGGACGATCCCGTCCTCGTCGAAGAATCGGAACACCTCCGGCCCCGGCAGCTGCAGCAGCTGCGAGACGATGCGGGCGATCCGCGGATCGCGGACCCGACGCCGCTGCCGCTGTCCGCTCTTGCCGACGAAGTCGAACTCGACCGCGGAGCCGGTCGCCCGCAGGTGCTGCTCCGTGAGCGTCGTCACGCCGTAGCTCCGATGCCGTGCGGCGTACTCGGCGTTCCCCACGCGGAACAGCTGCAGATCGATGAGCCTGATCACGCAGGCGGCGATGCGGTCCTCGCTCAGACGCCTGCGTCGCAGGTCCTGATCCACGCGGGCCCGCAGGCGCGGCAGCGCACGCCCGAACCGGCGCACCCGGTCGAACTTCCTCCGCTCCTGCCGGCGACGGAACGCCGGGTGGTAGATCGCCTGGGTCCGGCCCGCCGCGTCGACCCCGCGGGCGAGGACCTTGGCCCGCGGCGACCGCGCGATCTCGACGTCGCCCCACGCCGGAGGGATCGCGAGGGCCTCGATGCGCGCGATCTCTCGTTTCGACCTGATCCTGCGCGTGCCGTCCCGATAGGCGAAGCCCGATCCGTCGTCGGGTATTCGCCGGATCGGGAGCCTGCCGCGGCGGCGCGCGCTCACCCGCCCGCCGCGACCGGGTCGACGCGCTGCGGGATCGACCCGTCCCCGAACAGTTCGAGCAGTCCGCCGATGCCTCCCGAGGCGAAGGCCCGCCGCTGCTGCTCCGCCGGTCCTCCCGAGTCGCGCAACGAGTCGATCCAGGAGACCACGCGGTCGCGATCGCCGTTCCGCTGGAGCTCCCCTCGACCGATTCCAGCAATCGGTCGATCAGCTCGAAGGCCGGCACCGACTCGGCGGATCCCGGATCGACGAGTTCGCCGCCGAGGCCGTTTCGCGCAGCGATCCAGTTCGCGCCGTCGATCAGGCCGGGTACGAAGCGCGGACGCTGCATCCCCGCTTGCGCATCGCGCAGTCCCCGCTCGATCACCGCCCGCACGAGGAGCGCGAACGACACCGCCGACTCGGGGGTGAGCTGCGCGTCGGCGATCCGCAGTTCCAGGGTGGGGTACCGTTCGGACAGACGGGCGACCCAGGTGAGCACGCCCGCGTCGGGGACGATCCCGGCCCCCACGAGCCGGTCGACGGCTTCCGCGTAGCCCGCCTCGTCCTCGATGTGCTGGGGGTAGCCGGAGACGGGCCAGGAGAGCCCCATCACGTGCCGCCAACTGGCGAATCCGGTATCACGTCCGCACCAGAATGGCGAGTTCGCGGTGAGGGCGAGGAGCGCGGGGGCCCATCGTGCCAGGCGCGCGAGTGCGCCGACCCCGGCAGAGCGGCTCGGCACCTCGACGTGGACGTGCGTGCCCGTGCCGTACTGATGGTGTCCGGCGGCGCGCATCTCGGCTTCGATGAGCCGGTACCGCGGCTTCGGCGTCACCGTGCCCACGACTTCCCCTCCGACGGGAGGGAGGCCGGTGCCCGACAGGATGAAGCCGCGCTCGGAAGCCGCTCGTCCCGCCCTCGACCGGAACCCGACGAGCGCTGCGTCCGCCTCGGCCGCGCTGCGGCAGACGGGGGTCGAGGTCTCGACCTGGCTCGAGAAGAACTCGCGATCCATCTCTCCGGTTCGTTCGTCGGTGGCGAGTGTGAGCTCGGCCGCCAGATCCACGGGAGTCCCGTGCTCGAGATCCAACAGCAAGTACTCCTCCTCCACCCCGAAGCTCCGGAGCACCTGCTCTCCCACGAGCCTCACCCCTCCGACTCGTGCATCGCCGCTTCCTCCGGGTCCTCATGGCCGCGTCGGGCCGGGGAGGAGGAAACGTCTTCGCCGAGCTCTTCCAGCGCGTCGCGCGGATCGGGCTCGGTCGTCTCGACCGCTTGCTGATCCTCCGGTTCGACCGCGGGACGCCCGGAGTCCCGCTGCGCGGTGACCACCAGCTCGTCCTCCGGACCCTTCTCCTCGTTCTGCTCCCAGATCTCGGCCATGGCCCTGCTCCTTCGTTCGGCGGCTCGACCGCTCGGATGTTCGTGTGTGTCCGTGTCGCGGCCGTTCCTCCGGGACACGGTTCGCGCGTCGCGCGAGCGACGGATCAGCGGTCGATGGTTCCCGGAGTCTCGCGGGACCCGTCGACGGTCCCCCGCCAGGCTCCCGTCGCGAACCCGTTCGACTCCATGAGGCGCGCGAACTCCCGGAGATCGCTGGCGACCTGCAGGTCGTCGATCTGGAGCGCGGCGCCGGCCTTCTCGACCAGGCCCTCTGGATCCCAGTTCAGCTCGAGATGCACCGAGGTGCGGTCGCCTTCCAGCGGTTCGAACGTCACTCGGCCGGCGTGTTCGGGCCCGCTGACGCTGCGCCAGGCGATGAGCTCGTCGGGGATCTGATCGGTGATCTCGGCTTGGAAGCCGCGTTCGACACCGCCGACCCGCACCGACCAGTAGGTGTTCCGGTCATCCAGCTGCCTCACCTCCTCGACGCCGGACATGAAGGCGGGGTAGGTCTCGAACTGGGTCCACTGGTCGTAGACCGTCCGCACCGGAAGGTCGACGGTGATGTCGTTCGCGATGGTGTGCATGGGGTCCTCTCCGTCCCGTTCCACCCCGGGCCGCATCGAGCGACGCGTCTGCGCGGTTCCGGTCGGGGTCGAGCGTCTTGCGTGCTCCGAGCGTATGCTCGGGCGGCTCGGGACGCACCGGGGTTGACTTCCCCCGTGGCGCACCGGTATTCCCCCCGCGATTGCCGACGCATGATACGTCCACGGCGCCGAGCCCGCAAGGCCCTGGGACCTCCTCCCCGGGCCGCGCGACGCTGGAGTCCGGCGCAACGCCGGTTCGCATCCGAGAGGCAGGAGTAGAGATCATGACGACGCATCCCCCGGACAGCCCGGTGAAGGACCCCGACTACGACCTCGTGCGGGTGCTCGAGGAATCCCTGCGGAACTCCTGGAGGATGGCCGCGTTCGTCCAGGACGCGGCGGCAGCCGGGGACGCCGAACTCGAGGAGTGGTTCAGCAAGATCCAGTACAACAGCCTCAAGGCGGGAGAGCAGGGAAAGCGGCTGCTCGCGGCGCGGCTCCAGCGTCAGTTGGAGCTCGAACCCGAGTAGATCCCACGGCCCTCCGAGGCGAGTTGCTCGCCGCCGCGCTGCCGGAGCTCTGAGGGGCCGAGCCGGTAGAAGGTCGCGAGCGCCCGGCGCATGCTCGCGCTGGAGCCGAAACCGGAACGCAGGGCGATCTCGGTCGCACCGAGGCCGCCGGACCCGGGATCCTGCAGGAGCGAGCGCGCGATCCGCGCACGCTCCTTCCGCAGTTCCGCCGCCACTGAGCTCCCGCCCGCCGCGAAGATCTCCTGCAGATACCGCAGCGACACGCCGGCGCCGGCTGCGATCCGCTCCGGATCCAGGCCCTGGTCCGCTGCGTCGCGCCGGATCATGGCGAACGCGCGATCCCGGATCCCGGCTTGCCGATCCTCCAGGTCCCAGGCCCCGCACTGCCGGGCGCGGAGCACGGCGCCGGCCATCTCGAGCACCGTCCGCGCGATCAGCCGCGCATCCGCTTCGGATGCCGCCTGCTCGCTCTGCACCGATTGCGAGAGCAGCACCGCGAGCGAGCGCTCCGACAGCGTCAGCTCCTCGTGGATGCTGACCCGGTCGTCGAGCGTCGGCGCGTGCAGGAGGAGCGCCTCGCGCGGGATCCGGGCGACGACGAATCGCCAGGGGCCGGCGACCCTCACTCGGTTCGGCAGGCCGCTCGGAGCGATCATCAGCGGGCCACGGGACGGACGCCAGACGCCGGCGTCGAGGTACTCGAACTCGCCCTGCTGCACGAAGAGCAGGTCGATCGTCGGGAGGTCCGGCCGGATCGGTCGGCGCTCGAACTCGGAGCCGGTGCCCTCGGCCTCGACGATCAGGACCGGACCGAAGGCGCGGGCCTTGGCCGTCATGCCGAGCGGCCCATCGACGCCCCGGATCCCCTCCTCACGGAGTTCGCGTTCCCCGAAGCGGGTGATGGATCGGTCTGGCAGACCTTCGATCCTCGGCGCGCTCTGTCGTTCCACGGAGCGACAGTATCAGCGGGGCGCGCCCGCGGACCAGGCTCTGGCGGCACGGATTCGGGCATCCGACTCGGTGCGGCCGAAAACGGCAGAAGGCCCGGCTTTCGCCGGACCTTCTGTTCTCGAGTGGATCTGAGGGGACTCGAACCCCTGACCCCCTGCATGCCATGCAGGTGCGCTACCAGCTGCGCCACAGACCCGTGGAAGTCGGACGAATTCTCCCCCGACAACTCTTCTACTTTACATCACTCTCGGGGGTCGAACGCAAATCGGCCGCCTTTTCCAAGATCCCGCGCGTGTCGATCACCGGGCAGTCGCTCCAGAGCCGTTCGAGCTGGTAGAAGTCCCGCTCCTCCTGGTGGAAGACGTGGACGATGAGCCCTCCGAAATCGAGCAGGACCCAGCGTCCGCCCTCGCGCCCCTCTCGGCGGACGGTGCGCACACCGGCCTCGTTCAGGGCGTCCTCGACCGCATCGGAGATCGCCTGCACGTTGCGCTCGACGCTGCCCGTGAGCAGCAGGAAGGCGTCGGCGTAGGGGAAGAACTCCCCCACCTCCAGCGCGACCGGCGAGGTCGCACCCTTCGCGTCGGCCGCGAGGACCGCGGTCTCGAGAGTGTTGAGAACGTCAGTGGTGTCGCTCACGCGTCCCTTTCAATGGGTCTGGTTGGAATACTGGGATGCGTCGGCGATCAGCCGAACATCCCGTTGCTCGCGCCCCAGATCAGGAGCCCGACGACGCCGACCAGCAGCACGCCGCCGGCCGACATCAGGATGATGGGCAGCGTCTTGGTCCCGCGCTTGTTCTCGTTGACCACGGCCACCGAGTGCGCGGAACGGGCGCTGACGGCGCGGGCCGCCGACACCGGGGTGGCGCCGTGCGGATCGCTCGGGGCCGCCTCGCGACTGACCTCCTCGGCCGCATCGACGTCGATCGAGTCGTGCAGCGCCGCGTGGCCGCCGGTCTCGCCCAGCGACTTCGGCAGTTCGATAGAACCGGTGAGGAAGAGATCTCCGGTCGCGCCGAGCGGGCCGGTGAGCTCGCTGCTCTCGGGCATCGAGGGCAGGATCAGCGCGGACGTGTTCGTCGTGCTGGCGGCGCCCTCCTGGGCCACCGCGCGGGAGATGAGATCCTCGAAATCGCCTGGGCCCTGCCCAGACTGGCCCATGCGGGCGCGATGGACGGCCGGGTCGTCGAAGACCGACATGCCGTCGTCGAGCGGGACGATGTCGGGGAACGAGTAACCGGTGCGCGCCGATTGGGGTGCTGCGGGTGCGGCCGGAGCATCCGGACGCGCTTCGGGCTCCTCCGCGGACTGCGAATCGGCCTCGGACTGCGGGGCGACCTCCGGAACGACGGGAGCGTCGGCGGCCTCGTCGGCAGGGGCGGGTTCGATGAGCGCGGGCGGCGCGAACGCGGCGGGCATCCCCGGCGCTTCGCCCTGCGGCGCGACGCCCTCGGACGCCTGCTCTGCAGTGTCCTCGGCGGCGCCGTCCTGCTTTTTCTTCCAGCCGAGCTTGCGCTTCTTGGGCTTCGCGGGCGCGGCCTGGTCGGCGGCGGGTTCGTCCGCGGAGTTCGCATCGTCCGCCTGCCCGGCCTCCTCGGCGACCTGGGCCGTGGCCTGACCGACCATGGCGTCGAAGTCGATTCCGGCGGTCTCGGGTGCGCGCTCCTCCGACCAGCTGCCCGATGCCTCGGCGATCTCGGCGATGGAGAACGCCTGCGTCGCAGCGGGATCGATCGGCTCCGCGGCGGCGCCGTTCGCGTCCGCGCCGTCAGCGGGGGTCCCGGGACCCTCGGGCGACGCTTCGGCGTCGCGCTCGGGAGACTCGGTGTCCGCGTCGACCGGGTTCGACTCGACCTCGACCGAATCCATGATGATCGTCGCGGGCGCAGCTGGGGTGGCTTCGGGCGCTTCGGTCTCGATGATCTCCGCGGCGACCGTCTCGAGCGTCGGCTCCGCAGGCGACTCGGTCACGGGGATCTCGGCGGGATCCGCGGCAGCGGGCTCCGGGGCGACGTGCTCCGCGTCCGCGATGTCGGGAGCCACGGCCTCAGCGGGCTCGGGCTCGGCGGATGCGGGCTCGGCACTCGCCTGCTCGGCAGCCGCTGCGGCCTCCATCTCCGCACGCGCACGCTCGCGCAATTCACGGATTTCACGTCGGCTTCGGGGACGCCCGTCGGGATCCGTCGGCGAGATCTCGATCTCGTCCACGGGATCGGTGGCGGCGGGCGCCTGCTGCTCGGCCGCGACCGCAGCCGCTTCCGCGGCGGCCGCAGGGGCGTCGACGGTCGGCATGGAGCCGGTCTCGCCCAGGGCCTGCAGCCGACGCTCGCGCCGGGTCAGGGCGGGTGTCTCGTCGTGCTCGCTCATCGGTCAGTCGCTTCCATCGGTGTACAGTTCGTGCTTGGCAATGTATTGCACGACTCCGTCGGGCACGAGGTACCACACCGGATAGCCGCGCGCGACTCGACTTCTGCAGTCGGTCGACGAGATCGCCAGCGCAGGGACTTCTAACAAGCTTACGTGCTCGCCCGACAAACCCGAAAGCGAGAGCTCGTGACCGGGCCGGGAAACCGCGATGAAGTGAGCGAGTTCCCAGAGTCGGTCGACGTCCTTCCAGCTCAGGATCTGCTCGACCGCGTCGGCACCCGAGATGAAGAACAGCTCGGCGTCGGGGTAGATCGCGCGCAGGTCCCGAAGCGTGTCGACGGTGTAGGTCGGGCCTTCTCGGTCGACATCGACGCGGCTCACGCGGAACCGCGGATTCGATGCCGTCGCGATCACCGTCATCAGGTAGCGGTGCTCGCTCTCGGTGACCCGGGTCTTCTGCCACGGGCGTCCGGTCGGCACGAACACGACCTCATCGAGGTCGAAGCTCTGCGCGACCTCGCTCGCAGCGACGAGGTGGCCGTGGTGGATCGGATCGAACGTGCCGCCCATCACCCCGATACGGCGGCTTCGGTGCTGCACCGGCTCAGTGATGCTGGGCATCACCATGCTCGCGAGCGTACGCCTCCGCCTTCTCGGCGTGGCGGTTCGCGACGTCCCGGAAGCTGAAGGTCACGATGGCGAGCGCCGTGAAGATGCCGAAGACGATGACCCCGAAGAGCGGAGCGGGCATGGGCAGCTCGTTGACAACGTGCGAAGAACCCTCGGCTGCTGCGGCGACCGTGGCGAGAAGTGACATCTGGCGTCCTCTACTGTGCGAGCAAATGGATAGTTGGCAAACAGTCTATCGGTTTCCGATCAGCGGATCTGACCGGACCCGCGGACGAGCCATTTCGTGCTCGTGAGCTCCGGCAGGCCCATCGGACCGCGAGCATGCAGCTTCTGCGTCGAGATCCCGACCTCGGCGCCGAAGCCGAACTCCCCGCCGTCGGTGAACCGGGTCGAGGCGTTGACCATCACCGCCGCCGAGTCGACCTCGGCGAGGAAGCGCTCCGCGTTCGCGTAGTCCTGCGTGACGATCGACTCCGTGTGCCGGGTCGAATAGCGCTCGATGTGCGCCAGCGCCTCGTCGAGCGACTCGACCACGCGGACGCCCATGACCAGGGCGAGGTGCTCGGTGCTCCACTCGGACTCCCCGCCGGCAGGATCTCGTCGGAGAAGCCGCGCGCAGCTTCGTCGCCGTTCAGCGTCACCCCCGCCGAGATCAGATCGGCCGCGAGTCGCGGCAGGAGACGCTCCGCGGCATCCCGGTGCACGAGCAGGGTCTCCGCCGCGTTGCACACGCTCGGGCGGTGGGTCTTCGCGTTCCGCACGATGGCCGCCGCCATCTCCTCGTCGGCGCTCGCATCCACGAAGACGTGGACGATCCCCGCACCCGTCTCGATGACCGGGACCGTCGATTCCTGCACCACGGTCGAGATGAGCCCGGCGCTGCCGCGCGGGATCAGCACGTCGACGTAGCCGCGCGCCCGCATGAGGCGCGAGGCGCCCTCCCGGCCGAACTCGTCGATGGTCTGCACTGCATCGCCGTCGAGCCCGACCGATGCGACCGCGCGCTGGATCACGTCGACCAGCACCGCGTTGGAGCGCTCGGCGGCGCTGCCGCCGCGGAGGACGACGCCGTTGCCGCTCTTCAGCGCGAGCGCCGCGATATCGACGGTCACGTTGGGACGGGCCTCGTAGATCGCGCCGATCACGCCGAAGGGCACGCGGACCTGGCTGATCCGGATCCCGTTCGCGAGCGTGCTGCCCCGGACCACCTGACCGATCGGGTCCGGCAGCGCGATCACCTGGCGCACGGCCGCAGCAAGACCGCGCAGACGACCCTCGTCGAGCAGGAGGCGATCCAGCAGCCCGACCTCCAGGCCGTTCTCGCGGCCGCGCGCGAGGTCCTCGGCGTTGGCGACGACGATGCTCGGGATCGCCTGCTCGATTCCCGCCGCGATGGCCTCCAGCGCCGCATCCTTCGACGCGGTGGTGGCGGTAGCGAGGCGCTTCGCGCCCGTGCGCGCACGCTCGAGTCGGTCGATGAAGGGATCGTTCAGCACGCTCATCGGGCCAGACTATCGCGCTTCGGCGAACGCGAGCGGTCGAGCGCGCGCGGCTACGCTGCGGGCTCGGGCTCGCGCGCCCCGAACCAGGTGCCGTGATCCGCGCCGTCGAGCACCGCGGGCAGCAATCGCGTCTCGGTCAGCAGCACCTCGGTGCCCGCATCGGCCGCGAGCCGAGCTGCCTGGACCTTCGTCGCAGCACCTCCCGTGCCCCAACCCGACTGGGTCTCGCCGATCTCGACGCCGTCGAGCCGGTCGCCGTAGGCGACCTCGGCGATGCGGGTGGCCCCGCGACCGCCGGAGGAGCGGTGTAGAGCGCGTCGACGTCGGAGAGCAGTACGAGCCGGTCGGCACCGATCAGGCGGGCGACCAGCGCCGCCAGCCGATCGTTGTCGCCGAAGCGGATCTCGTGGGTGGCGACGGTGTCGTTCTCGTTGATGATCGGCAGGATCCCGAGCTGCAGCAGTCGCTCGAGCGCGCGCTTCGCATTGCCGCGGTGCGTCGGGTTGTCGAGGTCGTGCGCGGTGAGCAGGACCTGGCCGGCGACGATCTCGTGGGTCGTGAGCGCGTGCTGATAGCGGTTCACCAGGATGTTCTGCCCGACCGCCGCCGCGGCTTGCTGGGTCGCGAGGTCGTCGGGCCGCTCCTCCAGCTTGAGGAACGGCACTCCCGTCGCGATCGCGCCGCTGGACACGAGGATCACTTCGGCGCCAGCCGAGTGCAGGCGCGCCAGCGAATCCACCAGGTGCGGGATCTGCGCGGCGTTGTCGCCGCTGACCGAGGACGAGCCGACCTTGACGACGACCCGCCGCCCCGACAGCAGCCACTCGGCGCGGCTCATGCCTCGTCGCTCCACATGCCCGCCTTGCGCTCGCGCTCGAGCTCCGCACGCGCCTCCGCCTTGGCGTCCATGAGCGTGTGATACTCCTCGCGGCGCTCGTTGTTGGTGCGGCGCTTGTTCTGGTCCACACGCAGATCGGTGCCGCGGGCGCCCATCTGCACCTCGGCCGCGCTCGTGAGGGTGGGCTCCCAGTCGAAGACCACACCGGAGCCCGGACCGATCACGACGGTCGATCCGGCGACCGCACCGGCCTTGACCAGCGCGTCCTCGATGCCGAGCTTGTTGAGGCGGTCCGCCAGGTATCCGACGGCCTCGTCGTTGGTGAAGTCGGTCTGCGCGACCCAGCGCTCCGGCTTCGTACCGAGGATCCGGTAGAGCGTGCCGTAGCTGCCGCCCTCCGTGCGCACCGTGAAGCCGCTCTCGTTGACGGCCTTCGGCTGCAGCACGATCCGCGGCTGCTCGACTTCGTCGCGCAGCGCCTCGGCACGCGCGGTCTCGACCAGCTCGGCCATGGCGAACGAGAGCTCGCGCAGACCGGCGTGCGACGCCGCGGAGATCTCGAAGACGCGATAGCCCATCGCCTCCAGTTCGGGGCGCACGAACTCGGCGAGCTCGCGAGCCTCGGGCACGTCGACCTTGTTGAGCGCGATCAGCTGCGGACGATCCAGCAACGGTACCTGGCCCTCGGGCACCGGGTAGGCGGCGAGCTCCGCCTTGATCACCTCGAGGTCGGAGAGCGGGTCCCGACCGGGCTCCAGGGTCGCGCAGTCGAGCACGTGCAGCAGCGCGCTGCACCGTTCGACGTGGCGGAGGAAATCGAGGCCGAGCCCCTTGCCCTCGCTCGCGCCCTCGATGAGGCCGGGGACGTCGGCGACGGTGAAACGGTGCTCCCCCGCCTGCACGACGCCGAGGTTGGGGTGCAGCGTGGTGAACGGGTAGTCCGCGATCTTCGGTTTCGCGGCGCTGAGCGCGGCGATCAGGCTCGACTTGCCCGCCGAGGGGTACCCGACGAGGGCGACGTCCGCGATGGTCTTGAGCTCGAGGGTGATACTGCCCGACCAACCCTCGGTGCCGAGCAGCGCGAAGCCGGGGGCCTTGCGCTTGGTGCTGGCGAGCGAGTGGTTGCCCAGGCCGCCGATGCCGCCGTGGGCGACGACGTAGCGGGTGCCGGGCTCCGTGAGATCGACGAGGGTCTCGCCGGCCTCGTCCTTGACCACGGTACCGATGGGGACCGAGAGGGTGAGCTCGGCGCCGTTGGTGCCCGCGCGATAGTCGCCGGCGCCGTAGCCGCCGTTCTCGGCGCTGCGGTGCGGACGGCGGTGGAAGTCGAGCAGCGTGGTGACCTGCGGATCCGCCAGCAGCACGATGTCGCCGCCGTGCCCGCCGTTCCCGCCATCCGGGCCCGCCAGCGGCTTGAACTTCTCTCGTCGGATCGACACGCAGCCGTTGCCGCCCCGCCCGGCCTGCAGGTGCACCTGCACCCGGTCAACAAACGTCACCATGCTGCGTTCCTCACGTCAGATTCAAAAGCCCGAAAATACGGCAAAGGGCGAGCCGAAGCCCGCCCTTGCCAAGTGCTGCCGAGTGTTAGGCGGCTGCGGTCACGATGTTGACGACCTTGCGGCCGCCCTTCGCGCCGAACTCCACCGCGCCTGCGGCGAGAGCGAAGAGGGTGTCGTCGCCACCGCGGCCGACGTTGGCGCCCGGGTGGAAGTGGGTGCCGCGCTGACGCACGATGATCTCGCCGGCGTTCACCTGCTGACCGCCGAAGCGCTTCACGCCAAGACGCTGTGCGTTCGAGTCGCGACCGTTGCGGGTCGAGCTCGCGCCCTTCTTATGTGCCATGAGTCTCTAGTCTCCTTGTTTCGGGAAGCCGGGGGCTACTTGATGCCCGTGACCTTGATGCGGGTGAGATCCTGACGGTGACCCTGACGCGACTTGTAGCCGGTCTTGTTCTTGTACCGCTGGATCACGATCTTCGGGCCGCGGAGGTCCTCGAGCACCTCGGCGGTCACCTTGACCTTGGCGAGCTTGGCGGCGTCGGTGGTCACCTGGTCGCCGTCGACGAGCAGCACGGCGGGCAGCTCGATCTTGTCCTTGGCGTCAGCCGAAAGACGGTTCACCGTGATGATCGAGCCGACCTCGACCTTCTCCTGCCGTCCGCTGGTGCGCACTACTGCGTAAACCACTTGTCACCCTTTTCCTGAGGATCGTCTTACGTATCCGAACCGCGACGCTGAAATCGCCGTTCGTGGTCTGCGGGGCGAACGTTCTCGCTGCTCCGCACTGTGGAACCGCGCCCTGTTCACCGGATCGCCACTCAAAAAGAGTGGCACCAGCGATCAAGCATATCTCCCGATCGCCGACCGGTCAAATGCCTGGCGTGTCCCCGTTACTCGGCGTCGCGACCGGAAACGGTCGCGTCGAGCGCCTCGGCGAGTGCGGCCTGCGCCGCTCGCACCGACTCGTCGCTGCGGGCCTCGTTCTCGCGCGTCTCCGCGGCACGCCCCGAGGCGACCGATACGCGGCGTCCGCGGGACCGCCCCCGCCCCGCTGCGGGAGCATCGGGCAGCGCTTCGAGCACCGAGTCGAGCAGGCCGCCCGCGGGCTCGGC
Organism: Leucobacter sp. HNU; assembly: GCF_047946755.1. Taxonomy (GTDB): domain Bacteria; phylum Actinomycetota; class Actinomycetes; order Actinomycetales; family Microbacteriaceae; genus Leucobacter. Next base: position 991,503 of record NZ_CP178837.1, on the reverse strand, counting down.
CGCGGGAGCGGGATCGGCCTGAGCGTGCTCCCACGCGGTGCGCGCGCCGCGCTGCGCGCGGTTCCGCTGCCCGGATTCGCGCTTCGGGGACTCCGCAGCGGGAGCTTCGGCCTCGGTTCGAGGAGCGTCGTCCTCGTGCTTCGCCGATCCAGGAATCGTGGATGCGGCCACCTGGGCGAGCATGTTCTTCGCGCCGTCACTGATGGCGTGGGTCTGCGAAGCCGCGTGGGCCTGCTGCCCACCGTTCTGCCCGCCGTGTCCGTTCGAGTGGTTCGAGCCGTTGCCGTTCTGGCCGCCGCCCTGGCCGCCGTTCGACTTCCGCTTGCCGCGCGAGGGCGCCGAGTCCGCTCCGCGGTGCTTGGCGACCGGCTCGTGGTGCACGATCACGCCGCGTCCCGCGCACACCTCGCAGGGCTCGCTGAACGATTCGAGCAGGCCCAGGCCCAGTTTCTTGCGCGTCATCTGCACGAGGCCGAGCGAGGTCACCTCGGCGACCTGGTGCTTCGTGCGATCGCGGCTCAGGCACTCCACCAGACGGCGCAGCACGAGGTCGCGGTTCGACTCGAGCACCATGTCGATGAAATCGACGACGATGATCCCGCCGATGTCCCGGAGGCGGAGCTGCCGGACGATCTCCTCGGCGGCCTCCAGGTTGTTCTTGGTGACGGTCTCCTCGAGGTTGCCGCCGGAGCCCACGAACTTGCCCGTGTTCACGTCGACGACCGTCATGGCCTCGGTGCGGTCGATCACGAGGGAGCCGCCCGAGGGCAGCCAGACCTTGCGGTCGAGCGCCTTCACGATCTGCTCGGAGATGCGGTACTCGTCGAAGACGTCCCGCTCCCCCTCGAAGCGCTCCACGCGCTGCAGCAGATCGGGGGCGACCTGCTCGAGGTAGTTCGAGATCGTGCTGAACGTGTCGGCGCCCGAGATCACGAGGCGGTGGAAGTCCTCGTTGAAGACGTCCCGGATGATCTTGATGAGCATGTCCGGCTCGGAGTGCAGCAGGACCGGGGCCCCGCCCTTCTCGACCCGCTTCTGGATCGACTCCCACTGACGGGTCAGACGCTGCACGTCGTGCGTGAGCTGGTCCTCGCTCGCGCCCTCGGCCGCCGTGCGGACGATCACGCCCGCGCCGGACGGCAGGACGGCCTTCAGGATCTTCTTCAGGCGCGCGCGCTCGGTGTCGGGCAGCTTGCGCGAGATTCCGTTCATCGCACCGCCCGGCACGTACACGAGGAAGCGGCCCGGGAGCGAGATCTGACTCGTGAGACGGGCGCCCTTGTGTCCGACCGGATCCTTGGTGACCTGCACCAGGATCTGGTCGCCCGGCTTGAGCGCGTTCTCGATGCGGCGTGCCGTGTTGCTGCCCTCGAACTCCGACCAGTCGACCTCGCCCGAGTAGAGCACGGCGTTCCGGCCGCGCCCGATGTCGACGAACGCCGCCTCCATGCTGGGCAGCACGTTCTGCACGCGCCCAAGGTAGACGTTGCCGATCAGCGAGCTCTCGCTGGAGCGCGCGACGTAGTGCTCGACGAGGACCTTGTCTTCGAGGACGCCGATCTGGATGCGGTCCGCGGTCGTACGGACGACCATCTCGCGGTCCACGGCCTCGCGGCGCGCGAGGAACTCGGACTCGGTGATGACCATGCGGCGGCGACGGCCCGCGTCGCGACCGTCGCGGCGGCGCTGCTTCTTCGCCTCGAGGCGGGTGGATCCCTTGACCTTCTGCGGCTCGGTGATCACCGGGGCCTGGCGCGGCTGGCGGCGGGGCTGCGGTTCCTCCTCGGGCGGCACCTCCTGGCCGCCGCTGCGGCGACGGCTGCGCCGACGCCCGGAACCCGACTCGCGATCCTCGGCCTCGTCGCGCGAGAACTGCTGGTCGAGCAGGTCGTCGAGCTGGCGCAGCTCGGCACCGCCGCGGCGCGGACGGGGTGCGATCGGGGGCACGTCGGGCGCCAGGAAGATCAGGCGCGTGGTAGCACGGAAGCGCTCCTCCGGCGTCATGTCCGCGAGCGGCAGCACGAGCTCCGGGTGGGGCTTGGCCGGAGCGGCATCGGTCGACTCGGACTCCGAACCGCTCGGAGCCGCGTCAGCCGGAGCCGCGTCCGCATCGGGTGCGGAATCTGCGGCGGCGTCCTCGGAGGCGGCAGCCGAGTCGACCGCGGTCGCTACCTCAGCGCCTTCCGTCTCCGCGGCCTCCGCCTCGGATCCGGCGTTCTCGGTCCGCGCGTCGAGCGCGGCCTCGACCGCATCGAGAATCGTCTCGGGCGCATTGGTCTCGGGCGCGTCGCTGCTCGTCGGCTCCGCGGTGACGGGTTCGACGTTCTGTGAAGTTTCGTTGTCGGGCTGATTCACCATCTCTGGTGTACTCCTCTGGCCCGGAGGATACTCGCCCCTCCGGGAATCTCCTCGGTGCGGCGGCTCACCGCCGCAAATCCTGTTCTCCGCGGGGCGTGTGCTCCGCGCTCGGTCAGTGCATCGACCGGTGACCGCCGCAGGGCGGCCAAAAGACTGTGCGCATCTCGCCTGTTCGGCGCCGATACGAGGTCCATTATGGCACGTCAGCTGAATACGCACCGCAGAAATGGTCACTAGGATTCGAATTATGACCACAACGCCGGTGCGCGCTCCCCGTCCGATCGGCTTCGCCGTGTTCACGATTGTGCTCGGCGCGATCGGCTGGTTCGCCGCGTTCGAACTCCTGACCGAGTACATCAAGACGCTGCAGAACCCCGACTACGTCCCGAACTGCAGCGTCAGCATCCTCGTCACCTGCGGCCCGAACATGGGCTCGTGGCAGGGCTCGCTCTTCGGGTTCAGCAACACGATCATCGGCGTCAGCGCCTTCGTCGCCCCGATCGCGGTGGGGGTCGCGCTGCTCGCCGGCGCCCGCTTCTCGCGATGGTTCTGGAGCCTTTACCAGATCGGCCTGTTCGGCGGCTTCCTCTTCATCTGCTGGCTGGCCACGCAGAGCATCTTCGTGCTCGGCACGCTGTGCCCCTGGTGCATGGTCGTGTGGGCGGTCATGATCCCGCTCTTCTGGACCACCCTGCTCCGGCCGTACGCGGTCGGGGACGTCGTGCTGGCGGAGCGCCCCGCGAGGCTGTTCCGCTCGCTCTACTCCTGGACCTGGGTGATCGTCCTGTTCTGCTACGTGATCATCGCCGCCGTGGCGCAGTTCCAGCTCAACTGGCTGGCGGAGTTCAGCCGCTGATCGGCTCCTCGCCTCGACGCGGGCGAGCCGCCTCCTCGCCCGAGCCCCTGAGGCGCGCCCACAGCGCGTCGACCTGATCCAGGGTCTCCTGCTCCGTGCCGCTCGTATCGATGACGACATCCGCGATCGCTCGGCGCTCGGCGTCGCCGGCCTGGCTCCCGATCCGGCGCTCGGCCTCGGCACGTTCCAGGCCGCGCAGTTCGACCAGGCGGTCGATCCGGAGCGCCGCCGGCGCATCCGCGACCACGACGAGATCCCAGGGAACGGTGCTCGCCGCGCGCCCGCCGGTCTCGACGAGCAGCGGGATCTCGTAGACGACGATCGCCTCCGGATCCGCTGCGGCGGCCTCGGCGATCCGACGCTCCGCGAGTTCGCGCACCGCGGGGTGCACGATCGCGTTGAGGTCGGCGAGGGCCGCGGCGTCTCCGAACACACGCGCGCCGAGCGCTGCCCGATCGAGGGCCCCGTCCGCGCGGATCACCTCGGCCCCGAATCGCTCCCGGATCGCCCGCAGGCCGGGCGTGCCCGGTTCGACGACCTCCCTGGCGAGCTGATCGGCGTCGATCCGGCTCGCGCCGAGCTCCGCCAAGCGGCGGCCGACGGTGGACTTGCCGGCGGCGATGCCGCCCGTGAGCGCGATGAGTTGCACGCCAAGCAGTCTAGGGGCGGCGGGGCCCGGCATGCGGCTCCGCGTAGGCTGAGGGCATGCTGGAGCTGATCACCGGCGGCGTCCTCGCCGTCTCCGCGGGACTGAACGCGTACATTCCGCTGCTGGCGCTCGGCCTGCTCTCCCGCTTCACCGACCTGGTGCAGCTGCCGTCCGGATGGTCCTGGCTCGAGAACGAGTGGACGCTCGGCATCGTCGGCGTGCTGCTCGTGATCGAGATCCTGGTCGACAAGTTCCCCGTGCTCGACACCGCGAACGACGTGCTGCACACCGTGATCCGCCCGGCGTCCGGCGGCCTCGTGTTCTCGGCCGGGGCGAAGGCCGACACGGTCGCGGTGACCGACCCTGCCCAGTGGGTGCAGAGCGGTCAGGTCTGGCCGTTCGTGCTGGGGGTGCTCATCGCGCTCGTCCCACACCTGCTGAAGGCGATCGCCCGACCCGTGCTGAACGCGCTCAGCGCCGGTCTCGCGGCTCCCGTGACGAGCGCACTGGAGGACATCGGAGCGGCGCTCCTCGCGGTGCTCGCGGTCGTCGTTCCCGTGCTCGCGCTCGTCTTCGTGGCGCTGCTCCTGTGGTGGCTGGTCCGTCGCCTGCGCCGGGCGCTCCACGAGCGCGCTGCGCGGCGAGCCGCCGCGATCGCCTAGCCGCGCGCGCCCGTTCGTTCGCCAGCCCGCTCGCTCCCCCGCTCGCCCGCTCGCTCCCCGCTCGCCCGCACGATCACGGAGTCGCGCGCCCCGCTCCCGCGAGGGATCCCTTTCTCGACGAGGGAACTCCTTCTCACCGTCCGGCACGCCGTGCTCTCGTCGAGGCCCCGCGCCCTCGCCGAAGACCCGTGCCCTCGCCGAAGACCCGTGCCCTCGTCGAACGGCATCCGCGCGCGGCGCGCGGGAACGCCGAAGGCCCGGCCCCCGCAATGGGGAGCCGGGCCTTCGTGAGGACTCGCTTCGCTTGCGCGAAGTCGGGCTTAGTTGCCCTCGAGCTGCGCCTTCAGTGCGGCGAGAGCCGCGTCATCGGCGAGTGCACCGGTCGAGGACGACTCGCTCGAGAAGCTCGAGGACGGGGCGTCCACGGCGGGAGCGGCAGCGGCCTCGGCGATCGAAGCGGCGACCTGCTTCTTGTGAGCCTCCCAGCGCTCCTGGGCAGCAGCGTACTCCTGCTCCCACTTCTCGCGCTGCGACTCGAAGCCTTCCTTCCACTCCTGGGTCTCGGGATCGAAGCCCTCGGGGTACTTGTACTCGCCGTTCTCGTCGTACTCCGTGGTCATGCCGTACAGAGCCGGATCGAACTCGGTGCCCTCGGGGTCGACGCCCTCGTTGGCCTGCTTGAGGCTGAGCGAGATGCGACGGCGATCGAGATCGATGTCGATGATCTTGACGAAGACCTCCTGGCCGGCCGAGACGACCTGCTCGGCGAGCTCGACGTGCTGACCCGACAGCTCCGAGATGTGCACGAGGCCCTCGATGCCGTCCGCGACGCGGACGAACGCGCCGAAGGGAACGAGCTTGGTGACGACGCCCGGGGCGATCTGACCGATCGCGTGGGTGCGGGCGAAGACCTGCCACGGATCCTCCTGGGTCGCCTTCAGCGACAGCGAGACGCGCTCGCGATCCAGCTCGACCGAGAGCACCTCGACGGTGACTTCCTGGCCGACCTCGACCACGTCGGACGCGTGCTCGATGTGCTTCCACGACAGCTCGGAGACGTGCACGAGGCCGTCCACGCCGCCGAGGTCGACGAACGCACCGAAGTTGACGATCGACGAGATGACGCCCTTGCGGACCTGGCCGGGCTTGAGCTCGGCGAGGAACGACGAGCGGCTGGCCGACTGCGTCTCCTCGAGGAGCGCGCGGCGCGACAGCACCACGTTGTTGCGGTTCTTGTCGAGTTCGAGGATCTTCGCCTCGAGCTCCTGGCCCAGGTAGGGGGTCAGGTCGCGCACGCGGCGCAGCTCGATGAGCGACGCGGGGAGGAAGCCACGGAGCCCGATGTCGACGATGAGGCCGCCCTTGACGACCTCGATGACGGTGCCGGTGACGACACCCTCGTTCTCCTTGATCTTCTCCACGTCGCCCCAAGCACGCTCGTACTGAGCGCGCTTCTTCGACAGGATCAGGCGGCCTTCCTTGTCCTCCTTCTGGAGCACGAGCGCCTCGACGGAGTCGCCGACCTCGACGACCTCACCGGGGTCGACGTCGTGCTTGATGGACAGCTCGCGCGAGGGGATGACACCCTCGGTCTTGTACCCCACGTCGAGGAGGACCTCATCGCGGTCGATCTTCACCACGGTGCCCTCGATGAGGTCGCCGTCGTTGAAGAACTTGAGGGTCTTTTCGACCGCTGCAAGGAAGTCTTCGGCCGAGCCGATGTCGTTGATCGCGACCTGCTTGCTCTCGGTCGTTGCGTTCGTCATGTAAATGATCTCCAGAATGGACAGGAAGTCGGGCGGACGTGCGAAACATCTTGCGAGCCCGGAGGCCCGAAGCGCATGCCCGCGATTGGCATGGTTGAGTCGCCACAGTTGTGACCACATCATCTTACTCAGGCGACACGCCCGAGATCAACCCCCGCGGCGCTCGGCGTGCCGCGGGACCCGCGCCACCGGGCCGCAGCCCGACGGCGCGCTGATCAGTGCGCCGCGGCGTTCCAGTTCGGACCGCCGCCGACCTGGACGTCGAGCGGCACCGAGAGATCGGCGGCTCCCGCCATCTCCTCGCGGACGATGGTCTCGAGCGCGTCCCACTCCCCCGCGGCGACCTCGAACATGAGCTCGTCATGGATCTGGAGCAGCATGCGCGAGCTCATCTCGGCCGCGCGCATGCGGCGCTCCACCTGGATCATCGCGCGCTTGATGATGTCGGCCGCGCTGCCCTGGATCGGAGAGTTGAGCGCGGCACGCTCCGCGTTCTCGCGCAGGGCGCGGTGCGGACTCGTGAGGTCGGGGAACGGGCGGCGGCGACCGAAGATGGTCTCGGTGTAGCCGTCGGCCTTGGCCTGCTCCACTACGGAACGCAGGTAGTCGCGCACGCCGCCGAACCGCTCGAAGTAGTCGAGCATGAGCTGCTTCGCCTCGGCACCCGAGATGCCGAGCTGCTTCGAGAGCCCGAACGCGGACAGGCCGTAGGCGAGGCCGTAGGACATCGCCTTCACCTTCGCGCGCATCTCGCTCGTGACCTCGGCGGGCTCGACGCCGAAGATGCGGGAACCCACGAAGCGGTGCAGATCCTCGCCGGCGTTGAACGCCTCGATGAGCCCGGCATCGCCCGAGAGATGCGCCATGATTCGCATCTCGATCTGCGAGTAGTCGGCCGTCATCAGCGTCTCGAACTCGCCCGCGTGGGTGAAGCCCTCGCGGATGCGACGCCCCTCCTCCGTGCGCACCGGGATGTTCTGCAGGTTGGGATCGGTCGAGGCGAGACGCCCCGTGCTCGCCCCGATCTGCACGAGCGTGGTGTGGATGCGGCCGTCGGGCTGCACCGCCTTGACCAGCGTCTCGATGATCTGGCGCAGTTTGTTCGCGTCGCGGTGCGCGAGCAGCGCATCGAGGAACGGGTGCGGGTTCTTGACCTGCAGGTCGGCGAGCGCGGCGGCGTCGGTCGTGTATCCCGTCTGGGTCTTGCGGGTCTTGGGCATGTCGAGCTCTTCGAAGAGCACCTGCTGCAGCTGCTTGGGCGACGACAGGTTGACCTCGTGCCCGATCGCGTCGAAGGCCTGCTGCGCGAGCGCGGCGACGCGGTCGCGCAGTTCGGCCTCGTGCGCCTGCAGCAGCGGCAGGTCGATCTCGACGCCGCGCTGCTCGAGCACGGCGAGCACCGGGAGCAGGGGCAGCTCGATCTGCTCGTACACCTCGCCGGTGCGTTCGGGGAACTTCGAGACGACGGCGTCGTGCGCGCGGAGGATGTACCAGGCGACGGTGCCCGGCCCCACCGCCGCGTCCTCGTCGGGAACGAGCTGGTTGGGGTCCGGTTCGGGCATGTCCTCGCCCAGGTACTTGCGCACCGTGCTGGCGAGCGACTTCTCGGCCGCGAGCGGCCAGACGAGCCAGGCTGCGAGCAGGGTGTCGCCCACGATGCCGCCGATGCCGACGCCCGTGCTCGCGATCGCCCGGATCTGCGACTTCGCGTCGAAGAACACCTTGGGCGCGTCGCTCGCGAGCCAGTCCTCGAAGAGCGCGTAGTCGCGCCCGCCGGGGATCCAGTGCAGCTCGACCGAGCTCTCGAGCGTCGCGAGACCGACGTCGTACCCCTCGCCCACCGCCGTGATGCTCACCGCGGGCCGCTCGGCCTTGCGCAGCCAGTCGTCCAGCTCTTCGTCGAGCAGCAGCTTCGCCTCGGGTGCGGTGGGCACCGGGGCGATCGTCGCCGCGGTCGTCGCACCGCCGCTCGGCACCTCGGCGCCGGCGAGCTTGCCGACGCGCTGCAGCAGCGTGCGGAACTCGAGCTTCGCGAAGACCTGCTGCACCGCGGCCATGTCGATGTCGCCGCGCGCGAGCTCGTCGAGCGTGACGTCGAGCTCCACGTCGCGAACGAGCCGGTTGAGACGGCGGTTGCGCTCCGCGAGGTGCGCGTTCTCGCGCAGGCTCTCGCCGACCTTTCCGCCGATCTCGTCCTGACGGCGGAGCACCTCTTCGAGGGAGCCGAACTGGTTGATCCACTTGACCGCGGTCTTCTCGCCGACGCGCGGGATGCCGGGCAGGTTGTCGCTCGTCTCGCCGACCAGGGCGGCGATCTCGGGGTACTGCTCGGGGCGGATCCCGTAGCGTTCCATGACCTTCTCGGCGTCGTAGCGGGTGAGCTCGCTCACCCCTGCTTCGACGGATAGAGCAGGGTCACGTTGTCGTCGACCAGTTGGATCGTGTCGCGGTCGCCCGAGACGACGAGCACCCGGTAACCCGCCTGCGCGCCCTGCAGGGAGAGCGTCGCCAGGATGTCGTCGGCCTCGTAGTTCTCCTTCTCGATGGTGCGGATGCCCATCGCGTGCAGCGCTTCCTGCAGGAGCGGGACCTGGCCCTTGAACTCCGGCGGGGTCTCGCCGCGGGTGCCCTTGTACTCCGGGTACTCCTCGGTGCGGAACGAGTGCCGCGAGATGTCGAAGGCGATCGCCAACGAGTCGGGGTTCTCGTTGCTCAGCAGGTTGATGAGCATGGAGATGAAGCCGTGGATCGCGTTGGTGTGCTGGCCCGACGCGGTCTGGAAGCTGTCGACCGGCAGCGCGTAGAACGCACGGAACGCCAGCGAGTGGCCGTCGATGATCATGAGAGTAGGCTGAGGCGTATTCGACACGTGCCCAGCCTACAAGCCGCCTCCGACATCGGCAGGGGCGTTCGGCAGGCGGTGCGGCGCGGCCACCCCGAGCAGAGGAATCGCATGCCCGAGACGACCACCGGAGCGAGCTTCGACCAGATCCCGACCGGCACCGACGAAGGACTCGCGTACATCGAGCAGCACGGTCTCGGCGTGCTCGCCCAGCGCATGGGCGTGCGCATGACCGAGTTCTCTCGGGAGCGGGCCGTCGCCACCATGCCGGTCGAGGGCAACACGCAGCCCTTCGGCATCATGCACGGCGGCGCCTACGTGGTGCTCGGCGAGACCCTCGGCTCGATGCACGCCAACTTCGTCGCGGCCGAGGGCACCGTCGCCGTCGGCGTCGACATCAACGCGACGCACACGGGATCCGCCGCCGAGGGCATCGTCACGGGAGTGTGCACTCCGATCCATCTCGGACGCAGCATGTCGGTGCACGAGATCGTCATCACCGACGAGCGCGGCCGCCGCTGCTCGACGGTGCGGATCACCAACTTCACCAAGCAGCTCCGCTGAGCGCGGCCGCACGGGAAGCCTCGGAACCGAGAACGCCCCGGCCGTCGGCCGGGGCGTTCTCGGTGCAGCGACCGCTCAGTCCTTCTTGGGCCCGAGCTGATCGATGATGGTCTTCGCGACGTCATGCATGGTCAGGCGGCGGTCCATCGAGGCCTTCTGGATCCACCGGAACGCCTCGGGCTCGCTGAGCCCCATCTTGTCGTTGAGGATGCCCTTCGCCCGGTCGACGAGCTTGCGGGTCTCGAAGCGCTCGGCCAGATCCGCGACCTCGGACTCGAGCGTCACGATCTGCTGGAAGCGCGACAGCGCGATCTCGATGGCCGGGATGAGGTCGGCCGGGGTGAAGGGCTTCACCACGTAGGCCAGGGCGCCGGCCTCGCTCGCGCGCTCCACGAGCTCGCGCTGGCTGAACGCGGTCAGCAGCACGACGGGGGCGATGTGGTCCTTGTTGATGCGCTCGGCCGCGGAGATGCCGTCGAGCTTCGGCATCTTCACGTCCATGACCACGAGATCGGGGCGCAGCTCCTCGACGAGGCGTACCGCCTCCTCGCCGTCGCCGGCCTCGCCGACGACGTCGTATCCGTTGTCTCGCAGCGTCTCGACGATGTCGAGACGGATCAGGGATTCGTCTTCGGCGACGACGACGCGTCGCGCGGTGCTCGTGCTGCTCTGGTCATTCACACCACCAGCCTACGGTATTCTGAACCACGCTGCCTGCGTGGACCCGGCGCGAGTCGGACTCCGCCCAGGCACGCGGCACCAGCCGGATTGGTGGAATTGGCAGACACGGCGCACTCAAAATGCGCTGCCGAAAGGTGTGGGGGTTCGAGTCCCCCATCCGGCACTTCTCAGGCGGCGGGCGCTCCGCCCGCCGCATCCCCCACGGCGTGCCCGACGGGGCGAGCATCGTGACCGCCGAAGGCCGCGACTCGATCCCACAGCCAGTCGGCGACGCTCGGGGCCTCCTGGCGATCGGGCGCGCCGGCCCGTCGACGCAGCAGTCTGCCGCCCGGACCCTCGATCAGGTATCCGCCCGAGTCGTCGGTGAGGATCAGGGTGAAGTACTCGTCCTCGGCGGTCCACTGCGGCCAGTCCTCCGGCGACCGCTCGATCCGCCCCTCGAGATCGGCGACCTCGTCGGAGGTCATGAGGCGGAACCCGCCGCCGGTGCCCCAGGTGCCGCCGCTCCCGGGCCGCTGGCCGTCGTGCCAGGCGAGGATGCTGCCCTCGCCGCGGCTCGCGCCGGCGGCCTCCCGGTCGAGGGGCGCCCGCATCGATTCGGCGAGTGCTTGCGGCATGACCTGGTCGAGCGCGGCCAGCGCGTGCTCGATGCCGGTGCCGAACATCTGGTCCCGCAAGATCCGCCAGGCGATCTCCCCCATTCCGGAGGCCCGCAGGGCGTCCATGGTCGCGTCGCCCCGATCCACGGGGTCCAGGAAGGCGCGTGCCACCGTGAGGCCGCCCTGGGCGATCTCATCGGTCGGGTCCTCGCTCAGCACCCTGCGCAGCAGCTGCTCGGCTTCGGCCGGCCGGTAGTCGTAGAGGTAGGCGTACGCCAGCGTGGTGGCGAGCAGGGGCTCGCCGGGATCGGCGGCCAGTGCTTCCTGCGCCGCCGGCATGAACCGCGACGGCGGTGCACCCGAACCGAGCAGTCGGGTCGCCCGCTGTCCGAGGGCATCGGCGTGGCGCTCCGGATCCTGCCGGGCCGCCATCTCGACCGCCTCGTCGATCCGGTCCCAACCGCCGACCGGATCCCCCGAGAAGACCGTGGCGCTGCCGAGGGCCATCACGTCGAGCCATCCCGGCTCGGGGTCCTCGCGCAGCGCGAGTTCGGCGAGTCGGCGCGCCTCTCCGAATCGCCGGTCCGAGAACTCGAGGTCGCGCAGCTTCTTGACCGCGTTCACGTACTGCCGATCGCGACGCGCGACGAGATCCTGGAGGAGCGTCCGGGCCTCCTCGATCTCCCCGCATGCCTCGCGGTGCAGGGCGAGGAGGATGATCATGCCGGTGAACTGCGGCTCCTGCTCCAGGACACTACGGGCGAGTTCGGCGATGCGGGGATGATCGGGACGGAAATCGTAGAGTTCCCAGGCGAGATCGCGTTCATGCTCGATCGCCGTGCGCAGCGCATCGTCCGGATCGGGGACCCGGGAGCCGCCCTGCCCGCCCGGAATCCAGCGGATCATCGCCGCCCCCGCTTGACCCGGTGCGCGCGCAGCTGCTCGAAGGTTCCGTCGTCGGTGCCGTAGTCGAGCACCGGAGCGATCTGCTCGAACCAGGCCCCGGTGGACGGGGTGACCGCGGCAGCGGCGGACAGCAGGGTCTCCGTGGTGACGGGCACGATCGTACCGGCGCTCATGGACGCAGCCATCGACTGCTGCAGGCCGACCCGCGCCACCTGCGCGATATCGGCGCCCGAGAAGCCCTCGGTCGCCGCGGCGACCGCGATCGCGTCGACCCCGTCAGCGGGCTTCCCGCGCAGCTCCCCCTGCAGGATCGCTGCGCGCGCCACCGCGTCTGGCGGAAGCACGACGACCGTCTTGTCGATGCGTCCGGGGCGCCGCAGCGCGGGGTCGATGTCCCAGGGACGGTTGGTCGCCGCGAGGAAGTACACGCCGTCGTTGTCGCTGGCGACGCCGTCGAGCTCCTCGAGCAGCTGGGTCACGATCATCCGCATCGAATGCGCCCCGCCTCCCCCGGAAGCGCGCCGCCCGCCGAGCGCGTCGAACTCGTCGAAGAAGATCACGCAGGGTGCCGCGGCGCGCGCGTCTTCGAACACGCTCTGGATCGCCTTCTCGCTGTCGCCGATCCACTTGCTGAGCAGGTCGGCGAGCGTGACATGGATGAAGGACGCGCCGAGGTCGCCCGCGATCGCCTTCGCGATGAACGTCTTGCCGCATCCGGGCGGGCCGTACATGAGCAGGGATCCGCCCGGCCGCTGGCCGAAGGCGGCCGCGAGCTCGGGGTTGCGCAGCGGCGCCAGGAAGGTCGCGTCGAGGTGCTGTTTGACCTCTGCGAGGCCGGCCACGTCGGCGAGGGTCACGCTCGGGCGCTCCGCATCCCAGAGGCCCGCGGACGCGCGGGTGCCGCCGGTCGCGGAGTCCGCGTTCGTCGGCGCGGGCACGGGCGCCGGCGCCGGCGCGGCGCCCGGATCGGCAGCCAGCTCGTGCGGAACGGCGGACGGTGCGCCGGCGGTCCCATCGGAAGGACCGGGGGTTCCCGGGGTCGCGGGCCCCATCGCTCCGCCGGAACGCAGCCGTGCCGCCATGATCCGAGCGCGCATGAGGCGCGACCGGGACGGGTCGCCGCCCGACGCCTCGAACACTGCGAGCTCGCGTGCGGCTCGGTCCGGGTCCCGCTGCAGCAGCAGGGTGATGAAGTCCTCCCGCAGCGCGAGGTTCTGCGGGTCGGCTTCGACCTCCTGCGCGATCACCTGGAGGAAATCGTCCTCTTCCATGCGAGCTCCCTTCGGCTCCTTGCGCCCAGTCTGCCAGAGGGAGGACGGCGAACGCCCCGCGAACCGTCGGTTCGCGGGGCGTTCGTTCGCACCTCGCAGATCAGTCGTCGGCGAGATGCTTGCGCGGGCCGGCATCCGGAAGCTGCCCGGTCGCCTCGCCCATGCGGTGCACGCGCAGCGTATTGGTGCTGCCGACCACGCCGGGGGGCGATCCGGCGATCACGAGGACCTTCTCGCCGATCTCGACGCGACCGGTGCCGAGGAGCACCTCGTCGAGCTGCGCGAACATCTCGTCGGTGGATCCCACGCGCGGCACGTCGTAGCTGTCGGCGCCCCAGGTCAGCTCCATGCGACGGCGGATCTCGTGGCTCGGCGTGAAGCCGAGGATCGGGATCGGCTTGCGCAGACGCGACATGCGGCGCACGGTGTCGCCGGACTCGGTGAAGACGCAGATGAACTTGGCGCCGATGAAGTCGGCGACCTCTGCGGCAGCGAGCGTGAGCGCTCCGCCCTGCGTGCGGGGCTTGGTGCCCAGCGGATCGATACGGTCGAGGGCGTGATCCTCGGTGGCCTCGATGATGCGGGCCATGGTCGCGACCGCCTCGCGCGGGTACGCGCCCACGCTGGTCTCGCCGGACAGCATGACCGCGTCGGCGCCGTCGAGGATCGCGTTCGCGCAGTCCGAGGCCTCGGCGCGGGTCGGGCGGGGGTTCTCGATCATCGACTCGAACACCTGCGTCGCCACGATCACGGGCTTCGCGTTGCGACGCGCGAGCGCGATGGCGTCGGTCTGCACCAGCGGCACCTGCTCGAGCGGGATCTCGACACCCAGGTCGCCTCGGGCGACCATGATGCCGTCGAATGCCGCGACAATCTCTTCCAGGTTCTCGACCGCCTGGGGCTTCTCGATCTTGGCGATCACGGGAAGACGCTTGCCCTCCTCGTCCATGATCTCGTGCACCCGGGTGATGTCCGCCGCATCGCGCACGAAGGAGAGGGCGATGTAGTCGGCGCCGAGCGAGAGCGCCCACCGCAGGTCGTCCTCGTCCTTCTCGGAAAGCGCAGGCACGTTGACGGCCACACCGGGAAGGTTGATGCCCTTGTTGTTCGACACCGCACCGGGGATCTCGACGACGGTGTAGACCGTGTCCTCGGTGACGCGAGTGGCGCGCAGCCCGACCTTGCCGTCGTCGACGAGCAGCGGATCGCCGGGCTTCACATCGCCGGGCAGCCCCTTGTGGGTGGTGCCGCAGATGGTGCGGTCTCCGACGATGTCGCGGGTGGTGATCGCGAACTCGTCGCCCTCGGCGAGCTCGTACGGCCCGTTCTCGAAGGTCGCGAGACGGATCTTCGGCCCCTGGAGGTCCGCCAGCACCGCGATCGGGCGACCGACCTCCGCCTCCGCGCGACGGATGTTGCGGTAGATGCCCTCGTGCACGTTGTAGGTGCCGTGCGACATGTTGAGACGCGCGACGTTCACGCCGGCGCGGATCAAGGTCAGCGTGTGGTCGTAACTCGATACCGCCGGCCCCCACGTGGCGACGATCTTGGCATGGCGCATGCGTGCTCCTCTGTGTTCGTGGGTGGTCCGCCCGCGCTGCCCCGCGTCAGACGGTGTCGCTCGACGCCGCGGCGGGCTGCCGCTTGCGGTCGAGAACGTGGTAGAACGCCTCGGGATCGCTCGTGAGCTCGTCGATCGAGTCCTGGGGGTTCCGACGCCCCGGCAGGTAGACCGACGACTCGATTCCCACGTGGCGCTTGCGCTGCACCAGGATGATCACGATGCCGATGACGACCGCGACGAGCGCCGCGAAGACGTTGGTGCGCAGGCCGAGGATCACGAGACTCGGATCGACCCGGATCGACTCGACGAACGCGCGCCCGATGCCGTACCAGATGAGGTAGCAGCCGAAGAACATGCCCCAGCGCGGCTTCCACCTGCGCTCGATGAGCAGCAGCACGCCGATGCCGAGCAGGTTCCAGACGATCTCGTAGAGGAAGGTCGGGTGGAACAGCGTGCCCTCGGGCAGGCCGATCGGGAACGCCGGGTTGCTCGCCTCGATCTGCAGACCCCACGGCAACGTGGTGGGCCCGCCGAAGAGCTCGTGGTTGAACCAGTTGCCGAGCCGGCCGGCGGCCTGCGCGAGCAGGAGTCCCGGCACGAGGGCGTCGGCGAACGACCAGAAGCGGATCCCCGTGAGGCGCGACGCGATGAGCACGCCGACGCCACCGCCGATGAGGGCGCCGAAGATCGCGATGCCGCCGTTCCAGAACGCGAAGATGTCGAGGAAGTTCTTTCCCGGGCCGAAGTAGTCGCCCCAGTGCGTGAGCACGTGATACAGGCGAGCCCCGACGATGCCGAGCACGACCGACCACACGAGGAAGTCGATGACCGCGCCGCGCTCGCCCCCGCGACGGCCGAGACGGCGCGCGGTCCAGATGCCAGCGAGCACGATGCCCACGAGGATGCACAGTGCGTAGAAGCGGATCTGCAGCGACCAGATCTGCACGAACTGCAGGTCGGGGCTCGGGATGCTCAGCGGGTGAATCATTCACTCCTCTTTCACGGAACTGGTGCGGAGCCACGCCCCGCCTGTCGCGACCCGGCCCGACGGGGCCGGTCGCATTCGAATTTCATCCTAGTCGGCGTCGTGGACGCCGAGTGCGCACCCGGACGGTGCGCTCAGCTTCGGGCGGTGCCCGCCGCGATGTCTCGCACCACCTCGGCGAGGCGTTCGACCCCGCCGTCGCGCAGCGCGCGGACGAAGGCGGTGCCGACGATCGCGCCGTCGGCGTAGTCGAGGGCGGCGGCGACCTGCTCCGCGGTCGAGATGCCGATGCCGACGCAGGCGAGGTCGGCGCCCTGCTCCCGCAGGCGCGAGGTGAGCTCGCGCGCCGCGGCGTCGAGCTGAGCGCGCTCGCCCGTGATCCCCATGGTGGAGACCGTGTACACGAAGCCCGTGGTGGAACGGGTGACGAGCGCGAGGCGCTCGTCGGTCGAGCTGGGCGCCGCGAGGAACACGCGGTCGAGGCCGAGGCGTTCGCTGATCTCGATCCACTCGGCGGCGGCATCCGGCGTGATGTCGGGCGTGATGAGCCCGGCGCCGCCGGCGGCGAGCAGATCCTCCGCGAAGCGCTCCACGCCGTACTGCACCACCGGGTTCCAGTAGGTCATTACGAGGATCGGTACGTCGACCGCCTCGCGCACCCGCCGGATCGCCTCGAACACGTGGGCGACGCGGAAGCCGTCGGCCAGCGCGGTCTGCGTGGCCTCCTGGATGATCGCGCCGTCCATCACGGGGTCGGAATAGGGCAGACCGAGTTCGAGGACGTCGGCACCGCTCCGGGCCATCGCGATCGCAGCGGCGACGCTCGTGTCGAGGTCGGGGAACCCGACCGGCAGGTATCCTACGAGCGCTCCGCGGCGCTCCTGCTTCGCAGCGCGGATCGCCCCGGCCACCTGGGATTCGTGGGCGCTCATCCGTCCATCTCCGCATCGTTCTCGCCGAGCAGGCCGAAGTAGCGGCCGGCCGTCGCCATGTCCTTGTCCCCGCGCCCCGAGAGGTTCACGGCGATGAGACCGTCGGGCCCCAGCTCCTTGCCGATGCGGATCGCTCCGGCAAGGGCGTGAGCCGATTCGATCGCCGGAATGATGCCCTCGGTCCGGCTCAGCAGGCGCAGCGCCTGCATGGCCTCGTCGTCCGTCGCCGGGATGTAGTCCGCGCGGCCGATGTCCGCGAGCCAGGCGTGCTCGGGTCCGACGCCCGGGTAGTCGAGGCCTGCCGAGATCGAGTGCGACTCGATGGTCTGGCCGTCCTCGTCCTGCAGGACGTAGGTGCGGGAGCCGTGCAGGATCCCCGGCCGGCCGCGTTCGATCGACGCCGCGTGCTGCTCGGTGTCGACCCCGGCGCCGGCCGCCTCGACACCGTACAGCTTGACGTCGGCGTCGTCGATGAACGCGTCGAACATACCGATCGCGTTCGAGCCGCCGCCGACGCACGCGACGACGGCATCGGGCAGTCGCCCGGCCTTCTCGAGCAGCTGGGCCCGGGCCTCCTCCGAGATGATCTTCTGGAAGTCGCGGACCATCGCGGGGAACGGGTGCGGGCCGGCGGCGGTGCCGAAGATGTAGTTGGTCCGGTCGACGCTCGCGACCCAGTCGCGGTAGGCCTCGTTGATCGCGTCCTTGAGCGTGCGCGAGCCCGCCGTCACCGGGATCACCTCGGCGCCGAGCAGGCGCATGCGCGCGACGTTCAGCGCCTGGCGCTCGGTGTCGACCTCGCCCATGTAGACGGTGCACTCGAGCCCGAAGAGCGCGGCGGCGGTCGCCGTCGCGACGCCGTGCTGGCCGGCCCCGGTCTCGGCGATGACCCGCTGCTTGCCGAGGCGCTTGGTGAGGAGCGCCTGTCCGAGCACGTTGTTGATCTTGTGCGAACCGGTGTGGTTCAGGTCCTCGCGCTTCAGGAAGATGCGGGCTCCCCCGGCGTGCGCCGCGAACCGGGGCACCTCGGTGATCGGGGACGGGCGGCCGGCATAGTCGCGCAGCAGCGCGGTGAGCTCGGCCTGGAAGGCCGGATCGGCCTTCGCCTCGTCGTAGGCGAGGGTGAGCTCGTCGATCGCGGCGATGAGCGATTCCGGCATGAACCGGCCGCCGAACTCGCCGAAGAACGGACCGCTCTGCTCGCGCAACGGCTTCGACATCTGTGCCTCCCGGCGGTGGGTCAGACGCTCAGGTAGCTGGCGAGCGTCGCGATGGGGTCGTTGGTCACGAGGGCCTCGCCGACGAGCACCGCGTCGGCGCCCGCCTCGCGGTAGCGCACCACGTCGGCGACGTCGAGCACCGCCGACTCGGCGACGCGGATGACGCCGGCCGGGATCTGGTCGGCGACGCGGCCGAACAGCTCGCGGTCCAGCTCGAACGTGCTGAGGTTGCGGGCGTTGACCCCGATGAGCTGGGAGCCGAGATCGACCGCGCGCGCCACCTCATCGGCGGTGTGCGCCTCGACCAGCGGGGTCATCCCGAGCTGCCGCGTGAACGCGTGCAGCCGCTCGAGGGTCTGCTGCGGCAGGGCCGCGACGATGAGCAGCACGAGATCCGCGCCAGCGGCGCGGGCCTCGAGGATCTGGTACTCCTCGCCGATGAACTCCTTGCGCAGCACGGGGATGCTGACGGCCTTGCGCACCGCTTCGAGGTCGTCGAGCGAGCCCTTGAACCGGCGCTGTTCGGTGAGCACGCTCACCACGCTGGCTCCGCCGGATTCGTACTGAGCGGCGAGGGCCTGGGGCTCGGGAATGTCGGCGAGGTCGCCGCGCGACGGGCTCGCGCGCTTGACCTCCGCGATCACGCGGATGTGTTCGGCGGGCGCCAGGGCCTCGAGCGCGTCGAGCGCCGCGGGGCGCGCGAGCGCCTCGGCCTCGACCTGCGCGGCGGATCGCGTCTCGCGTCGGACTCGCGCGTCCTCCAGGGAGCCGGCGAGCAGTTGTTCTAACACCTCAGTCGTGCGACTTGACGGCGTACTTCGGTCCGTTCACGCCGAAGCCGGCCTTCGAGAGGATCCAGCCGAGCAGCGCGCCGACGACGACGACACCGACGCTCGCCCACACGAGGGCGGGAATGTTCAGGAAGAAGAACACCGTGCCGGCCGCGATGCCGAGCAGCATGACGATCACCGCCGTCCATGCAGCGGGCGAATCGCCGTGTCCGGGGTCTCCGTGGGGGTTCGACATGAATCTCCTCGTTCCAGAATGTGTCCGTACCAGCCTAGCGCGTCCGCGGAGCATCGGGAGCACGACAGGCAGGCGGCGAGGCGTTACGCGCGCGGCGCTCCCGGTTCCGTGCCTCCGAAACCGGTGCCGGCCGCATCATCGTCGGAGGCCGCCTCGGCCGAGGAGGGCTCCGCATCCGACGGGTCGTCGCCGTCGCTCAGCGCATCCCAGTCGGCGATGCGGTCGGGCTCGTCGCTCTCGACCCGCTTCGCGCTCGTCTCGTACTTGCGACCGGCGGTCGCCCACCGGCCGCTCACCACGAGGACGAGCACGCCGAGCAGCACGACGACCGCTCCGAGCGCCGCCGTGACGATCGGCCACACCGTGAGCGAGGTGCCGGTGATCGCGTCCTGGGCGGATCCGCCGGCCAGGCCGGTGAGCTTGGTCACGCGCGCGATCGCCGCTGCGGACGGATCGACCAGGACGGTGATCGCCACCGCGGACACCCCGACGCCGAGCAGCGCGAGCACGACGCCGAGCACGCGTCGGAACACCTTTCCCGCGATCGTCAGCGCGAGCGCTCCCGCGAGCACCGCGAGCGCGAGCGAGGAGAGCGACTGGTTGAACTCCTGCCCCGTGACCGCGAGGTGATCCTGCGCCGCAGCGCCCAGTTCGAGCTTGAAGCTCGCCCAGGGCTGAGTCGCCGAGAGCAGCGCCAGCGCGCCGACGAGCCCCAGGCCGGCGATCAGGAGGAGCCGCATCCGCTTCACGACCGGCCCCCGATCGGGCGGAGGGTGTTCGCCACGGCGACGGCACGCAACGGCGCTGCAGCCTTGTTGCGGGATTCCTGGTCCTCCATCTCGGGGACGGAGTCGGCGACGATGCCGCCGCCGGCCTGCACCATCGCGACGCCGTCGCGGATGGTCGCGGTGCGGATCGCGATCGCGAGATCGGCGGAGCCGGAGAGGCCGAAGTAGCCGACCACTCCCCCGTAGACGCCGCGCTGCACCGGTTCGAGTTCGTCGATGATCTGCAACGCGCGCGGCTTCGGCGCCCCGCTCAGGGTGCCCGCGGGGAAGGTCGCGCGCAGCGCATCGATGGCGTTGCGGCCTTCACCCAGCTCGCCCTCGACGGTCGAGACGATGTGCATGATGTGGCTGAAGCGCTCGATCCTCATGAACTCGGTCACCTCGACGCTCGACGGATCGCACACCCGCAGCAGGTCGTTGCGGGCGAGGTCGACCAGCATGAGGTGCTCCGCCCGCTCCTTCTCGTCGGCGAGCAGCTCGCGTTCGTGCTGATGGTCCTCGTCGATGGTCGCGCCGCGCGGCCTGGATCCGGCGATCGGGTGCGTGATGACGTGGCCATCGTTCTGTACGGTGACCAGGGCTTCGGGGCTGGAACCGACCACCGAGAACGGCTCGCCCTCGGCGTCCTCGACCGTGAGCAGGTAGAGGTACGGGCTCGGATTCAGGTGCCGCAGCACGCGGTAGACGTCGAGCGGGTCGGCGGTGCACTCCTGATCGAAGCGCTGCGAGAGCACCACCTGGAAGATGTCGCCGTCGACGATGTACTGCTTGGAACGCTCGACCCCGGCGAGGTAGTCGGCCTCGTTCGTCAGCCGGCGGGCCGTGGGCATCGCCGATCGGTCGAGCTCGCCGAGCGGCGATGCCGCAGGAGCCGCGAGGGTCGCCTGCAGCGCGTCGAGACGTCGCTGCCCCTCGGCCCACTGCGCTTCGGCGTCGTCGGCGTGCGCGTCGTTCAGCACGTTGACGACGAGGATCACGCTGCCTTCGCGGTGGTCGATCACGACGACCTCGGAGGCGAAGCTGAGTGACTGGCTCGGGATGCCCGGGCCTTCGCTCGGCCCGTGCTCGAGCCGCTCGAACTGCCGCACCGTCTCCCAGCCGAGGTAGCCGACGAATCCGCTCACGAGGGGCGGCAGGCCCTGCAGCTGGGGCGTCCGCCAGTGCTCGGCCGCGGCGCGAAGCGCCTCGACGGGCGCGAGATGCGACACCCCTCCGGGCAGCAGGCGGTCCTCGGGGATCCCGCCCGCTGCGGCCACCCACCTCGCACGACCGTCGCGCTCGCTGAGCGAGCCGAACGACCCGGCCCCGACGAAGCTGAACCGGGTCCAGACACCGCCCTGCTCCGCGGATTCCAGCAGGAAGGTCCCGGGCCGCGAGGCCGCGACCTTGCGATAGATACCGACCGGGGTCTCCGCGTCCGCGAACACTTCGCGGCAGACGGGGATGACGGTGTGGGTGGTGCGGGCGGCGTCGAAGGCCTCGCGCGTCGTCGTCAGGCTCACCGCCCCAGCTTACCGGTGCGTTCCTGCGCGCCGGTCCCTATTCGGGATCGCCGACGACGGCTTCGAGATCGCGTCCGTCGAAGCAGGTCCGTGATCCCGTGTGGCAGGCCGCACCGATCTGGAACGCGCGCACGAGCAGCGTGTCTCCGTCGCAGTCCATCGCGACGGAGCGCACGTACTGCCGATGACCCGAGGTGTCGCCCTTGCGCCAGTACTCCTGACGGGACCGGGACCAGAAGGTGACCCGCCCGGTGGTCAGCGTCCGCCGCGTCGCCTCGCGGTCCATCCAGGCCAGCATGAGCACGTCCCCGGACGCATCGTCCTGCACGATGGCCGGCAGGAGCCCGTCGGGACCGAAGGACAGCGCGTCGAGCCGCTGCTCGACCGAGGTGGGATCGGCCGCGATGGGATCGTTCGCCGTCATGCCCGTGCCTCCTCGTCGCCGTGCTCGACCAGCCGGACCAGGTGCCCGGCATCCGCGAGCGCCTGCTTGACCTCTCCGATGGTGAAGGTGCCGTCGTGGAACACCGAGGCGGCGAGCACCGCATCGGCGCCCGCGTCGACCGCCGGAGCGAAGTGCTCGAGGCGCCCGGCACCACCCGACGCGATGACCGGGACCGAGGCCAGTTCGCGCACCGCGCGGGTGAGCTCCAGGTCGAAGCCCGCGAGCGTGCCGTCGGCGTCCATCGAGTTCACGAGCAGCTCGCCCGCGCCCCGTTCCACGACCTCTCGGCACCACTCGAGCGCGTCGCGATCGGTCTCCTTCTTGCCGCCGTGGGTCGTCACCACGAAACCGCTCGGCGTGCGGGGCGAACGCTTCACGTCGAGCGAGAGCACGAGCACCTGGGAGCCGAAGCGGTCGGCGATCTCGCCGATCAGCTCCGGACGGGCGATCGCCGCGCTGTTGACGCCGACCTTGTCGGCGCCGACGCCCAGCAGCCGCGCGACATCGTCGGCGCTGCGCACACCGCCCCCGACCGTCAGCGGGATGAAGACCTGCTCGGCCGTGCGGCGCACCACGTCGTAGGTGGTCGACCGGTCGTCGACGGTCGCGGTGACGTCGAGGAACGTCAGCTCGTCGGCGCCCTGCTCGGCGTACTTCGTCGCCAGCTCGACCGGGTCTCCGGCGTCGCGCAGGTTCAGGAAGTTGACGCCCTTCACCACGCGGCCTGCGGCCACATCGAGGCACGGGATCACCCGGGTCGCGATACTCATCTGCGGGTCCCTTCCTACAGACGGGCGGCGTGGATCGCGGTCACGAGGATCGCGCGGGCGCCGAGGTCGGCGAGGCGATCCATGACGTCGTTCGCCTCGTCGGCCGAGACCATGACGCGGACCGCGACCCAGCCCTCGTCCTTCAACGGCGAGACCGTGGGCGACTCGATGCCGCCGGCGATCGCGACGGCCGCGTCGAGGTCGCTCTCGCGCAGGTCGTAGTCCATGATCACGAACTTGCGCGCGACGAGCACGCCGCGCAGACGGCGCAGCAGACGGTCGACGCCCTCGGGGCGCTTCGCCCCGCCGATCAGCACCGCGGTCGATTCGAGGATCACGGGCCCGAAGATCTCGAGCCCGGCCGCGCGGAGCGTGGCGCCCGTGGAGACCACGTCGGCGACGGCGTCGGCGACGCCGAGGCGCACGGCCGACTCGACCGCGCCGTCGAGCTTGACGAGGATCGCTTCGATCCCCCGCGCGCGGAGGAAGTCGTCGACGAGCTTCGGATAGCTCGTCGCGACCCGCTTGCCCGCGAGATCGGCGATATCGCTGATCTCGTTCGCGGGAGCCGCGAACCGGAAGGTCGAGTCGCCGAAGTCGAGGTGCGCGATCTCGTGCGCCGCCGAACCGGAGTCGAGCAGCAGATCCCGGCCGGTGATGCCGATGTCGAGCGCACCGGACCCCACGTAGGTGGCGATGTCCCGCGGGCGGAGATAGAAGAACTCGACGCCGTTGCGCGCGTCGGTGTGGACCAGCTGCCGGTTGTCGCGTCGGCCGGAGTATCCGGCCTCTGCGAGCATCTCGGCGGCGATCTCTGAGAGGGAGCCCTTGTTGGGCACCGCGATGCGGAGCATGAGTGAAGTTCCTTCCGTGTCGGCCATTGCGCGGCCGGGAGTCTGAATCAGATTCGGGCGGCGAGCGTCAGCGCGGCGTCACGGGAGTGCCGTGAGGCGCCGACGCTACAGATGCCGGTACACGTCCTGCAGGCTCAGGCCCTTGGCGAGCATGAGGACCTGCAGGTGGTACAGCAGCTGGCTGATCTCTTCGGCGCAGGCATCGTCGGACTCGTATTCCGCGGCCATCCACACCTCGGCCGCCTCTTCGACGACCTTCTTGCCGATCGCGTGCACGCCGGCGTCCAGGCGCGCGACGGTGTCGCTGCCTTCCGGACGGGCGGCGGCCTTCTCGCTGAGTTCAGCGAAGAGCGATTCGAACGACTTCACGGGACCAGCCTAGCGTGTCCGGGACTCCGGTCAGAACCTCGCGGTCAGTGCGAGTGCGCCGCTGCGACCTCGCGCAGCTCCGCGATCCGGTCCTCGGGCACCCCGCCGTAGACCGCGGAACCGGCGACGAAGGTGTCCGCGCCGGCCTCGGCGGCCACGCCGATCGTGTTCGCGGAGATCCCGCCGTCGACCTGCAGGCGCAGCTCGATACCGTGCTTTGCCCGGGCCTCGGCGAGTCGGCCGAGCTTCGGCATCATGTCGGGCATGAACGACTGCCCGCCGAAGCCGGGCTCCACCGTCATCACCAGCACCATGTCGAACTCGGGCAGCTGCTCCAGGTAGGGTTCCGGGTCGGTCCCGGGCTTCAGCGCGATACCGGCCATGGCACCGATCTCGCGGAGGCGGCGCGCCAGCGCCACCGGATCCTGGGCCGCTTCCGCGTGGAAGGTGACCGAGGCGGCGCCGAGCTCGGCGTAGCCCGGAGCCCAACGGTCGGCATCCGAGATCATGAGGTGCACGTCGAGCGGGATCGGCGAGACCGCCTGGATCCGCTCCACGATCGGCGGACCCATGGTGAGGTTCGGCACGAAGTGGTTGTCCATCACGTCGACGTGCACGAAGTCCGCGGTGCGGATCCGATCGAGCTCGCGCTCGAGGTTGACGAAATCGGCGGACAGGATGCTCGGGTGGATGCGCTGCACGGTCACGGGTCGATCCTATCCGCGCCTCCGGCCCACCGCCGCCGTGCGGTGCGCTCGCTATGCTGGCGCCATGGCAGAGGAGCAGGATCCGGAGCCCTGGCGCATCCCGACCGGGCTCGGTGCGCCGCAGGGCCTCGGCCCCTCGCCCGGCCTCGCTCCCCCGGCGGGGATCCCCGCGCCGCGTCTCGGCGACTGGTCGGGGTACGAGCCCGCCTCCGCTGCCGATGAGCTCACGGTCGACGCCGCGGAGCAGGTGCACGAGGCGCTCGGCGTCGACGAAGTTCCCGAGGCGCCCGCGCCGAGCGCGGAGGTTCGCGCGGAACCCGCAGCGCCACGGGTGCAGCCGGCCCCGGTGCAGCCGCGACCGGTGCAGCCGGAGCCGGTGCAGCCGGCGTCGGCAGTGGCGGTTCCGGCGGCACCCGCCGCCCCGCCGGTGCCGGCCGCCGCGGCCGGAATGCCGGCACCCCCTGCCCCCGCGGCTGCGGCGTCCCCCGCACCTGCACCGGCTCGGGCACGGACCCCCGAAGGCGGGCCGAAGCCCGCGGCGACGGCGAACCCGATGAGGATCGCGGGCTGGGTGGGAATCGGCGTGCTCGTCATCGGCGCGATGTCGCTGATCGGCAACCTGACGAACAGCGACGGGGATCCCGGCGTCGACGATTCGTTCACCGCCGTCGGGGCGGACACGCCCGAAGGCGCGGTGCAGGAGTACCTGGAGGCGCTCCGCGACGGCGACACCGGGCGTGCCGCCGAACTGCTCAGCTCCCCGGACCCCGGAGTCTTCGAGCATCCTCCGCTCGACCCGTCCGAGCATCCCGAGGGCCGGATCGACGAGGTCGAGGCGGACGTCACCGTGCAGGAGGGCGAGTCGGGGAGCGTCACGGTCCGGTACACGATGGGCGGCGAGGCGGTCTCGACGGTGATGCAGACAGAGCGCAGCGGCGGCGGATGGTTCATCGCCGAGGGCGGCACCGTGTTCCCCGAGGGCCAGATCTTCGCCGGGTTCCCGACGACGCTGAACGGGGAGCCGCTCAGCGGCGCGACGCCGGCGCTGCTGCCCGGCGCCTACGAGCTCGGATTCGAGACGGGCGACTTCTCGCTGCCCGACGACCAGCGCACGGTCGTGATCCGGCTCTCCGACGCTGCGGTCCTCGCGCGGATCGATGCGACCCCGCGGCTCACCGAGGCGGGCGCCCGGCGGTTCACCGAGGCGCTGCGATCCGAGCTCGACGACTGCCTCGCTGCTGGCACGCCGACCACCGACTGCGGCATGGACGTGCCGGAGGACGACCTGCCCGACGGCTATGCGTTCGAGGGCGAGCTGAGCCGATCCCTCTCGGAGGGGTTCGATGCCGTGCTCAAGGCGCATCCGCCGGAGCTCGAACGTGTCGACGGGCGTCTGACCGGCAAGGTCGTGCTGCCCGCGGAATTCGCCGCGAACGTCGAACTGAGCATCCGCAGCACCGCGGACGGCACGGTCCGGGACGGGCACCTCCGCGATCCCGTGCGCTCGCTGCGCCCGAGCGCTTCCCTGATTCCCGGGTCCGTGCAGATCGACTGGACCGCGCCCGATGCCGCTTAGGCGACCCGCTTCGGGTCACGCCCCCTCGGCGACGACCGGCCCGACCGCGGGGGCCTCGGAGTAGCTGCGCGAGAGCCGTCGATACGACCGGGTCAGCGCGGCTCCGCCCGCGAGCAGGATCGTGACGAGCCCGGTCGCCACGAAGATGAGGGCGATCCCCCGGGCGTCCCCCGTCCCGAGCAGCCAGCTCCAGTCCGCTTGCCCCTGCGGCGTCTCGAGCGCTGGAACGATCCAGAGCGCGGCAACCGGTGCGATCGCGAACGAGGTGATCGGCGCGGTGCCCGCCTCGAAGGTCATCGCGAAGCCGAAGGCGCGCCCCTGGGATGCGAACGGGACGACGCGCTGGATCACGGTCTGCTCGGCGGCCTCGATCGCGGGCATCACGACCATGAACGACCAGAGGCCGGCGATGAAGAGCCACGGCGCGTCCCGGATGGTGAACGCTGCGCCGATGACTCCGGTGACGGCGACGAGGATTAGCATCGTGCGGATCGGGTTCGCGCCGAGGCCGCGCGCGGCGACGAGCGCCCCACCGACGATGAAGCCGGTCGAGGCGAGTCCGAAGACGAGGCCCCAGACCTCGACGCTGAACAGCGTGAGCCCGTAGGGGTCGAGCAGCGCCATGAACACCCCGCTCGCGAGGTTATTGAACGTCGTGAAGATGATCAGCGCCATCAGCCCCGGTATCGCGCGCACCGCCCGGAATCCGCCGCCGAAGTCGACCGCCCGCCGCTCGGGATCCCGCTGGATCTCCGGTTCCGCGACGCGCAGCAGGTGCAGGTGAAGCAACGGGATCGCCGTGCATGCCGTCGCGATGAGGATGGTCGGTCCCATGCCGAGGAACCCGACGGAGAGACCGCTGAACACGCTCGTGGCGATGAACGCGAGCCCCTGCACGGTCCCGACCAGGCCGTTCGCGTTGGCGTGGCGCTCCGGGTCCACGAGCAGCGTGACCGTGGTCGACAGGGCGAGGTTGCGGAGCACCTCGACCACGCAGCCGGCGAGCAGGATCGTCGAGAACACCCAGAACCAGGGGGCGCCGAAGTCGAGCAGGGTCGCACGCGGGATGCTGAAGAACATGGCGCAGACGACGAGGAACGCGGTCAGCGAGGCCCAGCCCGACAGACGCATCACGAAGAGCTTGCGATACCGGTCGACGAGGCTGCCGAAGTACATCGAGCACGCAGCGATGATGAGCATGTACGCTCCGCCGAGCAGGCCGTTCACGAGGATGCTCTGCGTCTCGACGTACACCCAGAACACCAGGGCGAACCAGAGGAAGTTCGAGGTGAGGTTCGCCACGGCGGTGTTCACCAGCAGGTGCAGGAACGTGCGCATGCGATGGGGAACCTCTCGCGGCTACAGAGAGTTCCAGCAGTACAGCGCTTCGCCGCGCTCCCGCGCGGTGCGGGCGAGCGCCCGCCAGTCGCGGAGCATCGGCAGGAGGTATTCGGGATCACCCGCACCCCAGAATTCCTCGGTCTCGGACCAGGGGCCCACGATCTCGGCCAGGCGTTCGTCACTCGCACCCGCGAGCGTATCGGTGAAGGTGCCCGGCAGCGAGACGACCCACGCGGAGTCGTGATCCGGCTCGCTCACCAGGCGCGCCCAGGACCGCTCACCGGTGATGTTGTCGTACGGCTCGCCGGTGAGGAGTTCCTGGAGCGTCCCGGCCTGCACGGTCGGATCCACGGCGTCGAGCACGGGCCCGTTCGCCGCGTCGGGTCCGGTTTCGACCACCGACGCGGCCGCAGCGTCGTCGCTCGCGATGAAGTACGTGTTGATGACGCCCATGACGTCATCCTGACAGGGTTTGCACCGCCGGTCCAGCGTCGCGCAGCCGGGTGATCAGCGCTCGGTCCGCGTCGGCGTCGAACTCGGGATCGCGAGCCGCCACCCGGTCGACGAGCATGCCGAGCGCCTCGAGCACCCCGCTCCGCAGCATGGTCGCGGGGTCGTTCCCCCGCAGCACCTCGTCGCTGTTGAAACGGAGCTCGCCGCTCGCGGTCCGGGCGGCGAGCCGAACGCGGGGACGATGCAGTCCGGTCGGTTCGGAGACCACCGTGAGGTCGCCGCCGACCGTGACGAACAGGTCGTAGTCGTAACCCCACTCGAGGTCGCGGAGCGCGATCTGGAGGCGTTTGAGCTCGGTGATCGTGCCGCCGGGGATCCCGGGTCCGCCGTAGACGGTCCGGAACGAGAGCCGGCCTCGCTGCGCGGCCGTCACGCGTCCGCTCCGCCTGGGATCCCGATGCGCCAGAACCCGTCGGGAGCCCCGGGCGGAATCCGCGGCGAGAGCCACTCGACGACGGCGTCGAGCGCGGCCCGTTCGAGATCGTCGCGTATCCACCCGCGCGGGCGCGGCGGCACATCCGGCTCCCAGCCGTCCTCGCCCCACTCGACGCCGAAGAGGTGCCGATCGTCGTCGAAACGGCGGTCGAGGAGGAACGCATCGCGGCCCTCGAACCGGGCCCAGACGTCGAACGGACCCTCGGCGTCCTGGTCGACGAACACGTCGATCAGGACACCGTCGATGCTGGCCCCGGCCTCCTCGGCGGCACGATGGAAGCGTTCGAGACGTGCGGCCGCATCGTCCGTGTGCGCGGCGAGCAGCGGCCGCAGCGCGTCGGCGTAGTCCTGTGCGTCCATGCCTCCAGCGTATGGGGATTTCTCTCGTTCGGTCAGGGGTGCACGCATCGCGAGTCGCCGAGATGACCCGAACGCGGGTTATGGAGACCCATTACCCGCGTTCGGGGCATCTCGAAGGGGCTTCGCCTGGGTCAATGCGCGGCGCTTCCATGGATCGCGGACTCGATCTCGCGGTATCTCTGCTCGGCCAGGCCTTTCGAGATCTCCAGCGGACGGAACACGACCGTCCGCACGAAACCCAGCTCGAACACCGTTCCCGCGCATTCGAACGCGATGCCGGGAACATCGCCCGCGTAGATCCGCACCCGTCTCCGCTCGATCCCGGTGATGTCGGCGTACGGCAGCACCATGCGCGGTCCCGAGTACTCGCTCAACCCGGCGTAGATCTCGATGCGGTCGTCGCGCAGCGCCAGCAGGACCCCGTGATCCTTCGCCGGCAGGAACACGGGATCTCCGACGAGGTCGAAGGCCTGCCGGTAGCTGTTCACCGTGAGCTGCATCGGCACCAGGTGCCGCACCCCCGAGGCATTGCGCGCTCGCGAGTAGGCGACGAGCTCCAGAATTGTCCCGATGATTCCCATGGCTACGACGCAGGCCCCGACGATGAGCACGACCGTGAGCAATGCACCGGTTCCGGCTTCCGCCGATTCCTTGAAGCTGTCTGCAATGTGCATAGCCATTCTGAGCAGGCTGGCCAGCGTAACGGGGAGGAGGAGCCAGAAGGCTGCGCGAGAGGGGCCTCGCTGGCCTCGCAGGCTGGGGACCTCGGTGGGGCTCGCTCCGGCGGGGCTCGACCGCGTCACCGCAGCGGTGCCCTGCCCGAGTCGAACACCCACTCCGGTGCGGGCTCGACCTCGCGGAAGAACGGGATCGCGATCACCGGGCGGAAGACTCGCCGACCGGAGACGATGATCCCGATCGTGGTCACCACAAGGTGCACGACGACGGTGAGGCACGCCAGGCACATCAGGATGATCGCCCAGGTGAACAGCCCATCGATCTCGAACACGAACGAAATGACCGCGATCACGACGCAGAGGGCCGCGAGCGAGTGCGTGAGCACGAAACAGGTGAGGTTCCAGTTCGCCGCCCACCGTGCGTTCTCGCGCACCAAGCGTGAGGGACTCGAGCGCGCCTGCTGCAGCAGGATCGCCGGGAGCACCAATTGCAGGACGCCCCCGAGGTACGGCACGAGTGGCGAGAGGCCCGCCACCCAATAGGCCTGGCCGGACTCCTGCTCCGGTTTCCTCTGTTCATTCATCATTCCGAATCCCTTCCTTCCGGAGCGCATCGAGTTCAGCGGCGAACCGAGCGGATGCCTCTGCTCCGGCGCCGAATGCGCCGTACAGCACTTTCGAACGCAGCTCCAGTCCGATCCCAACGCCGGCCTCAGCGCCCGTACTCTCGGCAGCGGTCAGGCGAATGCCGGAGCTCTTCCAGACGGCAGTTTCGACTCGCGCGGGCTGCACGGATCCGATCGAGTTCCAGGCAATATTGCATTCGTTCTCGCGGGTTCGGCAGTTCCAGATCGCGAGGCCTTCCGGCGACACGGTGACGATGCCTCGTGTTTCTCCGTCAGCGAATACCGGTCGACCGCAGAAATCACTCAGATCGTGGGCTCCACGAGTTCCCAGGCGGACGTGACGCGTCAGCCCCGGATATTCGGTTCGACGGCTCCCGGCGATGTGCCGCGAGGCGCGAACGTCGCTCAGCCAGGAGCGCGCCGGTTCGAAGAGCAAGACCAGCGGTGGGAGCACCACCCAGAGAATGTCGCCGAGGTTCTTGACCGCACCGTCGTCGATCATGCGACGCACGGAGCCGATCATTCCGGGCAGGATTAACAGCCCGAGGATGAATATCCCGACATATGTGGGCCGCTTCCAGGCGCGCGGCTCGATCCGCGGGATTCGCTCAGCCATCCCGCCTCCCTATCCCGGCGCGAAAGATGAGCGCTTTCGGGGACCGACGCTCATTTCCCGGATCCGGACGATGCGCGCTCATCCGGCGACGCCGAAGGCGCGCACGACCGACCATGTGCCCAGCGCGACGGCGAATAGCGCGGTCACCACAACGCTCCTGACGGTCGCATACCTCGCGACCTTCTCACTGCCGCCGCCCGGAGCCTCTCGATGGAACCAGGACTCGGCCTTGGCTATGCGCACCCTGAATATGAAAGTAAGTATCCCCACAACGATGGAAATACAACCGAAAACGAAGGGATAGATGTCCATTCAGCGCCGGTCATCCTTCGACTCAGACCCAATGTGGGCGAGACCGCCGAAGCCCGCGGCGTTCTGACGCGAGGAACACAAGTAGATGATACGAACACGGCGCAACAGCAACGCGACTCCAAGGATGAGAAATGGACGGGCGGGCAGAATCTCCCCCGCGCATCCCCCGGTGCGCGCGATTCATAGCGAACCTACTGGCACCCGCAATCAGAATGCAAATCCGGATCTTGCATACCGGATTTCACGCGCCCCGCGAACCCGTGCTCTCACTCGCCCAGCAACCGGACGCAGGCGTGCCGAAATGACCCGAACGCGGGTTATGGGGGCCCGTAACCCGCGTTCGGGTCATCTCGACGAGGCCTCAGCGGGCGGCTGCCGCCCGACCCTCAGCTCCGCCGGCGCAGCAGCGCGATGAACATCGCGTCGGTGCCGTTGCGGTGCGGCCACAGCTGTGCGCTCCGCGCGTCGCCCGCGAGATCCAGGGGTTCGCGCGCGATGCGGTTCAGCACCGCCTTCGCGTCGAGCTCCTCCAGTTCGGAGCGCTTCGCCAGCAGCCGGTCGAGCACGACCCGGGTCTCGGCGAGGTGCGGCGAGCAGGTCACGTACGCGAGCAGGCCGTCGTCGGCGAGGTGGTCCGCGGCGGCGTCGAGCAGCTCGGCCTGGAGCCGGGTCAGCTCGGGCAGGTCGCTCGGCGCCTTGCGCCAGCGCGCCTCGGGGCGTCGACGCAGCGCGCCGAGTCCGGAGCAGGGCGCGTCGACCAGGATCCGGTCGTAGCGGCGCGTACCGCCGTTCGCCGGTCCGCCGTCGCCGAACGCCTCGGGCTCCCGACCGTCGTGCGAGACGACGTGAACCGCGTCGGAGGATGCCACGACCGCGCGGCGCACGAGCTCGGCGCGGTGCTCGGCCACCTCGTTGGCGCGCAGCTCGGCGCCCATCAGCTCGGCCTCCGCCGCGAGCACCGCGGTCTTGCCGCCCGGCCCCGCGCACAGATCCAGCCACTGCTCCCCCGCGCGGATCTCACTCGCGCGCAGCAGCGCCAGCGCGGCGAGCTGCGAGCCCTGGTCCTGCACGCGGAGCGTGCCCTCGGGAAGGTCGAGATCGTCGATCGCACGACCGGGATCCCCGCCCGCGAGTTCGAGGCCGAGGGGCGACGGGCCCGCGACCGCGATCCCGGCCTCACCGCCGAGCGCCTCGGCGGTGTCGACGTCGATGCCCGACCCCGGAAGCAGCGCGAGGCTGACCCGGGGCGCACGATTGTCGGCGGCGAGCAGCGCGTGGAGCTCGTCGACGCGGCCCTCGGCGGCGAGCGCATCGCGCAGCGCGCGCAGGATCCAGCCCGGGTGGGAGGTGCGCGCCGCGAGCGCGGCGTCGGCGGACGGCGCTTCGGCGTCGATCCGGTCGTTCCATTCGGCGTCGGTGGATCGGCTGATGGCGCGCAGGACCCCGTTGACGAATCCGGCGCCTGCGGCGTTCGCGACCAGGCGCTGCAGCTCGACGCTCTCGTTGAGGGCGGCGTGGTCTGCGGTGCGCATCGCGAGCAGCTGGTGGGCGCCGAGGCGGAGCACGTTGCGGGTGCGCGGGTCGATCCGATCCATCTCGCGGGACGAGGCGAGCTCGATGATGCGGTCGTAGCGGCCACGTCCGCGCAGGGTGCCCGAGACGAGTTCGGTGACGAACGCGGCGTCGCGGGGGTTCAGTCCGGCCTCGCGGATGCGGGCGGGCAGGGCCAGGTTGGCGTAGGCCTCG
Organism: Leucobacter sp. HNU; assembly: GCF_047946755.1. Taxonomy (GTDB): domain Bacteria; phylum Actinomycetota; class Actinomycetes; order Actinomycetales; family Microbacteriaceae; genus Leucobacter. Next base: position 958,985 of record NZ_CP178837.1, on the reverse strand, counting down.
CGCTCGTCGACGTCGCGGAGCACGTCGTAGGCGGCGAGGCGCGCGGCAGAGACCCGGCCGGCGGGCCGATGCTCCCGCGGACCGGGTCGCCCCCGGTCGTTCCCGGAGTTCCCGCGGCCGCGTCCGCTGCCGTCTCCGTTCGGGCGTCCGGCGTTCCGGTGCCGGCCTCCGCGGTTCGCCCGGTTCCCTCGGCTGCCGCGGCCGCCCTGGTTCGCGTGCTCCGCGCTCATGCGAGCACCGCCGATCCCCCGCGGCCGCGCAACCAGGCGGCGCCGTCCATCGCGGCCTTGCCCGCCGGCTGCACGCGCACGAGTTCGAGGGATCCGTCGGCGAGGCGCAGGATCGCGCGCCCGTCGATCAGCTCGACGGTACCGGCACCGTCGGCTCCCGCAGCGGCGTCGTCGGCGGCTCGGCGCACCTCGTGCAGCTTGAGGGGCTGCTCGTCGTAGTGGGCGTAGGCGCCCGGCTCGGGGGTCATGCCCGCCCACTTGGCGAGCACCTCGCGGGTGGGACGTGAGAGGTCGAGGCGGCCGTCCTCCCGGCCGAGCTTGTGCGCATAGCTCGCCTCGCCCGCCTGAGGCTCGCCGCTGAGGGATCCGTCTGCGAGGCCCGTGATCGCCGCGACGAGCGCGCCGGTGCCGAATTCGGCGAGGTCGGCGAGCGCGGCACCCGCGGGGGTGCCCGCGGGGAACTCCCGCGCGTCACGCGTCAGCACGTCGCCGGCATCGAGCGCCTCGACCAGGCGGAACACCGTCACGCCGAGGTTCTGCTCGCCCGCTTCGAGGGCGCGCTGCACGGGTGCCGCACCGCGCCACCGGGGCAGTTCCGAGAAGTGGAGATTGATCCAGCCGTGGGCGGGCAGCGAGAGCAGCGGTTCTCGCACGAGTCCGCCGTAGGCGACGATCACGCCGAGGTCCGCCTCGAGCGATGCGGCCCACTCGGTGGCATCGGCCCCGAGCCGATTGGCCTTCAGCACCGGCAGGCCGAGCTCTTCGGCGGCGAGCGCCACGGGCGAAGGAGTCAGTACCCGCTTGCGTCCCAGGGGCGCGTCCTCCCGGGTGATCACGCCGACGACCTCGTGGCCTGCGGAGACGACCGCTCGAAGACTGGGCACGGCGAACTCGGGAGTTCCGGCGAAGAGGATGCGCATCCCCCCATTCTCGCATCCCGGTGGGCCGCGAGTCCTCGTGCGGGCGCTCGCCCGAGCTCTCGAGCTTGCCCGACGGCCTCGGAGTGCTCTACGATCGCCCCATGCATATCGCGAATCAGTGGTGGGCCGCCTAGGCGGTCTCGACCTCGCGCATCTGCATGCATTTCCGACACCGTCTCTCGTAGGCGGTGTTTTTTCGTCTCGAGTGGCGCAATGACGCAAAGGACCTCTCCAATGACACACCCCACCACGACTTCCGCCGACGACTCGTCCGTGTCCCCCTACCGCGCCGACGGCGCCGGGTACTTCGGCGAGTTCGGCGGCGCGATCCTTCCGCCGTTCCTCGCGGCCCCCATGGCCGAGGTCGCCGAGGCCTACGAGGCCGCCCGGCAGGATCCCGAGTTCCTGCGGCAGTACCAGGATCTGCTGTCGAAGTACGTCGGCCGCCCCTCGCTGCTGTACTTCGCCGAGAACCTGACGAACCGGCTCGGGGGCGCGAAGGTCTACCTGAAGCGCGAGGACCTCAACCACACCGGTGCGCACAAGATCAACCACACGCTCGGTGAGGCGCTGCTCGCGAAGCGGATGGGCAAGACCAAGGTGATCGCCGAGACGGGAGCCGGGCAGCACGGCGTCGCGCTCGCGACCGCAGCCGCGCTCGTCGGTCTCGAGTGCGAGATCCACATGGGCGCCATCGATGTGGCCAAGCAGCACCCCAACGTGGTCCGCATGGAACTGCTCGGCGCCAGGGTCGTGCCCGTCGAGCGCGGGGGCCGCTCGCTGAAGGAAGCGGTCGATTCGGCGTTCGAGGTCTACGCCGCGTCGCCCGACGAGTACCTCTTCGCCATCGGCTCCGTCGTCGGCCCGCATCCGTTCCCGTCGATGGTGCGCGATTTCCAGTCGGTCGTCGGGCGGGAGGCGCGGGCCCAGATCCTGGAGGCAGAAGGGCGCCTCCCCGATGCGCTCGTCGCCTGCGTCGGCGGCGGATCGAACGCCATGGGCCTGTTCGACGCGTTCCTCACCGACGAGTCGGTGCGCGTGATCGGGGTCGAACCCGCCGGCGAGGGCCTCGACACCGACCGGCACGCGGCGACCATGACGAAGGGCGTCGTCGGCGACCTGCACGGCATGCACACCAAGGTGCTGCTCGACGAGAACGGCGAGCCGGCTCCTGTGCACTCCATCGGATCGGGCATCGACTACCCCGGCGTCGGGCCGCAGCACGCCCACCTGGAGCAGACCGGACGCGGCGAGTACGTGAGCGTCACCGATACCGAGGCGCTCGACGCGTTCCAGCTGCTGACCCGCACCGAGGGGATCATCCCCGCGCTCGAGTCGTCGCACGCGCTGGCGCACGTCGTGAAGCTGGCCCCGCAGCTCGGTCCCGACGCGATCATCATCGCGAACCTCTCGGGCCGCGGCGACAAGGACGTGGACTTCGTCGCGGAGCGGCTCGCGCGGGCGTGAGCTATCGCGCGGGGTCGGCCGCACGCCGGCCCCGCGCGACCTCGGCGGCCAGCACCTCGGCCCCGCTCGTGAGCGCCGCGCGGCGCCACGGGGCCACGCCGTCGATCTCGATCTGGATCGACATGCTGAGCACGGTGCGGATCAGCACGATCAGCCCGAGCACCGCTGCATCCTCCAGCGAGGGCGTCGAGATCGTACGGATGATGTCCGCAGCGACGAAGATCTCGAGCCCGAGCAGGATCGATCCGCCGATCGAGGTCCGCAGTGTCTGGAACGCGGTGCGGCCGCCCCGACCGGCGAGCAGCGCCCGCGCCGACAGCACCAGCGCGATCGCGAACCCCGCGATCATGGCGACCACGCCGAGCACCTCGACGACGGTGACGACTCCCCCGAACCAGGATTCGATGCTCATGGCCTCAGCGTAGCCCGCGGGCGCAGCGGGTGCCGCCGGGACTAGCCGTCGAAGACTCCCCGGTCGTCGAATCGCAGGCGCAGTGCTTCCGGCCGGGCGCGCCCGGGCGGCCGACCGCGAGTGCGTGCGGAGGATCCCGCGGCATCGGCGACGAGCACACCGCGCAGCCGGCGCGCGACCTCGGCACCGAGCCCGTAGTCGAAGCGCACGATGAGGCGTACGATGCCGGGAACCTGCTCGTACCCGCTCGGCCCGCGAGCCGGAACCGGGCCGAGCACGTCGATGCCGGGGACGGACGGGTCCTGCGCGCCGAGATCCCTGATGGACGCGAGCGCGCGTTCGACCTCCGCGGTTCCGCCCGTCACGCTCGCGACTCGGACCGCGGGGGGATACCGGAGCGCGTGCCGGTCGTGCAGCTCGGCCGAACGCCACTCCTCGGTGCGCCCGGTGACGAAGGCCTGCACGGTCGGACCGCCGCCGGACGCGACGACGCACTGCCCGTCGGGGGCGGCGAGCGCGGCGGCGTTCTCCCACCAGCGCATACAGTCCTCGGCGGCGCGCAGGGACTCGATTCCGAGCAGCCGTTCGGCATCGAGCAGCACGACCGCGCGATAGCCGCCCGCCGCGATCGGTTCGGCGCCGCGCGTCGCCACGACGAGTGCCGGGCGCGCGTCGACGCGCTCGCGCGGATGCTCTCCGTCGCTGAGCAGCACACGCGCGTCGGAGAACTGCCGCTCGAACTGCTCGACGGTGCGCTGGGATCCCATGCCGCGCTCGGTGAGCACGGTCCCGTCGCACGTCGCGCACTGCCACGGACGCGCGGGCTCGCCGCACCAGCGGCAGGCGGCGACGCCGGCTGATCGGAAGCCGATGGGCCCGGCGCAGGCACGGCAGCGGGCGACGTCGCCGCACGAAGCGCAGACGGCGATGGGCGCGTAGCCGGGGGTGGCGACCTGCACGAGCACCGGCCCGCGGCGGGATTCCTGCCGGATGATGCGCGCGGCGAACTCGGGCACGCGGCCCGCGAAGGCGTCGGGCGTCATCGAGGCGTCGGCGTGCACCACGCGGGTGCGCCGGGGCGGGAGGCGCTGGGGCTGGACGTAGCCGATCTCGACGAGGCGCTGGATCTCGGCGCTGCGGGAGTGCGCGGCGAACAGGAGCCCCGCCCCGGACTGCCCGGCTCGCACGAGCGCGGCGTCACGCGCGTGGACGTAGGGTGCCAGCGGTTCGGCGAGCACGGGATCGCCGTCGTCCCACATCAGGATCGCACCGAGCTCGTGCGCCGGTGCGTAGACGGCAGAACGGTTACCGATGATGATCCGCGGCTCCGGGTCGAGCGCGCGCAGGAACGCCGCGTAGCGTTCACCCTTCGACTGCCGGGCGTCGAGCCGCACGACGCCCGCGTGCCCGAGCGAGGCGAGCGCGTCGCGCAGCTGGTCGAGATCGCGGTAGTCGGGCAGCACGACGATCGCGCTGCGACCCTCCGCGTGCACGGCGAGCGCCGCCCGCGCGAGCTGCAGGCTCCAGCCACCGACCCACTCGCCCGTGCCGAGCCGGATCGGGCCGTGCGAGGCGTCGACGGCGAGACGCGCCCCGCCCGTCAGCAGACCGGCGAGTTCCGTATCCGCGGCTTCGGCCGCGAAGGGCGTGTCGTGCTCCCCCGGGTCGGGCGCGGTGCCCGCGAGGTGCTGCTTCTCGACCCGCACCTGCCGTGTCGGGATCGCGAGACGCAGAATGTCGCCGGCGCTGCCCGCGGCACGGTCCGCGACCGCGCGCGCCAGCCGCCACACCTCGGGGGTGAGCGTCGGCAACGGACTGACGATCTCGGCGATCTGCGCCAGCTCGCCGCCGAAGTCGCTCTGCTCGGCGAACTCGATCACCGTGCCGAAGCTCTTGCGGTTCTGCGAGCGGAACGGAACCCGAACGCGCTGGCCCGCCCGGATCTCGTCGGCGAGCTCGCCCGGGATCGCGTAGTCGAACAGATGGTCGAGCTGCGGCAGGCTCGTGTCGAGCAGGATCCTGGCGACCCTGCGGCCGGCAGCACCCTCGGCGGTCACGCCGCGTCGATCCCTGCGGCCGCTCGCAGCTCGGCGACGCGGGGCGTCGCCTCCCAGGTGAAGTCGGGCAGCTCACGACCGAAGTGCCCGTAGGCGCTCGTCTGCGCGTAGATCGGGCGGATCAGGTCGAGATCGCGGATGATCGCCAGCGGGCGCAGATCGAAGACCTGGCGGACCGCCGCCTCGATGCGGTCGAGCGGCACGGTCTCGGTGCCGAAGGTCTCGACGTAGAGGCCGACCGGGTGGGCGCGACCGATCGCGTAGGCGACCTGCAGCTCCGCGCGCTTCGCGAGGCCCGCACGCACCACGTGCTTCGCTACCCAGCGCATGGCGTACGCGGCCGAACGGTCGACCTTCGACGGGTCCTTGCCGCTGAATGCGCCGCCGCCGTGGCGGCTCGCCCCGCCGTAGGTGTCGATGATGATCTTGCGACCGGTGAGACCCGCGTCGCCCATGGGTCCGCCGATGACGAACGGGCCGGCAGGATTGATGAACAGCTCGGCGTTGCCGCTCGCGAGCTCGACGCGCTCGAGCACGGGGCGGATGACCTCGCGCTCGACCGCCTCGCGCAGCGCCGCCTGCGAGATGTCGGCCGAGTGCTGGGTCGAGACCACGACGGCCTCGACGCTGACCGGACGATCGCCATCGGTGCCGATGGTCACCTGGGTCTTGCCGTCGGGACGCAGCTCGGGCAGGATTCCGTGCTTGCGCACCTCGGTGAGGCGCTCCGCCATGCGGTGCGCGATCCAGCTCGGCAGCGGATGCAGCTCGGGGGTCTCGTCGGTGGCGTAGCCGAACATGATGCCCTGATCGCCCGCACCCTGCTGGTTCAGCGCGTCGTCATCGGTCGTGCCCTCGCGCACCTCGAGCGAGGCGTCGACACCGTTCGCGATGTCGGGCGACTGCTGGCCGATGGAGACGGACACGCCGCAGGAACCGGCGTCGAAGCCCATGTCGGAGCTCGTGTAGCCCACGTTGCGCACCGCATCGCGCACGATCTGCGGGATCTCGACGTAGCCCGTGGTCGACACCTCGCCCGCGACGTGCACGAGCCCCGTCGTCACCAGGGTCTCGACTGCGACGCGCGCTCCCGGATCCTGCTCGAGCAGCGCGTCGAGAATCGAATCGGAGATGCGATCGCAGATCTTGTCGGGGTGCCCCTCGGTGACGGACTCCGAGGTGAACTGGCGAAGGGACACGATGGGCTCCTCTGTGGGAAGTGGCTGAGTGCGGACTGGTGCACGGGCGGACGCTGCAGCTCGCGGTCGGCGCCGAGCGGGGTCGGCGCTCGGAAAAACGACAGCGGCGCCGGAACAGCCCCAAGGCTATCCGACGCCGCCGACATCGTTGCTGCGGGTTACTCCGACAGCTCTTCGGCCGAGTCCGCCTCAGCGGGGAGTTCCTCGACCGCGGCGCGCTTCGTCATGGTCAGCTTGCCCTCGACGATCTCGTGCAGCGCGATCGACAGCGGCTTGTCGTCGACGGAGGACTCGACGAGCGGGCCCACGTTGTCGAACAGGTTGCCGTCGTGCAGATCGGTGTAGTAGTCGTTGATCTGCCGAGCGCGCTGCGACGCGAAGACGACCAGGGCGTACTTCGAATCCACCTTGGCGAGCAGCTCGTCGATGGGCGGGTCGATGATGCCGTTGACGTTGGCCATGAATACACTCCTCGGGTTGACCGTCCTAGTGTAGCCGAGGATCGGCCGTCACGGGATCACGGTCGGCCGAGACCCCCGCGCACCAGGACGTCGCCGCGGGAGCCCGAGAGCCGGGTCCAGCTGCGCGAGCGGCTGATCCGGAGCACCCGCTCGTCGCGGAGGAACCCGAGCGCGTCGGCCGCGAACGCGGCCGCGGCGGGGATCCCCTCGGCGATGGGGGCGCCCCAGACCTGGGCGCGGACCTTCTGCACGACGGCCTCCCCCGGCTGCTCGGGCAGGGCCTCGGCGACCCGCTGCACGCCCTCGGCGGCGACCGCGGCGAGCGAGGCGGCGTCGATCGAGCCCGCGGCCTCCCATCCGCTCGTCGGAGGCAGCACACCGGCCCAGGCCGCGGCGAGCGTCGCATCGGGCACGTCGAGCTCCCTGCCGAGGACGCCCATCCGAGCGATGCGGTCGAGCAGCGCACGGCTCGCGACGGTGGCGTCCACCGCATCGATCGGAGGCTCGGCAAGCGCGAAGGCGCGCGCGGCGAGCACCACCGGGAGCGGATCCAGGATCCCCGCGGGCGCCTGGGTGCAGCCGAAGACCGCGAGGGTCGATCCGCGGGTCACCATGCGCACCTCCGCACGCCCGGCGCGTTCCAGCCGTTCGAGGAAGATGCGGAGGTCGTCGCGGGTGGCGTGATCGGCGAGGTGGAGCGGTGCGGACATCGACCCCAGCCTAGTCGCGGCGCCCGGGCGGACACCGCGTCGCCTTCCCGGAACGGACCCGCTGCCGGTCATAGACTGAAGCGGACAGCCGTTCCGCGCCGCCAGGAGGTTCCGATGCCCACAGATCCCGATCTCATGACGATGATCTCGGTGCTCGACGCGGGCGCCCGCACCCAGGACGACATCTTCACCGGCCCCGCGCTGCCGACGCCCCACGGGCGCTCGTTCGGCGGCCAGGTGCTCGGCCAGGCCATCTCGGCGGCGGGGGCCACGGTGCCCGACGACCGCGAGATCCACTCGATGCACGCCTACTTCCTCCGCCCGGGCGACAGCATCGAGCGCATGACCTTCGAGGTGGCCCGCCTGCACGACGGACGGTCGTTCTCGACGCGGCGCACGCAGGCCTACCAGGGCGGCGAAGTGCTCATGTCGATGATCGCCTCGTTCCAGTCCGACGACGACGGGCTCGAACATCAGGATCCCATCGACCTGAGCGGCGTCGTGCCGCCCGAGGACCTGCCCGCGGTGTGGGAGAAGTACGGGCACCTGGCCGACGGCGGGCGCGCGTCCTGGATCCTCAACCGGCCGTTCGACTTCCGCTACGTCGAGTCCGACATCCTGCTCGAGGTGCCCGAGCGCACCTCGAAGCAGCGGGTCTGGATGCGCAGCCGCGACACCTTCGAGGGCGGATCGCTGCAGCACTGCGCCGCGCTGGCCTTCGCGAGCGACTACCTGCTGGTCGAACCCGTCGCCCGTCGCCACGGCATCCCCTGGGCGACTCCGGGCATGCGCGCGGCGAGCCTCGACCACGCGATGTGGTTCCACCGGCCGTTCCGCGTCGACGATTGGCTGCTCTACGAGCTCGAATCCCCCACCGCGCAGGGCGGGCGCGGGCTCTCCACCGGACGCTTCTACGACCGCTCGGGTGCGCTCGTCGCGTCGGTCTCCCAGGAGGTCACGGTCCGGCTGCCTCGGGGGTAGGCGGGAATCCCCTGTCACGTTTCGCGTGCTCGGCGGCGTGTGCGGGCCTCGCCACCGCTGAAGCGCTTTGCTCCAGAAGGAGATTCGGCTTCAGAAGGAGCACCCTGCAGGAATTCGTCCGTCTGAAGCCGGATCTCCTACTGGAGGTCAGCGCTCGTGCCGAGCCGAGCTCGGCCCGGGCGCGGGGTCAGCGGCGCCCGAGCCGCAGCGGTTCGTCCATCCAGGCCTCGACCGACTCGCGGCCCTCGCCCGAGAGGCGCATGGGCCGCAGGGTCTTCCCGTCGACGATCACGACGACGGTGATCGCGCGCGCGACGACGGTTCGCTCCGCCTGGGAGCCGTCGACGATCTCGTAGTGCACCTCGAGCGAGGACCCGCCGAGCTTGCCGATCCAGAGTTCGACGGTGATCGGCTGCTCCGCGTATTCGAGCACGCGCAGGAACTCGATCTGCTGGCTCGCGACCAGCATCTTCGGCCCGTCGGGATCGTCCCCACGGAAGTGCCGTTCCATGCCGGTGCGCTCGCGTCCGCTGCCCAGCCAGAAGGTGCGCACGCGCGCTTCTTCGAGGTAGCGGGCGTAGGCGACGTTGTTCACGTGCCCGTACGCGTCCTGATCGCCCCAGCGGAGCTCGAGGTCGACATGGGTGCGCGCCATGCGGGGATCCTTCCAGTCGAGGTGAGTCGGTGTGCGCTCGAAACCGCGACGGGGCGCAACCGTTGCGGTTGCGCCCCGTCGCCGGAGAGCGTCAGTTGCGCGTGAGCTTGCGGTAGTGGCTGCGCGACGGGTTCGCCGCGTCGGGCCCGAGCCGCTCCAGCTTGTTCGCCTCGTACGCCTCGAAGTTGCCCTCGAACCAGTGCCAGTTCGCGGGCTCCTCCTCGGTGCCTTCGTAGGCGAGGATGTGCGTCGCGATGCGGTCGAGGAACCACCGGTCGTGGGTGATGACCACGGCGCAGCCGGGGAACTCGAGCAGCGCGTTCTCGAGCGACTGCAGGGTCTCGACATCGAGGTCGTTGGTCGGCTCGTCGAGGAGCAGCAGGTTGCCGCCCTGCTTGAGCGTCAGCGCGAGGTTCAGTCGGTTGCGCTCACCGCCCGAGAGCACGCCGGCCTTCTTCTGCTGATCCGGTCCCTTGAACCCGAACTTCGACACGTAGGCGCGCGAGGGGATCTCGGTCTTGCCGACCGTGATGATGTCGAGTCCGTCGGACACGACCTCCCACAGCGTCTTCTCGGGGTCGATGTTGGCGCGGTTCTGATCGACGTAGCTGATCTGGACCGTCTCGCCGATCTTCAGGTCGCCGCCGTCGAGCGGCTCGAGGCCGACGATGGTCTTGAAGAGCGTGGTCTTGCCGACGCCGTTCGGGCCGATCACGCCGACGATGCCGTTCGGCGGCAGCGAGAACGAGAGGCCGTCGATGAGCGTGCGATCGCCGAAGCCCTTCTGGAGCCCCTTCGCCTCGATGACGATGTTGCCGAGACGCGGACCCGCGGGGATCTGGATCTCCTCGAAGTCGAGCTTCCGCGTGCGCTCCGCCTCGGCCGCCATCTCTTCGTAGCGCGCCAGACGCGCCTTCGACTTGGCCTGGCGGCCCTTGGTGTTCGAACGCACCCAGTCGAGCTCTTCCTTCAGGCGCTTCGCGAGCTTCGCATCCTTCTTGCCCTGGATGTCGAGACGCTCGGCCTTCTTCTCGAGGTAGGTCGAGTAGTTGCCCTCGTAGGGGTACAGGCGCCCGCGATCGACCTCGGCGATCCACTCCGCGACGTTGTCGAGGAAGTAGCGATCGTGCGTGATCGCGATGACCGCACCGGGGTACTTCTGCAGGTGCTGCTCGAGCCAGAGCACGCTCTCGGCGTCGAGGTGGTTGGTGGGCTCGTCGAGGAGCAGCAGATCGGGCTTCTGCAGCAGAAGTTTGGTGAGCGCGACACGGCGACGCTCGCCGCCCGACAGCGGGCCGATCGCGGCGTCGGCCGGCGGCGTGCGCAGCGCGTCCATCGCCTGTTCGAGCTGGTTGTCGAGATCCCACCCGTCGGCAGCGTCGATCTCCTCCTGCAGGGTGCCCATCTCGGCGAGCAGTGCATCGAAGTCGGCGTCCGGCTCGGCCATCAGCGCGGAGATCTCGTTGAAGCGATCGACCTTGGCCTTGATCTCGATGCCGTCCTGGATGTTCTCGAGCACGGTCTTCGACTCGTCGAGCTCGGGCTCCTGCATGAGGATGCCGACCGAGAAGCCCGGTGCGAGCGCGGCCTCGCCGTTCGACGGGGTGTCGAGGCCCGCCATGATCTTGAGGATGGTCGACTTGCCGGCGCCGTTGGGACCGACCATGCCGATCTTTGCTCCGGGCAGGAACGCCATGGTCACGTCGTCGAGGATGAGCTTTTCGCCGACCGCCTTGCGGGCGCGAACCATCTGGTAAATGTACTCGGCCATATGTTTCCCGGGCGCGGGCGCCCCGAACTCCTTGTGCTCTGGTCTGATGAGAATCGCCTCTACTCTAGCCGCCCGCACCGACATCTCCCGAGGGGAACTGGCAGCATGGAGCGATGACTGAGCGAGCGCTCGCGGGATCCCCCGCCGAACCGGTCGAAGCCCCCGACGCGATCCTGGATCGATCGTCCGGATCCCTCGAGACGGTGTGGGAGAACGAACTCGGCGGTCTGACCTTCCGCGACCGCTCGGCCGCGCGCTATCTCAAATGGGTCGCAGCGGGCACTCCGGAACTCGACCTCGACGCGGAGGCCGCACGGCTGGTCTGGGCCGCCGAGCAGGGCGCCCGGGTACCCCGCGTCATCGAGTCGGGCTCGGACCCGAGCGGATCCTGGCTGATCACCGCCGCGCTTCCGGGCCATTCGGCGGTCGCACCACGATGGATCGCCGAGCCCGAGACCGCCGCCCGAGCCATCGGTGCCGGCCTGCGGGATCTGCACGATCGGCTGGACGCCTCGACCTGCCCCTTCGACTGGTCGATCGAGCAACGCCTCGTTCAGGTCGAGGAACGGCTGACTCGCGGGACCGGCCCTGCGGAATGGGCACCGGAGCACCGCGCTCTCACGATCGGCGAGGCGCGGGACCTCCTGCGCAGCGCTCCCCCGGTCGACGATCCCGTCGTCTGCCACGGAGACGCCTGCGCACCGAACACCCTGCTCGACGAGACCGGCGCGTTCCTCGCCCACGTCGATCTCGGCGCGCTCGGCACGGCCGACCGCTGGGCGGACCTGGCGATCGCATCATGGAGCACGGTCTGGAACTTCGGTCCGGGTTACGAGGACGCCGTCTACGCCGGCTACGGAGTCGACCCCGATCCCGAGCGGATCGCCTACTACCGGCTGCTCTGGGATCTCAGTTAGCTCGGATCAGAAGTCGATCGGCCGGGTCTTGCCGATCAGGCAGATGTCCTTGTTGGGGCCGATCGCCGCGACCTGGTCGACGGAGAAGCTGCGGTCGGTCGTCGAGATCTGGCCGATGAGGCAGCCCTGCCCGATCCGCACCGAGACGTAGATGTAGTCGGCGACGAGGTCGGTCTTGGTCTTGTCGAAACTGACCTGCATCGCCTGCTTGTCGAAGCCGGCCTTGGCGACGGCCTGCACGACCGGTTCGCCCTGCACCGCCTCCTTGCCCGTCGAGAACGCGCGGATCACCTCGGTGAAATAGGGCTCGTTCTGCTCGGCGGTGCCGCCGGGGATCAGCTTCGGCGCTTCCTTGGGCGGAGCCGGGGTAGTGCGCGCCGGAGTCTCGGGAGTCGGCCCTTCGAAGATCGCGCAACCGCTCAATATCGGCACTCCGACAAGCAGCCCTGCGGCGAGAACGGCGGACGCGCCCGCACGGAATCGACGGGGGCGATGGGGGGAAGCACTGCTCACCCGGCTCAGTGTACGGGGTCGGCGTGGGAGAAACCGGCACGGCGTGTTCTGCCGTCCGCCCCACCGGTCCGGCCTTCCGCGTCGGTCTGCCGGCCCGGCCCTTCTCCGCTCACAGGTCGCTTCGGGACGGGATCATCTCGGATCTCGTCCACATTCCCGCGCTCTCGCGCTCCGCGACCCGGTCGGGTTCCACACTGGAGACCGGTGGGAGCGGCGGCCCTCGAAGCTCAGCACCCACCGTCACTTATCGAGCAGCCCGCACCTTCGGCCGGGCGCAACTGCAGAGGAGGACCCTCATGAGCACCCCCATCTCCGTCGTCGGCACCATCGCGACCGTCCCGAAACTCATCCGTACGGGCGCGGGCGTTCCCCTGTGCTCGTTCCGGCTCGCGAGCAGCGAGCGCCGCTACGACCGCGAGCGCGGCGATTGGGTGGAGAGCGGGACGAACTGGTACTCGGTCACCGCGTTCCGTTCACTGGCAGAGCACTCGCACTACTCGTTCCAGAAGGGCGACCGCGTGCTGGTCAGCGGCCGGCTCCGGGTCCGCAACTGGGAGAACAAGGAACGCAGCGGAACCTCGGTCGAGATCGAGGCGGATGCGCTCGGCCACGAGCTGCGCTGGGGCACTTCCCGCTTCGCGAGGCAGGCCCCGGGGCAGCGCGGCGGCGCAATCGTGACGTCGCTCCCGGTCGCAGGATCCGCCGGATCTCCCGGATCTCCCGGATCTCCCGAGTCGCCCGAGTCTCCCGAGGCTCCCGAGGCTCCCGGCCAGGATGTGGAGCAGTCCGCGGATTCCACGGGGCCGACGGCCCCCGGCTCCCTGGGATCTTCCGATCCGGTCGAGGACTCCGGCGCGGCGGCGTGGACCGTGCCCGGTGCCGGAGTCCCGGCATCCGCCTTCGAAGCGGCCGGTTCTGCCGGCTCGACAGACCCGACGGGTTCGGGAGTTCCGGAGGCCATCGATGACGACGGAGAGGAGCTTCCGCTCGCATCCTGAGCGCCGGAGCCTCGGCGCGAGGCGTGCGCATGCGCCGGGGGCGACTCAGGCGAGGTACTCGCTGAAAGAAGCGCGGATCTTGCTCACCTTGGGCGCGGCCACGGCGAGGCAGTATCCCTGGGTGGGGTTCTTCGCGAAGAAGTCCTGGTGTTCCTCGGGCGCCGGGTAGATGGGGCCGAGCGGCTCGATCGCGGTCACGATCTCGCCCGGCCACCACTCGGCGGCGCGATCCCGCGCGGCGATGAAACGAGCGCGCTGCTCGTCATCGCGCGGGAACATCGCCGAGCGGTACTGGGTGCCGACATCGGCGCCCTGTCGGTTCAGCTGCGTGGGATCGTGCATCGTGAAGAAGGCGTCGAGCACCACATCGGCCGGCAGCACCGACTCGTCGAAGGTCACCACGACCGCCTCGGCGTGGCCGGTGCTGCCGGTGCAGACCTCCGCGTAGCTCGGGTGCTCGGTGCGGCCGCCCGTGAACACGGAGGCGACGTCCGTGACGCCGCGCAGTGCACGATAGGCGGCATCGAGGCACCAGTAGCAGCCGCCGGCCAGCACGTAGCTCGTCGTCATCGGGTGCCGCCCGCGTTCGCGCGCCACCAGTCGTCATCGGGCCCGACGGGCTGGCGCCGCTTGTGCTCGGTGCCGCGGTAGCGGCGTTCGAGGTTCTCGGCCGCGGCCTCCGGCACGTTCTCGCCGCGCAGGTACGCGTCGATCACCGGGTAGCTCACACCGAGGCTCGACTCGTCCGACTGACCGGGTTCGCCGTCGAGCAGATCGGCGGTGGGGACCTTCTGCCAGAGCCGCTCAGGTGCGCCGAGCTGCTGCAGCATGGCGGCGCCCTGCCCCTTGGTGAGACCGGCGAGCGGCACGACGTCGGCCGCGCCGTCGCCGAACTTGGTGAAGAAGCCGGTGATCGCCTCGGCCGCGTGATCGGTTCCGATGACGAGGAGCCCTCGGTCGCCCGCGATCGCGTACTGCGCGATCATACGCATGCGCGCCTTCACGTTGCCCTTCGTGAAATCGGTGGTCGCCTCGCCCAGTGCGGCATCCACCGAGTCCACGATGCCGTCGACGCCCGGCGCGATATCGATCGCGACCGCGCGGTCGGGACGGATGAAGGAGAGTGCGAGCTGCGCGTCGTCCTCGTCGTGCTGCACCCCGTAGGGCAGCCGCACCGCGACGAATTCGGCCTCGACCCCCTCGCCGCGCAGTCGTTCGACCGCCAGCTGGGCCAGACGGCCGGCCAGGGACGAGTCCTGCCCGCCCGAGATGCCGAGCACGAAGCCGCGCACACCGGGCACGGCTCGCGCGTAGTCGACGAGGAAGCTCACTCGACGCTCGATCTCGACCGCAGGGTCGACCTCCGCTCGGGCGCCGAGCGCCTCCTGGATCCGGTGCTGAAGTTCACGCATGACGCCAGCCTACGCCCCGGGCTCCGAGAGGCAGCGCGGACCCAGCAGCCCCTTCAGCTCCCCGTAGAGGTCCGAGGTGATGCGGACCGGGAACGGCAGGTCGAAGACGCGCACGCTCGTCGAGGTCAGCAGATGCAGCCGGACCTCGCTCTCGCCGCGGTGCCGCTTCAGCGTGCCCTTCAGCTCGTGCATGAGGTCCTCCGTCGCCCGCTGGTCGGGCAGCGTCAGCATGAGCGTGCTCGCGTCGTCCTGCACCGCCGCGTCGATCGGCTTGACGCCGTAGGCGTGCATCGACATGCCGTCGTCACGCGCGTTCACCTTGCCGCGCAGCGCGACGATCGAGTCCGGCTGCAGCAGGCTGCCGAACTCCTGGTAGGACTTGCCCATGAAGAGGGCCTGCACCTCGCCCGTGAAGTCCTCGATGGTGACCATGCCATAGAGGTTTCCCGACTTCGCCGTGCGGTGCTGCACGCTCGTGAGCAGCCCCGCGACGGTGACGATCTCGCCGTCGAGGTGGGACTCCGGGTTCGTGACGCGCTCGATCGAGTCGCTCGCCTCCTTCGCCAGCGCCGCCTCGAGGCCTCGCAGCGGGTGGTCGGAGACGTAGAGGCCCAGCATCTCGCGCTCGAACGCGAGCTTGTCCTTCTTGGTCCACTCGGGTCGGTCGGGAACCTGCGAGACGGTCTCGCCAGCGTCGCCCTGCTCCTCCGCCGCCTCGGCGAAGAGGCTGTCGAAGTCGAATCCGACGTTGCCGTGCTCCGCGTCGCGCTTCTCCTTCACCGCGCTCTCGATCGACTGCTCGTGGATCTCGACCAGCGCGCGACGGGTGCCGCCGAGGCCGTCGAACGCGCCCGCCTTGATCAGCGACTCCACCGTGCGCTTGTTCAGCACCGTGATCGAGCACTTCTTCAAGAAGTCGTGGAAGGTCTCGAACCGACCCTTGCTCTCGCGCGCCTCGCGGATCCCCTCGACCACGTTCGTACCGACGTTGCGAATCGCTCCGAGACCGAAGCGGATGTCGTCGCCGACGGCGGAGAAGTTCGCGAATGAGTCGTTGACGGCCGGCGGCAGCACCTTGATGCCCATGCGACGGCACTCGTTGAGGTAGAGCGCGAGCTTGTCCTTCGAATCGCCGACGCTCGTGAGCAGCGCGGCCATGTACTCCGCCGGGTAGTGCTCCTTCAGGTACGCGGTCCAGTAGCTGACGACACCGTACGCTGCGGAGTGGGCCTTGTTGAAGGCGTAGTCGGAGAACGGCAGCAGAATGTCCCAGAGCGCCTTGATGGCCGCCTCGGAGAAGCCGCGCTCCTTCATGCCGCCCGAGAAGCCCTCGTACTGCTTGTCGAGCTCGGACTTCTTCTTCTTGCCCATCGCGCGGCGGAGGATGTCGGCCTGGCCGAGCGAGAAGCCGGCCACCCGCTGGGCGATCGACATGACCTGCTCCTGATAGATGATCAGGCCGTAGGTCGTCTCGAGGATGTCCTTCAGCGGTTCCTCGAGCTCGGGGTGGATCGGGGTGATGGGCTGCAGGCCGTTCTTGCGCAGCGCGTAGTTGGTGTGCGAATCCGCCCCCATGGGACCCGGCCGGTAGAGCGCGAGCACCGCCGAGATGTCCTCGAAGTTGTCGGGCTTCATGAGTCGGAGCAGACCGCGCATGGGACCGCCGTCGAGCTGGAACACTCCGAGCGTGTCGCCGCGGGCGAGCAGTTCGTAGGATGCCGCGTCGTCGAGCTCGAGGCGCTCGAGGTCGAGCTCTTCGCCCCGGTTGAGGCGGATGTTCTCGAGCGCGTCGGAGATGATGGTGAGGTTGCGCAGCCCCAGGAAGTCCATCTTGATCAGGCCGAGGCCCTCGCAGGTCGGGTAGTCGAACTGCGTGACGATCTGGCCGTCCTGCTCGCGCTTCTGCAGCGGGATGATGTCGATCAGCGGATCGCTCGACATGATGACGCCCGCGGCGTGCACGCCCCACTGCCGTTTCAGGCCTTCGAGGCCGAGCGCCGTGTCGTAGACGAGCTTCGCCTCGGGGTCCTCGGTGAGGACGGCCCGGAACTCGGCCGCTTCCTTGTAGCGGGGGTGCTCGGGGTCGGTGATGCCGGAGAGCGGGATGTCCTTCGCCATCACGGCCGGCGGCATCGCCTTCGTGAGCTTCTCGCCCATGCCGAACGGGAAACCGAGCACGCGCGAGGCGTCCTTCAGCGCCTGCTTGGACTTGATCGTTCCGTAGGTGACGATCTGCGCCACGCGCTCGTCGCCGTACTTCTCAGTGACGTACTTGATCACCTCGCCGCGACGGCGATCGTCGAAGTCGACGTCGAAGTCGGGCATCGAGACGCGGTCCGGGTTGAGGAACCGCTCGAAGATGAGGCCGTGCTGCAGCGGGTCGAGATCGGTGATGCGCATGGCGTACGCGACCATGGAGCCTGCGCCCGAACCTCGGCCGGGGCCCACCCGGATGCCGTTGTCCTTGGACCAGTTGATGAAGTCCGCGACCACGAGGAAGTAGCCGGGGAAGCCCATCTGCGTGATGACGCCGATCTCGTACTCGGCCTGCTTGCGCACCGCGTCGGGGATGCCGTTGGGGTAGCGGTAGTGGAGTCCCTTCTCGACCTCCTTGACGAACCAGCTGTCCTCGGTCTCGCCGTCGGGAACGGGGTAGCGCGGCATGTAGTTGGCCGTCGTATTGAACTCGACGTTGCAGCGCTCGGCGATGAGCAGCGTGTTGTCGCACGCGTCCGGGAAGTCCCGGAAGATGTGGCGCATCTCGGCCGCGGTCTTGAGGTAGTAGCCCGAGCCGTCGAACTTGAAGCGGTTCGGGTCGTCGAGCCGGGAGCCCGACTGGACGCAGAGCAGTGCCGAGTGGGCTTCCGCGTCGGCCTCGTGCACGTAGTGGAGGTCGTTCGTGGCGACGAGGGGGATCTTGAGGTCGCGGGCGATCTTGATGAGGTCCGACTGCACCCGGCGCTCGATGTCGAGTCCGTGGTCCATGAGCTCGCAGAAGAAGTTCTCTCGGCCGAAGATGTCCTGGAACTCCGCAGCGGCCTGCCTGGCCTCGTCGTACTGGCCGAGGCGCAGGCGGGTCTGGATCTCGCCCGAGGGGCAGCCCGTGGTGGTGATGAGCCCCTTGCCGTAGGTCTGCAGCAGTTCGCGGTCCATTCGGGGCTTGAAGTAGTAGCCCTGCATGGAGGAGTAGCTCGACAGCCGGAAGAGGTTGTGCATGCCCTCGGTCGTCTCCGAGAGCATGGTCATGTGGGTGTACGCGCCGGCACCCGACACGTCGTCGCCACCGCCGTTGCCCCAGCGCACGCGCGTCTTGTCGGTGCGGTGCGTCCCGGGCGTGAGGTAGGCCTCGATGCCGATGATCGGGTTCAGCCCGCGATCCTTCGCCTGCCGCCAGAAATCGAACGCGCCGAAGGTGTTGCCGTGGTCGGTGACCGCGATGGCGGGCATGCCCTGCGCGGCGGCGGCGTCCATGAGCGGCCCGACGCGCGCGGCCCCGTCGAGCATCGAGTACTCGCTGTGCACGTGCAGATGCACGAACCCGTCGTTCGCTGACACGAATCAGACCCCTTTCGTCGGCCGTCCCAGGGTATCGCGCACCGCTGACAGCGGGCGCGCTCCGGACGCCCGGCCGGTACGGACGCTACCTCGCACGGCGTTCCCCGCAGGGTACGCAGGTGCGGGCGGCCGGGCGCGCCCGCAGCCGCGCGATCGGGATGGGCCTGCGGCACGCCGTGCAGACCCCGTACTCCCCCACCGCCAGGCGGCGTTCGGCTTCCTCGACGTCGCTCAGGTCCTCGCGCGCCGCCTCGAGTCGACCGGTGAGCCTCGACCACTCGGCCGACAGCGGCACGCCCTCCGGATCGTGCTCGTCGTCGTCACTCTCGCTCCTGCGGGCGCGCGCGAGCTCGTCCAGTTCGAGGGAGATCCGCGCGATGCGCGCTTCGGTCCGCGCTCGTAGCGCATCGAGCAGCCCGCGCAGCTCTGCCGAGCCGTGCCCGCCGGCGGTCATCGCTCGTCCCGCAGATCGAGGCGCATGACGACCCGGCGGAAACCGGCCAGCACCGAATCGGTGTCGGCGGCCCAGGAGAACCCGGCCTGCTCGAACACCGCCCGGGTCCCGACATAGGCCATGGTCTGGTGCACCGGCCGGCCGGCATTGTCGACGGGGTACCCCTCGATCGCCGGCGCCCCGTTGGCCCGCGCGAATTCGACCGCCCCGCTCGCGAGCGCATGCACGACGCCCGCGCCGCGGTGCCCCGGACGCACGCGGAAGCACCACAGCGACCACACATCGAGATCGTCGACGTGCGGGATCTTTCGGTTGCGGGCGAAGCTCGTTCCGGCCCGCGGATGCACTGCAGCCCAGCCGACGGGCTCGTCGTCGAGGTACGCCAGCACACCGGGAGGAGGGTCTTCGGAGCACAGACCGCGCACCCGTTCGCTGCGCGCGGGTTCGCGGAGCCGCGTGTTCTCGGCAGAACCGATGCGGTAGCTCAGGCAGAAGCAGACGTTCGACTCGGGTCGTTTCGGCCCGATGACGGCGCGGACGTCGTCGTAGACGTCGGCGGGCCGGATCTCGATTCCCATGCCGGAATCCTAGGCGGCACCGCCGACATCGGCGACGAGCGTCAGTCGGAGAGCACGTCGAGCGCGTGCTGCAGGTCCTCGGGATAGCTCGAGGTGAACTCCACGGGCTCCCCCGTCGCCGGATGCCGGAACCCCAGGCGCATGGCGTGCAGCCACTGCCGGGTCAGCCCCAGTCGCTCCGACAGCTTCGGATCGGCGCCGTACATCGCGTCTCCGACGCAGGGGTGCCGCTGCGCCGACATGTGCACGCGAATCTGGTGCGTGCGCCCCGTTTCGAGGTGGATCTCGAGCAGCGAGGCGTAGGGGAACGCCTCGATCGTCTCGTAGTGGGTGACCGACGGCTTGCCGTCGCTCGTCACGGCGAACTTCCACTCGTGGTTCGGGTGCCGGCCGATCGGCCCCTCGATGGTGCCGGCGAACGGATCAGGATGACCCTGCACGACGGCGTGGTAGATCTTCTCGACCTCGCGCTCCTTGAAAGCGCGCTTGAGCTCGCGATAGGCGTGCTCGCTCTTGGCGACCACCATCAGTCCGCTCGTGCCCGCATCGAGCCGGTGGACGACGCCCTGCCGTTCCGCGGGTCCGGAGGTGGCGATCCGGAAGCCTGCACCCGCCAGCGCGCCGAGCACGGTCGGCCCCTGCCAGCCGAGCGACGGGTGTGCGGCGACACCGGCCGGCTTGTCGACCACGACGATGTCGTCATCGTCGTGCACGATGCCCAGCTCGGGCAGATGCACGGGAACGATCTCGGGTTCGCGTTTCTCGGTCCAGCTCACCTGGAGCCAGCCACCGGCAGCCAGCCGGTCCGACTTGCCGAGCACCCGTCCGTCGAGCTCGACGCCGCCTGCCTCGACCACGGTCGCGGCGAAACTGCGCGAGAAGCCGAGCAGCTTCGCGATGGCGCTATCGGCGCGCTCGCCCGCGAGACCGTCGGGAACGGGAAGGGAACGGTGCTCCATCAGCGGGTCTCCGGCTCGGGATCGGCGCCCGCCGCGGGCGCTTCGGCGCAGTCCGCCCCGGGCTCCGCCTCGCCGCGCTTGCGACGCGGCGAGCCGTCGAGCGGGAGCCCGAACAGCGTCACCAGCACGAACAGCGCCATGCCGCTGCAGATCGCGATGTCGGCGATGTTGTAGATCGCGGGGATCATCCACGGCGTGGAGATGAAGTCGATGACGTGCCCGACCGGGAATCCGGGCGCGCGCGTGAGGCGATCGGTCAGGTTGCCGAGCACGCCGCCGAGCAGCAGACCGAAGAAGGCTGCCCAGAGCAGCGAACCGAGCCGACGGATCTGCCAGAGGATCACGCAGACGACGGCCGTGGCGAGAATCGTGAAGATCCAGGTGGAGCCGCTCGCGAGCGAGAACGCCGCACCCGGGTTGCGCACGAAGTGCCACTGCAGGAAATCGCCGAGCACCGGAACGGTCTGGCCCTCGGGCAGCGTGTCGACGACCCAGTTCTTGACGAGCTGGTCAGCCGCGAACACGACGATCGCGACGACGAACAGGAGCACGGGCACCAGTCGTCGCCGCGAAGCAGGACGGGCGGCGCGAATTCGCGCCGCCCGCTCGGATGCGTCGTTCACGCCCGGGGCTACTGCAGGCCCTCGGGTGCCCCGCCGGGCTCAGGCGAGCCCTCGAGGCCGCGAAGCTGCGACTGGATGTACGAGCGCAGCGTGTTGCGGTACTCGCCCTCGAACTCGCGGAGCTCCTTGATCTTGTTGCGGAACTCGATGCGCTCCTCGCCGAGCAGGCGCAGCTCTTCGGCGCGCTGCTTCTGCGCTTCCTGCACGAGCTGCGCGGAGGTCGCCTCGGCATCGCGGATGAGCTGATCGCGCTTGGCCTCGCCCTCGCTGACGTGCTTGTCGTGCAGTTCGAGCGCGAGCTGCAGCATGGCGCTCGACTTGACGGCGTCGCCCTCGCCGAAGCTCGGGGTGGAGACGGGAGCAGCTGCGGGAGCCGGAGCATCGACCACGATGGTCTGCTCGGACGCCTCGACCTGCGACTCGGACTTGCCGGCCTCGGCCTCGGCGAGCTTCGCGGTCAGCTCTTCGATCTGCTTGCGCAGCTCGGCCTTCTCTTCTTCGTGCTGGCGCAGTTCTGCCGCGATCTGATCCAGGAAATCGTCGACCTGGTCAACCTCGTAGCCATCACGGAATTTGGTGATGGAGAACTCGTGATTCAGAAGGTCTTCGGGTGTCAGTGACATTCGTGGATCTCTTTCGCTTCGGTTCCACTTCGGTGGGATGGGAACCACGGTAGCAAACAATCGCTCGGCTTCGCCCAGGGAGTTCGCAGGGCGTCACCTCGCGGGTGCGTGCGGGGACGGAGGTTCGGGAGAGAAGTTCAGGGGAGGATCGCGAGCAGGATCCAGCAGCTCAGCATCGTCAGCATCCAGCCGAGATCGAGCGCGACCGCACCCAGGCGGATCGGCGGCAGGATCTTCCGGAACATCCGGATCGGCGGATCGGTGACCGTGTACACGGCCTCCACCACCGCGAGCCACACGCCGCGCGGCCGGAAACGCGGGTTGAGCACGCGCACCCAGTCGAGCACGAAACGCGCCCAGAGGATGAAGACGTACGTCTGCAGCAGGATCCTCAGCACGAGGCCGAGGATCGCGAGGATCGCCACCGCGCTAGGCGGAGGGGCTCACGAAGAAGGAGCCGGTCTCCGACCCCGCATCCTCGTCGCTGGCCGTCGCGATGTGCTCCGGCGACAGCAGGAAGACCTTGCTCGTGACGCGCTCGATGCGCCCGCGGAGCCCCATGGAGAGGCCGCTCGCGAAGTCGATCAGGCGCTTGGCGTCCGCATCGTTCATGCGCGAGAGGTTCAGGATCACGGGAATCCCGTCGCGGAAGCTCTCGGCGATCGCGGCCGCATCGCGGTACTCGCTGGGGTGCACCGTGAGGATCTCGTTCATCGCGGGCGCCACGGGCACGCGGGTCGGAGTGACCTTGCGCAGCGGGGTGACCGGGGCCTTCTGCGCCGCGGGGCGCGGGGCTGCGGCGGGCGCTGCGGTCTCGGCGGCGGGCGCCGGGGCCGGGCGGTCGCCGGTCTCCTCCAGCTCGTCCTCGGCGAGTCCGAGGAACACCATGGTCTTCTTCAGCGGGTTGCTCATGTTCTACTCCCTACACGCTTGCGCGGTTACTTCGAGGCTAACCGGCCGCCGGCCGGTTTCCGGTGATTGCGCTGCCGATACGAAGGTGTGTCGCGCCGGCCGCGATCGCCTCGGCGAAGTCATGGGTCATTCCCGCGGAGATCGCGGTCGCCTCGGGAGCCAGGGCGACGACCCGATCCGAGTATCCGCGGAGCCGTTCGAAGGCGCGGGCCGCCTGCTCCTCTTCCGGCAGGGGCGCGACCGCCATGACCCCGCGAAGACGCAGGCTGGGCGTCTCGAGCACGCGCTCGGCGAGGTGCTCCAGCTCGTCGGGCGCGGCACCGCCGCGGCCGGGATCGTCGGTGAGATTGACCTGCAGGAACGCGTCCACCGTGCGATCGATCCCCGAGAGCGCATCGACGAGGCGTTCCCGGTCGATCGAATGGATCGCGTCTGCGTAGCGGGCCGCCTGCCGCGCCTTCTTCGTCTGCAGCTGACCGATGAAGTGCCAGCGCAGGTCGAGATCGGCGAGCTCCGCCGCCTTGTCCTGCGCCTCCTGATGCCGATTCTCGCCGACGTCGCGTACGCCGAGCGCCGCCAGGTCGGCGACGAGGCTCGCGGGATGGAACTTGGTGACCACGATGAGCGTCAGATCCTCCGCCGACCGGCCGGCGGCGCGGGCCGCCTCGCCGATCTGCTCGGTAACGCCGGCGAGCCGGGCCGCGAGTGCGGTCCGGCTCGCTTCGACAGCTTCCGCGTCCATGCTCAGCGCAGGAACTCGGGGATGTCGAGGTCGTCGTCGTCGACGCCGTCGAAGGCGGGATCGACCATCCGCGCCTCGAGGGGCGGGTTCGAGATGGCCTCGCCGAACTCGGCCTCCCCCGTGGAGGCGGCGGCCCCGACGGTCGCGGGCTCGGCCGCGGGCGACTCGACCGCCGCGAGCGGACGCGAGCTCTCGTCGTTGGCCTCGGCGCGCGCCGCACGACGCGAGCGGTCCGAGCGCCGCGGCGGGTTCTGCTGCGCGGCGACCGGCTCCGAGTCGAAGCCCGCGGCGATGACGGTCACGCGGACCTCGTCGCCGAGCGTGTCGTCGATGACGGTACCGAAGATGATGTTGGCCTCGGCATGGACCACGTCCTGCACGAGCGAGGACGCCTCGTAGATCTCGCTGAGCGCGAGGTTGGAGGAGCCCTGGATCGAGAGCAGCACGCCGTGCGCGCCCTCGATCGATGCCTCGAGCAGCGGGGAGGCGACCGCGAGCTCCGCGGCCTTGATGGCGCGATCGGCGCCGCGCGCGGAACCGATGCCCATGAGCGCGGAACCGGCGCCCTGCATGACGGACTTCACGTCGGCGAAGTCGAGGTTGATGAGGCCCGGAGTGGTGATGAGGTCGGTGATGCCCTGCACGCCGGCGAGCAGCACCTGGTCGGCGGCGGCGAACGCCTCGATCATGCTGATACCCGGCTCGCTGATCTCGAGCAGGCGGTCGTTGGGCACCACGATGAGGGTGTCCACGGCTTCGCGGAGCGCGTTGACGCCCGAATCCGCCTGCGCGGCGCGGCGGCGCCCTCGAAGCTGAAGGGACGGGTCACCACGCCGATGGTGAGCGCGCCGATCGACTTGGCGATCCGCGCCACGACGGGAGCGGCACCGGTTCCGGTACCGCCGCCCTCGCCCGCGGTGACGAACACCATGTCCGCGCCGGTCAGCGCTTCCTCGATCTCGTCGGCGTGATCCTCGGCCGCTCGGCGCCCGACCTCGGGATCCGCCCCCGCTCCGAGACCTCGGGTGAGCTCGCGACCCACGTCGAGCTTGACGTCAGCATCGCTGAGCAGAAGCGCCTGGGCATCGGTGTTCACCGCGATGAACTCGACGCCCTTCAGGCCGAGCTCGATCATGCGGTTCACCGCGTTGACGCCGCCGCCGCCGACACCGACGACCTTGATGACGGCCAGGTAGTTCTGGTTCGTTGACACTGTGGGTCCTCCCCCTCAACCTTCAACCTCTACCTCAAGGTGAAAGTTAGTATCCGGGTATACATTTCGGGCGGTTCCCAAGGTACGGCGACAGGCCCCGCAGCCACCGGCGACACACCGGCGCGGCCGAATCTCCGCGAGAAACCGGCCCCGATCGCGCCCGGCGCTCAGTTGTAGACGGGCGCGTTCGGCGCGGAGACGTCGATCCGCTGCACGGACCGCCCCTTGAGCCCCGTAAGCAGGGCCTGCAGCACCGCGGACTTCTTCTGGGTCTCGGTCGCCTCGCCCCACAGCACCTCGAGCCCGCCCGCGAGCGTGAAGCGGACGTCCTGCCCGCTCGAGGCCGTCACCGCGGCGAGCTGCTTCCGCAGGGCTTCGGGCATGTCGCGCACGATCTTCGCGGAGGCGGAGAACGCCTGAGAACCCGGGGTCGCCGCGGCTCCGGTCGCGAGCGGCACCCCCGCGGGACGCTTGTCGGCGGTCTCCACGAGCACGCCCGCGGGGTCGTAGGTCTCGAACGCCTTGCCCTTCGCCACCGTGATCGCGGGAACCCGCTCTTCGACCTGCACCACCAGGGTGCCGGGCGGAATCCGCTCGATCGCGTAGCGCTGGATCAGCGGGAATTCCGCGAGAGCGCGGTGCACCTCGCCGTCGTCGACCAGCGCCAGCGGCACGCCGTCGAACCGTCCGAGCGCGTCGGTCACCTTCGCCGCGTCGACGCGGGACGCACCCGTGACGCGGATATCGCGTACGGCCATGAGCGGGCTGAGCACCCCGATCGCGACGAAGAGCGCGAGCGCCGCCACCGCACCGGCGCCGATCAGCCAGTACCGGCGCCGACGCCGGGCGTGCACCGTGAACCGACGCTGCTCGCGACGCTCACGCCGCCGCCGCAGTCGGGTCGCCGTCCGCAGGTCGCGCTCGGCCGCGCGAATCGGATCCGGCTCGCGCTCGGGTCGAGCGCGCAGCTTCGCGAGGAGACCGCTGCCGGATTCGCGCACGTCGAGCGCGGCGTCGCTCAGGTCGGTGGTCGCAAGCTCGTCGGCGAGCGCTCCGGCGGAGTCCGGCTCGGCGCCGTGCCGCGGCGACACGGATCGGGTGGCGTCGGCCGTGCCGAATCGCGCGGCCCCGATCACGTCGGCGAGGTCGCTCGGGTCGGGAGCGCGCTCCTCGACCCGAGCGTCGCCGTCCCGAGGCGCATCGGCAGCGGAGCCGGATCCGGATGCAGGCGTCGGCACCTCGGGCGCCTCGCTGGCTGCTCCGGCGCCGCGGCGCCGGAGCAGCCAGGCGCCGTCGGATCCATCGCGGCGCTCGCCTCGGGCCGGGGCCTCCGGTGCGACGGGTTCGACGCGCTCCGGCTCGGGTTCCCGATCGAAGCCGCTCGGGCGCTTCACGCGCGCCGCCGTTTCATCGGCACGGCAGGCTCACTCGCCGTCGGCGTCGAACCGGCCGTGCAGCGCCTCGACCACCTGCGGGATGATCTGATAGACGGTGCCGCAGCTCATGGTCACCATCACATCGCCGGGTTCGGCGATCTCGGCGAGGTAGTCGGCCGCGCGCTGCCAGTCGTCGATGTAGGCGACCCGGCTCTGGTCCGAGAAGTCGTCGGCCACGAGCGCACCGGTGACCCCGGGGACGGGATCCTCGCGCGCCCCGTCGACGGAGAGCACCACGGTGCGGTCCGCGCCCTGTTCGAGCACCTCCGCGAACTCGCGGTGGAACAGGCTCGTGCGGCTGTAGAGGTGCGGCTGATGGATCGCGATGAGGCGGCCCTCCCCCACGACGGCGCGCGCCGAGTCGAGCAGTGCCGCCACCTCGGTCGGGTGGTGCGCGTAGTCGTCGTAGACGCGTACCCCGCCCACCTCGGCGTGGAACTCGAAGCGACGCTTGGTGCCGCCGAACTCGCTGATCGCACGGAGGGAGGCGGCGACGTCGAAGCCGAGCCCGGTGAGCACGGCGAGAGCGCCGACCGCGTTGACCGCGTTGTGCTTGCCGAACACGGCGAGCTGCGCGCGATGCCGTTCGACCCCGCCGTCGGCCCCGCGCACCTCGACTTCGAAGGCCACCGGGCCCGAATCGTCGAGTGCGACCAGGCGCACATCCGCACCTTCGGCTTCGCCGAAGGTGCGGATGGCGGGAAGCGCGCCGCCCTGCGCATGCAGTGACTCCAGTACCTCGAGGGCGCCCGGGTCGTCGGCGGAGATGACGACCTGCTCGCTCGCACCGCGAGCGAAGTCGACGAACGCCTGCATGAAGTTCTCTCGCGAACCGTAGAAGTCGAGGTGCTCAGGGTCGACGTTGGTGATGAGCGCGATCGCCGTGTCGTACAGCAGGAACGACTTGTCGCTCTCGTCGGCCTCGATCACGAAGAGGTCGTCGGAGCCCGGACCGGAGGAGGTGCCGAGCGATTCGATGATGCCGCCGTTCACGAAGGACGGATCGGCGCCGAGACCGAGCAGGCCGGTGACGACCATGCCGGTCGAAGTGGTCTTGCCGTGCGCGCCGGCGATCGAGACCAGGCGCGTGCCGCGCGCGAGCCAGGCGAGCGCCTGCGAGCGGTGCAGCACGGGCAGTCCCTTGGACAGCGCCAGCTGGTATTCGGGGTTGTCCTGCCAGAGCGCGCCGGTGACGACCAGGGTGTCGGCGTCGCCGACGTTCTCGACCGCGTGACCGATGCTGACCGCGACCCCGAGCTCCGCGAGCGCCTTCGTGTTGTAGTTGGCGCTGCGATCGGATCCCGAGACCCGGACCCCGGCCGCGTGCATCATGCGCGCGATCCCGCTCATGCCGGAGCCGCCGATGCCGACGAAGTGCACCTTCCCCAGTTCGTCGGGGATCTGCATGTCGAGATCGGGGTAGATCATCTGGGCGCCTCCTCAGGTCGTGCTCGACAAGACTACCGTTCCGCGCCCGGGTTCCCCGCGGCGCCGGACCCGGTGTGGCGCGGGTCTCAGCGCGCTCCCACCGGAGCCGTCGCCTCGACCGCGCTCCGCCCGTCGCGGGGCACGAGCGGTATCGCGATCGCCGGGGCCAGCGCGACGAGCGCGAGTGCCGTCGGCACGCCGACGAGCGCGATGAGGCCGCCGATCACGGGTCCCACCGCGGCGGACGCGAGGAACTGGCCGGTGTTCTGCACGCCGAGCGCCCGCCCGGCCCAGCCGGGCCCGGCGATCTCGGCGACCGCGGTGAAGGCCAGGCCGTTGTCGGCGACGCTGACGCAGCTCGCGACCAGATAGGCCGCCGCCGCGAGCAGGCTCCAGTCCGCCCAGCCGAACACGGCCGAGAGGAGCAGCATCGCCACCCCGGCGATCGCGACCTGCCGCAGGGGGCGAAGGCGGGAGCGCACCCGGTCGCTCCAGACGCCGACGGCGATCCGGCCCGCAGCCCCGGCGAACTGCGACGCCGCGACCAGCGCGCCCGCGGCCAGCGCGCTCCACCCGAAGCCGACCGTGAACCAGACCAGCCCGAACGTCGACAGCGCGAACTGGGGCACCACGAGCAGCATGGAGACGAGATGGATGCGCAGGAGCGCGGGCGTCTCCCGGTAGGGATTCGCGGGAGCGGTCATCGCTGAACGCGCGATGCGCACGGGATCGACGACGACGACGGCGCAGATCACCAGGCTCACGAGGACCAGCGCCCCGCCGAGCGCGAGCGCGGCGGGTACTCCGGCCCGACTCGCGAGCGGCGGCACGCAGAGCGCGGCGACGGCCATGCCGAGCGGCTGGCAGGTCTGCCGGATCCCCATCGCGAGCCCGCGGCGCTCGGGCGGGAACCAGCCGGTGATCAAGCGGCCGCTCGCACTGTTGGCGCAGGCGGACATGGCGCCGCAGGCGACCAGCGCGAGCCCGAGGAGCAGGAACCCCTGCGCCAGCATCGCGAGCGCGACCGCGGCCGCGGTCGCCGCGAGCCCGAGCAGGATCACGCGCCGTTCGCCGAAGCGATCGGTCGCGGCGCCCCAGAGCACGAGCGTGCAGACGAGGCCGAGGTTGGGAGCGCCCGCGAGCAGTCCGGCCGCGGCGAGCCCGAGCCCCTCGGTCTCGTGCAGGTGGACGATGAGGAACGCGGGCGCGGCGGCGACGACCGTGGTCGAGGCCTGCGCCAGCACCATCGCTGCGAGCATCAGCCAGGGGCGAGGTCGAATGGACACGGGTGGATTCTCCGATCAGCGGGAACGATGACCGGCACGACGAACGGCGCCGCTGGCAGGGCGCCGGTCGATTCACACCCTGCTGCGGCTCCGAAGGCGGAGGCTGCGAGACATACCGTGATCCTATCGGGTCAGCGAGCCGCCAGCGCCTCCCG
This sequence comes from Leucobacter sp. HNU, assembly GCF_047946755.1. GTDB lineage: Bacteria > Actinomycetota > Actinomycetes > Actinomycetales > Microbacteriaceae > Leucobacter. The sequence continues at coordinate 930,318 of NZ_CP178837.1, read as the reverse complement.
CACGAGCGCGAGCAGGCGCTCGGTGCCGTCGAGGGCCCCGACCCCCTGGCCCGTTCGGACATCTCGGCCAGGCGATCCTCGTCGCCGACGAGCGGGATCAGCGTGCTGCGCACCCACTCGGGGGTCAGCTCCGCGTCGTCCACGAGCAGGGCCCCACCGGCTTCGACGTCCGCGGCCGCGTTGAATCGCTGCTCGCCGTTGCCATGCCCGTAGGGGACGAACACCGCGGGGATACCGAGCCCCGCGAGCTCGCTCACCGTCGTCGATCCGGCGCGCGAGACGGCGAGATCGCAGGCCGCGAACGCGAGATCCATGCGGTCGCAGTACGGCAGCACCTCGTATCCCGCGACGCCCGGGTCCTCGAGCTCGGTGAGTCCGCCCCAGACATGGAGCACCTGGATCCCGGCCGCGGTGATCGCGGATGCCTCGCTCGAGATGCCCCGGTTGATCGCGCGGGCGCCCAGCGAGCCGCCCGTCACGAGCAGGGTTCGACGCTCGGGATCGAGTCCGAAGTGCTCGCGGGCCGAAGCACGCAGCGCCGCGCGGTCGAGTCCCGTGATCTCGGGCCGGAGGGGCATCCCCGTCACGCGCGCGTGCGGGATCGGGGTGCCCGGGAACGTCACCGCGACGTAGGGCGTGGACCGGGCCCCGAGCTTGTTCGCCATCCCCGGCTTCGCATTGGCCTCGTGGATCACCACGGGCACGCCCTCCTTCGCGCCGGCCCGGTAGGCGGGGGCCGAAGCGTAGCCGCCGAAACCGACGACGACATCGACACCGCGCTCGCGGATCAGCTCGCGCACGCGGGCGATGGCGCGACGGTACTTCGCCGGGAACCTCAGCGCGTAGGCGCTCGGCTTCCGAGGGAACGGCAGCCGCTCGATGGTGACCAGCTCGTAGCCCCGCTCCGGCACGAGGCGGGCTTCGAGCCCCTCCTTCGTGCCGAGCACCACGATCTCCGCGTCCGGTTCTTCGGCCCGGATCAGGTCGGCGAGTGCGAGCAGCGGGTTGACGTGCCCGGCGGTTCCGCCGCCGGCCAGCAGGTAGGTGGTCATCGTGTCGCCTCCGTGGTGGGGATCTCGTCTCGGTGCTTCGCGTTGTCGCGCGCGATCGATATGACCACGCCCATGGCGACCAGGCACGCGATGAGCGCGGTGCCGCCGGCGCTGATGAGGGGCAGCGGCACCCCGAGCACCGGTAGGATGCCGATCACCACCGCGATGTTCACGAAGGCCTGCCCGACGATCCACACGAGGATCCCGCCGACGACCGCCTTGCCGAAGCGGTCCCGCGCGTTGCCGATCACCCGCAGCATCAGCACGGTCAGCACGATGAAGAGCACGATCACGAGGACCGCGCCGATCATGCCGAGCTCCTCGCCGATGATCGCGAAGATGTAGTCGTTGTCGGCCGCCGGAAGCCACTTCCACTTCGCCTTCGAACCGCCGAGGCCCACCCCGAAGAGCCCGCCGCCGGCGAGCGCCCACAGCCCGTGCAGCGGCTGCCATGCCAGGCCGCTGTAGTCGCTGTTGCCTCCGGCGTGGCCGAACAACCGGTCCATGCGGTTCTGGCTCGTCACGACGAAGAAGAACGCCGCGAGCGCGGCACCCGCGAAGGTGTAGCCGAGGGCCTTCCAGCTGACGCCGCCGAAGTACATCGCCCCGAGCACCGAGGCGCCCATGATGATGGTCGTGCCGAGGTCCTTGCCGAGCATCACCGTTCCGAGGGCGATGAGCGCACCCGGCAGCACGATCGGGATCAGTTCGTGCTTGGTCTGCGTGAGCAGCCGTTCCTTCGACATCAGCACCGCGCCGATCCACACGATGAGCGCGAGCTTCAGCGCCTCCGACGGCTGCGCGGAGAACGATCCGATCTGGATCCAGTTGCGGTTGCCGTAGACGTCGACGCCGAGCGGGGTGAACACGAGGAGCTGCAGGAAGAGGCCGAGCCCGAAGAGCCACCAGGCCCAGCGTCGCCAGAACGCGACGGGGCGGGTCGCCGCGAAGATCATCAGCGGGATGCCGATGAGCGCGTAGGTCGCCTGACGCCAGAATCCGCCGAGGAAGCCCTGGTCGTCGAGGTAGGAGGTGATGGAGGACGCCGAGAGCACCATGATCAGCCCGATGCCGACCAGCAGGAAGGTGATCGCGTACAGGGCCACCACGGTCGGGTCGCCCGGGGCGGGGATCGCGCCGCCGAGGCGGATCCGCGCGCGGCCGAAGGTGCCGCGCCCCGGGGTCGACGCCGACTGATCGCTCACGTCAGCGGCCCTCGGCGAAGGCGCGGAGCGCGGCTTGGAAGCGTCGCCCGCGATCGGCGTAGTCGGAGAACTGATCCATGGAGGCGGCAGCGGGAGCGAAGAGCACGGTGTCGCCCTCCTCCGCGAGTCCCGCGGCCGCGTCGACGGCCGCGCGGGCCACATCGAAGGCTTCCCCCTCGGGCACGATCTCCCGGACCGCGACACCCGGCGCGTGCTCGGCGAACGCCGCGAGCACCGCCTCGCGCTCGGCGCCGATCACGACCGCGCCGCGCAGGCGCTCCGCGTGGGTCTCGACCAGCTCGCCGATATCGGTGCCCTTGAGGAGACCGCCGACGACCCACACCACGCGCTCCAGCGCCCGCAGCGACGCGGCCGCTGCGTGCCCGTTGGTGGCCTTCGAGTCGTCGATCCAGGTGACTCCGTCGAGCACGCCGAGGTTCTGGGCCCGATGGGCGTCCAGCTCGAAGTTCAGGATCGCCGTCGCGATCTCCTCGGGCTCGACCCCGCGGGAGCGGGCCAGGGCCGCCGCCGCGAGGATGTTCTGCACCAGGTGCGGCGCGCCCAGGTGGCGTTCCTGCAGCTCTTCGAGCGTGACGAGTTCGTACGCCGAGCTGCGGCGCTCGGCGTGGAAGCCACGGTCGATGAGCAGTCCGTCGACGATGCCGAAGCCGCTGGGCGGCGGAGCGTCGAGGCCGAAGCTGATCGCGCGGGCGCCCTCGATCACATCGGCGTCCTCGACCATGCGCTCGGTCGCCGCGTCGGCCCGGTTGTAGACGCAGGCGACCTGCGTGTGCTCGTAGACCTTGGCCTTCGCCGCGCGGTACGCCTCCGCGGATCCGTGCCAGTCGAGGTGATCGTCCGCGATGTTCAGGCAGACGCTCGCGTACGGCGAGATCTCGCCGAGGCGCTCGAGCTGGAAGCTCGACAGCTCGACCACGAGCGCGTCGTAGCCCTGAGGATCGCGCAGCGCGTCGAGGATCGGCACGCCGATGTTGCCCACGGGCGCCGCGCGCAGCCCCCGGCCAGCAGCATGTGCGCGGTCAGCTGGGAGGTGGTGGTCTTGCCGTTGGTGCCGGTGACGCAGATCCAGTCGGCGACCCGGTCGGTCTTGTCGCGCAGGCGCCAGCCGAGCTCGATGTCGCCCCACACGACCGTGCCTCGGGCGATCGCCCACTCGGTCAGCGGGTGATCGGGACGGTACCCGGGAGACACGATGACGAGGTCGGGGTCGAACTCGGCGAGGTCGGCGAGCTGCGCCTCGTCGCCCGCGATCCTGGCCTGCTCCGCGCCGATGACGCGCAGCAGCTGTTCGCGCTCGGGATCCTCGCCCGCGAAGATGACGCGGACCCGGGATCCCAGTTCGACGAGCGTGTCGGCGACCGAGAAACCCGTGACGCCGAGGCCGAGCACCGCGACGCGGAGCCCCGACCAGTCGTGGTGCCAGCTGGAGAGTGCGAGCACGCGCTCGCGGACATCGATGGTCATTGCTGCAGCAACCATTCTCCGTAAAACGCGCCCACGCCTGCCACCACGAAGAGTCCCGCGATGATCCAGAAGCGGACGACGACCGTGACCTCGGCCCAGCCCTTGAGCTCGAAGTGGTGGTGGATCGGGCTCATCAGGAAGATGCGCTTGCCCTTCGTCACCTTGAAGTAGAGGCGCTGCACGATGACGGAGCCGGTCTCGATGATGAACAGGCCGCCGATCAGCACGAGCAGCAGCTCGGTGCGGGTGAGGATCGCGAGCGCGGCGATCGCGCCGCCGATACCCATCGAGCCCGTGTCGCCCATGAAGACGTGAGCCGGGTTGGTGTTCCACCAGAGGAAGCCCGCGAGGCCCCCGAGGAACGCCGCCGCGATGACCGCGAGGTCCATCGGATCGCGGACCTCGTAGCAGCCGGCCTTGCCCGCGGTCGTGGCGCAGTTCTGCGCCGACTGCCAGAAGCCGATGCCGAGGTAGGCGCCGAAGGCGAGCAGCGCGGCACCGGCGGCGAGGCCGTCGAGGCCGTCGGTCACGTTGACCGAGTTCGTCGCGGACGTGACGATGAGGATGATCCAGACGACGATCACGATGACGCCGAGCACCGAGCCGAGGGTCATGAAGTCGAACGGCAGGTCGCGGAAGATCGAGACGTGCGTGGAGACCGGGGTGACGCCGGCCTGGTTCGCGAACTGCAGGCCGAGCAGCGCGAACGCGACGGCGACGAGGATCTGGCCGACGATCTTCGCCCAGCCGTTCAGCCCGGCCGAGTTCTGCATGCGGGCCTTCATGAAGTCGTCGATGAAGCCGACGAGACCGGCGCCCACCGCCATGAGGATCACGAGCAGGGCCGAGGGAGTCGGTGTCTCCCCCATGATGAACTTGCCCAGGAAGTAGGCGATGACGGAACCCGAGAGGAAGATGAGGCCGCCCATGGTGGGCGTGCCCCGCTTGACCTCGTGCTCCTTCGGGCCGTCGACGCGGATCGGCTGGCCCCAGCGGAGGCGGTTGAACACCCGGACGAAGAGCGGAGTGAGCAGCAGCGAGTAGAGCAGCGAGAATCCGCCGGCGATGAGCAGGGCGATCATGCAGTGACCTCCTCGGTCGTGGCGTCGGAGACGGGCGCGAACTCCGCACCGAGCCGGTCGCCGAGCGCCTGGAGGCCGGCGGCGTTGGAGGACTTCACCAGCACCGTGTCGCCGGGACGCAGGCCGGACTTCAGGTACTCGAAGGCGTCGTCGGCGGAATCGAAGAGCACGCTCTCGCCGTCCCATGAGCCCTCGTTGATCGCCGAGATGTGCAGGCGGCGCGCTTCGGCGCCCACCACCACGAGCTCCGAGATCCCGAGGCGCACGACCTGCAGACCGATGCGGTCGTGCTCGTCGCCCGCGAGCTCGCCGAGCTCGCTCATGGCGCCGAGCACCGCGACCGAGCGCGCCTCGGGGCGTCGGACCTGCGCGAGCGTGCGCAGCGCAGCGCTCATCGAGTCCGGGCTCGCGTTGTACGCGTCGTTGATGATCGTGATGCCGTCGCGCCCGCCGAGCACTTCCATTCGGCCGGGGGCAGCGACGACCGCGGCTTCGAGCGTCTCGACCACGGCGTCGAGGTCGAGGCCCAGCTCGAGCCCGACCGCGGCGGCGGCCAGCGCGTTCATGACGTGGTGCTCGCCGAGCACCCGGAAGCGCACGGCACGCGATTCGCCATCGGCGTGGATGGTGAACCGGGTGCCGCTCGCGTCGCCGACGACATCGCTCGCGCGGACGTCGGCCGCGTCGGACTGGCCGAACCAGCGCACGCGCGCTTCGGTCAGCTCGGCCATGCGGGCGACACGGGGGTCGTCCCGGTTGAGCACGGCGACGCCCGTCGCATCGAGCGCGCGCACCATCTCGCTCTTGGTGCGGAAGGTGGTCTCGATCCCGCCGAAGCCGCCCGCATGGGCGAGTCCGACGGTCAGCACGACGCCGATGTGGGGCTGCGCCATGTCGGTGAGGCGGGTGATCTCGCCCTCGGCGCTCGCGCCCATCTCGGCCACGAGGGTCTCGGTGCCCGCTTCGACGCGGAGCATGGTGAGCGGCCCGCCGACCTCGTTGTTGAACGATTTCGCCGAGGCGACCGTCGGGCCGAGTCGCCGGGCCATCGCGGCGACGAGGTTCTTCGTGGTGGTCTTGCCGTTGGAGCCCGTGATGCCGACGATGCGGAGGCCGCCGGCCCCGCGCACGCGGCGCACGACCTCGGTCGCGAGGGCGCCGAGGGCGTCGGTGCTGTCGGCCACGACGATCTGGGGCACGCGGTCGTCGGTCTCGCGCTCCACGACCAGCAGCGCGGCACCGGAGTCGACGGCCTTCGTCGCGAAGCGGTGCCCGTCGGTCTCCTCACCGCGCCGGGCGAAGAAGATCTGCCCCTCGGCGACCTCGCGGGAATCGGTCTGGGACTCCCCCGCGACCACCGTTGCGCCGGTCGCGCCCGATGCACCGGGCACCAGGCGTCCATCGACCGCGGCCGCGATCTCGTCGAGTGTGAGTTCGATCACTGGAGCAGTCCTGCCTCGCGGAGCGCTCCGCGTACTTCGTCTCGAGCCGAGTACGGGAGGTGCTGCCCGGCTACTTCCTGATAGTCCTCGTGCCCGGGACCGGCATACAGAATAACGTCTTCGGGACCCGCGATTGAAATGGCACGGCGCACGGCCTCGCGCGGGTCCGCGACCTCGATGATCTCGGCGTGGTTGGCGATCCGCGCCCCGGCGATGAGCTGGGCGCGGATCGCGGCGGGATCCTCGGTGCGCGGGTGGTAGTCGCAGACGATCAGCACATCGCTGCCCGCGGCGGCGATCCGGCCCATCTCCTCGCGCTTCGTCGTGTCACGGTCTCCGTCGGCGCCGAACATGAAGACGATGCGGCCCGGGGCGACCTCGGCGAGCCCGTCGAGCATCGTCTGGAACGCGCCGGGCGTGTGCCCGTAGTCGACGTAGAACCGGGGGCCGGGACCGCCCGGGTTGATCGCTTCGAGGCGGCCGGGGATGTACACCGGGATGAGCCCGTTCTCGAGCCCGGCCTCGACCTGCGCGATCGGGATCCCCGCCTCGTGCAGCATGATGAGCGCGAGCGCGGCGTTCTCGGCCATGAAGCGGCCGAACACCGGCACGCGACCGCGGAACCGCGCACCCTCGGGGCCCTGCAGCACGAAGCTGACGCCGTCGAGGTCCTGGCGCGTCACCGCGAGGTGCCAGTCGGCCTCGACCCCGTACTCGGTCGCGAGCGTCGTCACCGGGATCTTCGACTCGCGCGAGACGCGCACGCCGTACGGCGAGTCAACGACGACCACGCCGCGGGCGGCGTGCTCGGGGGCGAACAGCGCGAGCTTCGCCGCGAAGTAGCTCTCCATGTCGCCGAAATCGTCGAGGTGGTCCTGCGAGAAGTTGTTGAAGGCCACGACGTCGAAGCGGACGCCGTCGATGCGGCGGCGCTCGACCGCGTGCGCCGACACCTCGAGCGCGATCCCGCGTGCGTCCTCCTCGACCATCCGCGCCAGCAGCCCGTGCAGCTCGGAGGCCTCCGGGCTCGTGAGCCCACTCGTCATGACCGCTTCGCCCACGCGGCGCTCTGCCGTGGAGCTGAGGCCGGCGGTGATTCCCGCGGCGCGCAGCAGCTCGGCGATCAGATAGACGACGCTGGTCTTGCCGTTGGTGCCGGTGATGCCGAAGATCTTCGCCCCGTCGGGGCCGTCGCCCAGATGCTCGGTGCCGTAGACCGCGGCCGATACCGCACCGAGGACCTCGCGCGGGTGCCCGGCGGAGCGGAGCACCGGCAGGCCGGCGGATGCGGCGCGCGCGGCCCCCGCGGCATCGGTGAGCACCGCGACCGCGCCCCGCTCGGCGGCCGTAGCCGCGAAGTCCGCGCCGTGGTGCCTGGCCCCCGGAAGGCCGACGTAGAGATCCCCCGGCTGCACGTCGCGCGAGTCGATCGAGACGCCCGTGACGGCACGGCCCCCGAGATCGCCGTCGTGCTCCAGACCGAAGCGCTCGGCGAGTCGCTCGAGCGGCATCTCGGTCGGATGCGCGGGTCGGATGCTCATCGCACCGTCGGTCGTCACTGGGTCTCCATCTCTGCCGCGGGTCGCGCGGGTCAGTAGTCGGTCGGAAGGGGCTTGTAGGCGCCCTTCGACGGCGGAATGTGGAACGTGCGGATCGTCGCCTCGGCGGCGTTCCGGAAGGCGGTCATCGCGGCGATGCCGCCGTCTCCCGACGAGGGGAACGCCACCGATGCTACCGCGACGTACTGCGGGTCGTCGGCCGGGAAGACGCCCGCGAAGGAGTGCACGTAGTCGGTGCGGTAGCGGCCCGTCGCCGGGTCCACCTCCTCGGCGGTGCCCGTCTTGCCCGCGATCCGGTAGCCGGGGATCTCGAGGTAGGGCTTGATCCAGCCCTCCTGCACGACCGACTCGAGCACGCCCATCATGGTGCTCGCCGTCTTCTCCGAGACCGCGCGCACGGGCTTGCCGTGATCCGGCTTCTTCACGTCGCCGTCCGCCGAGGTGCAGCTCTGCACGAGCGTGGGCGGGATCCGCACGCCGCCGTTCGCGAGCGCCTGGTAGACGCCCGCCGTCTGCACGATGGTCGACGAGAGCCCCTGGCCGAACATGGTGTTGTACGCCGTCTGGCGGTCCCACTTGTCCGGCGGGTTGAGCAGACCGGAATCCTCGAGCGGCATGCCGGCCTTCGTCGACTGCCCGATGCCGAACTTCTGCAGGTAGCTGTAGCGCACCGCCGGGCTCAGCTGGTTGCCGAGCATCGAGATGCCGACGTTCGAGGAGTGCACCATGATCCCGTTCAGGGTCCACTGCTCGGGCGGGTGCACGAAGGAGTCGCCGAACTGCACGTTGGGCTCGGGCTCCCAGTGCGAGGGCGTGAGGTTCGGAGTGAGCGGCGTCGCCTTGCCCTGGTCGATGAGGGCCGCGGCCGTGATGCTCTTGAAGGTGGAGCCGGGCTCGTAGGGCGAGGTGAACGAGCGCGCCTCGCGGTTCGGCGAGCCGTCGACGTTGTTCGGATCCACCGAGTTGTTCTCGGCCACCGCGACCAGCTCGCCGGTCTTGGCGTTCATGATCACGAGGTAGCCCCACTCGGCCCCCACGTCGGCGACCTGCTTGTTGATGATCTCCTGCGCCTGCCAGTTGAGGTCGCGGTCGAGGGTCAGTTTGATGGTTCCGCCGTTGACCGCCTGCTGGGTCACCACCACGCTGCCGGGCAGCGCGACGCCGTCGGCCCCGCGCTCGTAGACCTCCGAGCCGTCCTTGCCGGTGAGGCAGGCGTTCTGCGAGATCTCGATGCCGGCCTGCGGTTTGCCGTCGGAGCCCGAGAAGCCGACGATATTGCCCGCGACGGCGCCGCTCGGGTAGACCCGCGAGTAGGCCGTGTCGAAGGTCAACCAGGGGATCCCGAGATCCTTGAGCTTCTTGAGCGCGACGAGGTCGACCGAGCGCTTCACGTAGGCGAAGTCGGACTTCTTGTTCTTCGCGAGCGCGTCGTCGACGATCTTCTGGATCTCCTCGGGCTTCTGCCCAGTGATCGCGCCGATCTCGGCGAAGGCCTCCTTCGAGGTGACCTCGACGGTCGCGGTGGCGCCGGGCGACACCGGACGGTAGAAGCGGCCGCCGTTGAGCACCGTGTTCTTCGGGGACAGCTGCACGTCGTAGCGCTCGTCGGTCGTCGCGAAGACGTCGCCGTTGCGGTCGACGATGTCGCCGCGCACGCTCGGGATCGAGACCGGCACGGCGCGCTTGTCCTTTGCGTCCGCGTTCAGCTTCGGCGCCTGCACGACCTGCAGGTCGAAGAGCCGCACGGCAAACACCACCGCGACCACTCCCACGATCAGCAGCGCCAAGGCGCGCCGCCTCACGCGGATCCGCCCGTTCCGCATGGACCCTCCTCGTTCGCCCGCGAGACGACTAGTGGGTATCCGGCGCGGGCAGCTTGCCCTTCCACGCTACCGGCGTGGTGGCGAAGTTCCCTGAGGCCGCTCCGGGCTGGGCGGCATTGCGCGAGACCAGCAGGCCCTTGGCGTCGACCACCGGCATCGACTCGAGCGTCGCGTTGGGCACCGTGTTCTTCAGCGGCTCGCTGGTGC